>JAJYAE010000101.1 GCA_021779695.1 Acidobacteriota bacterium | reverse complement strand
TCACCCAGCTGGCTGCGCGCCGGCAGGTTCATGCTGCATTTGCGTGGCTGCACACGCATGGACAGAAGATTATGCAGTGGCAAAGCGAGCTATGTGAGATTCCCGCTCCGCCCTTTGGAGAAGAAGGCCGGTCCGCGTGGATTGCGCAGAGGCTCCGAGCGATGGGAGTGTCGGATGCGCATACGGATGAGCTGGGGAATGTGCTGGGGACGGTGCCCGCCAGGAACTTGCCGGCGGGAAGCAGTGGACCCGTGGTTGTGCTGTCTGCGCATCTTGACACGGTGTTTCCAGCCGAGGTGGAGCTACGCCCAAAGGTTGAACATGTGGATGGAGGCACGCGCCTGAGCGTGCCGGGCGCGTGCGACAACGGCGCCGGAGTGGCAGGTCTTCTGGCGATTGCGCAGTGCCTGCTCGAAGGGGAGATCGAACTGGCTGCGCCTCTGCTTTTGCTGGCCAACGTGGGCGAAGAAGGCGAAGGCGATCTGCGCGGAGTGCGGCATTTCTATCAGCAGCGCGCGCTGGCGGGACGTGTTGCAGCGCACATCGCGCTGGATGGGGCAGGTGCAGATACAGCGGTGACGCAAGCCCTGGGCAGCCGGCGCTTCAAGGTGACAGTGTTTGGACCGGGAGGGCACAGCTTCACTGACGCAGGGACGCCGAATCCGATTGCCGCGCTGGCGGCTGCGCTCAACTCCCTGGCGGGGGTATCTTTGCCGGAGGTGCCTCGCACAACCTGTAATATTGGCACCATCCACGGCGGAACCAGCGTCAACTCAATTCCGGAAAGCGCAACTGCCTCAGTTGATTTCCGTTCGACAAGCACCGCTGAGCTTTTACGACTAGAGGTCGCTCTGCACCGGGCTGTGGAAGATGCGGTGATCCAGGCGAACAGCAGAGCGGAACTCGTGCGCAACAAGGGATTGCTTCGATTTGAGGTGACAACGATCGGCGACCGGCCGACGGGTGAATTGCCTCTCGACTCAGCGCTTCTGGAAGCACTGCGCGCAGTGGACCGGCATCTTGGCATCCGGACCGAACTGCGTCTCGGCTCGACGGACGCCAACATTCCGATCGCGATGGGCATTCCAGCCCTTTCAATTGGCGCAGGCGGAGAAGGCGGTGGCGCGCACACGCTGGCGGAATGGTTCTGCGACAAAGATCGCGAACATGGCCTGCGTCGTGTTCTGCTGCTGACCCTGCTAATGACAGAATGGGCTTCTGAGCAGTAGGGGAGCTGGGTTTCTGCTACACTCCGCGCATGCGGACTCTATCCCTCCTGATCGCAGTCGCATTGACGCTCCCGGCATACGGCGCGGGAGCACGACGATCACACGACGCGATGGCGAACCGTCTGGCCCAGCCAATGCCGGAACTGATTTTCTACAATGGGGCGATCTACACGGGCGAAGGGTTTGCGACAGATCATCCGCGCGTGGTGCAGGCGATCGCCATTGCCAATGGAAAGGTACTCTCGATCGGATCAGACCGCACGATCCTTCGATTGGCGGGTCCGGATACGAAAAAGATTGACCTGGACACGGAAAACACAAGCACCTGTCTCTTTCCAGGATTCAACGACGCGCACACACACCTTGGCAGCGCGGGACAAACGAAACTCCATCTTGATTTGACCGCTGTGGACTCTCTGGACGAGATGCTCGCGCGAATCAAGGCCTATGCCGGGAGCGAGCCACCGGGCCACTGGATTACGGGCGGCAACTGGGACCACACCCTGTGGACTCAGAAGGTGCTGCCCACACGCGAGGATCTGGACAGAGTCACGGGCGATCATCCGGCCTTTCTCAGCCGTATCGACGGGCACATTGCGATTGCGAACTCTGCGGCCCTGCGTGCGGCGGGCATCACCGGGAAGACGACGCCTCCCGAAGGCGGCGCGATCGATCTGGATGCCAGTGGAGAGCCGACGGGAATCCTGCGTGAATCGGCGCAAGAGCTGGTGTACAAGGTGATTCCTCCGCCCACGACGGAGGAGCGGCGCAAGGGCGATCTGCTTGCGATTCACGATGCGCTGTCGCATGGTGTGACCAGCGTGCAGGACTTCAGCGACTGGGATGACTTTCTGGTCTACGAGCAATTGGAAAAGGAGGGAAATCTGCATGTGCGCATCAGCGAGTGGATTCCTTTCAAGGCCCCACTCGCAGAGTTGCTGAAGATGCGTGCACATCATGACCTGCATGATCCGATGCTTCACACTGGGATGTTGAAGGGCTTTATGGATGGGTCCCTTGGCTCGCGCACGGCGGCATTGAAGGCGCCCTATGCAGACGACCCAAAGAACTCCGGTTTGCCTCAGTACACGCAGGAGCAACTGAATGCAATGACGCTGGAGCGCGCGAAGGCCGGCTTTCAGATCGGTTTTCACGCGATTGGAGACCGCGCCACCGCCATGGCGCTGGACGCATTTTCACAGCCCGGGGTCTCGCGCACGGCACGCAATCGTGTGGAACACGCGCAGGTGGTGGACCCGGCCGACATTCCGCGTTTCAAGGAACTGGGCGTGATCGCGTCCATGCAGCCCAATCACGTTCTGACAGATATGCGATGGGCCGAAGCAAGGCTGGGACCCAAGCGCGCTGCATACTCCTATGCATGGCACGCTTTTCTGAAGGCGGGAGTGCCCCTGGCATTTGGCACCGATTATCCGGTGGAACCGATTACGCCCTTTCGCGGACTGTATGCCGCGGTGACGCGCATGAACGAGGAAGGCTCGCAGACCTACTTTCCGCAAAATGCGGTCACGCGCGGGCAGGCGCTCGCCGCCTACACGCAGGGCTCAGCGTATGCCGAGTTTGAAGAGAAGCAAAAAGGACTCCTGATTCCCGGTTACGATGCGGATTTCATCCTGGTGGATCGCGACCTGTACCGCGTGAGCGCGCCTGCGCTGCTGACGACCCAGGTTCTGGCCACGTATATCGCAGGCGCAAAGGTTTACAGCGGCCAGCCGCTGAACTAGAGGTATTACGGCCGTGACAGCAGGGACTGGTCCTGCCCCATAGGTGTGCTGGCCGTGGCTCGCACTTCAAAACGGGCCGTGGGCAGCGCTGCAGGATAGTTGTCGCGGAGAAACTCAATCATCTTTTCCCGAACGAGGCAACGGAGATCGAAGTTCTCGCTCGAGCCCGCGGAACTCACGAGGCAGCGTAGCTCCATGGTGCGCTCGGAGAGGTTGGTCACCTGCAGCCCGCAGACGCGCCCGTCCCATAACGGGGAGCCTCGGGCGATGCGTTCAAGCTCAGTACGCAGGGGTTCGATGGGCACCGTGTAATCGACGTAGAGAAAGGCGGTTCCGAGAATATCGCTCCGTCTCCGAGTCCAGTTCTGAAAGGGCTGCTCGATGAAGTAGCTGAGCGGCACAACGAGGCGGCGCTCATCCCAGATCTTCACGACAACGTAAGTGTTGGTAATCTCTTCGATTCTTCCCCACTCGCCCTGGATAACGACGACATCGTCCATGCGGATGGGCTCGCTGAGCGCAATCTGCATGCCGGCAATGAGATTTGAGACGGTGGATTTGGCGGCAGCGGCGAGAAACAAGGATGCGAGTCCGGCCGACGCGAGCAAACCTGTCCCATAGGTCCATAAAGTTGGGTTGTGCAGGTTGTAGAGAAGCATCCCAGCATCCAAAACGAGCACGATGCCGATGAGGATGCGACGAAAGAACTGCATCTGGGTGTGTACGCGGCGGGCGCGCAGGTTGTCTCGAGCGCTGATGTCAAAGCGGCTGAGCATGAGCGCCTGAAAGACATAGACCGCGCCGATTCCGAGCCAGCCTACGCAGAGCACGAGCACAACGCGCGAGGCCAGCTCGATCTGCGGGCGAAGCAACGCTGGAATCCTCGGGACAAGAGGTAGAACAATGACGAGGCCCATGGCGAGCAGCACGGCACGCGCGGGATGCGCGAGGTACCGGCTGATGCCGAGTAGACGACGCTGCGACTCGGTCTGATGGCGACGCACGAAGCGAAAGACAAGGAAATGCAGACCGTTGCCGAAGACGATCACGGCACACAGTAGCGCAATGCCAAAGAGAAAGTCATGCTCCGCCACTTTGGGCAATCGATCGATCCTCCCCGGAAATGTCTCTCCATGGTTGGACGCGCAAAACGCAGTCTCGCGCTGCCTGCACGCTCAGAATTGTAACGACTCAGATCGTAAATGTACTGTCGCGCATCGGGCGTTCAACGCGAACTGCCATAATCCTGATAGATGAGACTGCGCGCCTATCTGCTGATGGTTTTTGTAGTTGCGATTTGGGGATCAACCTTTGTCATCGTGAAGGGTGCCCTGTCCGACGCCACTCCGGCGGCATTCAATCTGATCCGCATGACGATGGCGTTCGCTTTGCTTGCGGTGTTTTACCACGGCGCATGGCGCGGGATCCGCTTGAGGCACATTGGAGCCGGCGCGGTTGTAGGCTTCTTTCTCGCCGCGGGCTATCAGTTTCAGACTACGGGCCTCGCGCGCACGACGCCCTCGAAATCAGCCTTCATTACAGGACTGGTAGTGGTGCTTGTGCCCCTGATCTCCGCCGTTCCCAGCCTGCGGCCGCAAGGAGCGCGTCCGCCCCGCTGGAACGCTTTTGCGGGCGCGGCGCTGGCTTTTGCTGGCATCGTGCTGCTAACCGTGCCATCTGCTGTGCGAGGCCATGCCGCACACTCGCTGGCGGATGGAGCAGCCGCGATGCTGCCAGACCTATCCTCCATCAATCTGGGAGACCTGCTGACGCTTGGTTGCGCGGTGGGATTTGCGTTTCACTGCATGGCATTGAGCCACTATTCGCCGCGAGTGGCCTTCCAGCCCCTTGCCCTGCTCCAGATTGGATTTTGTGCAATCTACATGGCGCTGAGTCTTCCTTTGATTGAGCATCCGCACGTGCACTGGACCCCGCGCCTGATTGGAGCGCTCGGTATCGCCGCAGCACTGGCAACGGCGGCGGCCTTTTCGATCCAGAGCTGGGCGCAATCGGTCCTGCCATCGACTCATATTGCGCTCCTGCTCACGCTGGAGCCGGTCTTTGCCTGGATCACGTCGTTCATGTTCATGGGCGAGCGGATGGGCCTGCGGCCGGCGTCCGGCGCACTGCTGATCCTTGCCGGCATCGCTCTCACGGAGCTGGTCCCGCAGCCTCATCTGCCCACGGCACATGAAGCCTGACACCGGTCGCTATCGTGGCGCCGGGTTGGTCGAATCCGCCAGTGCATAGGAAAGCACAGCCATGACGGCGGCGTTCTCATTGAGGTGTTTTGGGTCAACCTTATCCAGAGTGTCCGCGGCCGTATGGTGATAGTTGAAATAGAAGCGGCTGTCCTGGATTGGCGCGAAGCTTGGTACGTCATCCCGGGTGAGCCCCGCAATATCTTCACCGGTCTCCGGCGACGGAGTCAGCAGTTCGGCGCCAATGGGCTCCAGCACCTGGGAGATGGGACGTAACCACGCCGCCAGTGCGTTTTTGCCTGCAATATAAATTCCGCTTGGGTGGTCGGCACCGAGGTCGCTTTCAATTGCACCGACGTGGTTGTGGATTTCGGCCTTGTAATCCTCCATATATTGCGCTGCGCCCTCTGATCCCTCCTCCTCGCTCATCCATGCAACAAATCGTACGGTGCGACGAGGATGCAGATTGAGCTGGCGGAGCAGATGCAGGGTCTCCATGGCGACCACGATGCCGGCCCCGTCATCAATGGCGCCGGTGCCCAGATCCCATGAATCCAGATGACCGGAGACAATGACCACCTGCTCCGGGTGCTCAGTTCCCTTCCAGTCCGCAATCACGTTGTAACTTGTGGCGTCGGGCAGCGTTTGCGGAGTCAGAGTCAGATGCATCGTCACCGGGCCCTGGCTGGCGAGGTCCTTGAGCAGGTCTGCATCCTCCGCGGTGACGGCGGCCGCCGGCACCTTGGTGATACCTGTCGGATAGAGGGTGATGCCCGTGTGGGGCAACCGGTAGTCCGCTCCGCCCACTGAGCGGACGAGCACGGCGACGGCTCCTGCGGAGGCTGCGGCCAGCGGGCCACCGGCGCGATAAACCACGTCGTAACCATAAGCCTCGTCTCCGTGACCGTTGGAGGCGAGTTCCTTGTCGAATTTGTGATTCAGGAGCAGAATTTTGCCGGCAGCGGCGCCGGCCGGCAGCGCATGGAGTTGCTGCCAGTCATCGACCACGACGACCGGAGCGGTGATCCCATCGGATGGGGTGGCAACGCTGCCGCCCAGTGCGGTGAGCACAATCTTTTGCGTTGTTCCGGGAGTCTGCCCCGGCCAGGCGACAAGCTCAGCCGTTTCTGCGCCACGGACCCAGTGCGGCACAGATGCCTTTTCAAGCGTGACCTCAGCCCCAAGGGATCGCATCTGGCTGGCGACGTAATCCACAGCCTCCTGAGCCTGCGGTGATCCGCTCAAGCGGGGACCTATGTTGTCCGTGAGGTAGCGCAACTGGTCGAAGGTATAGGCGTCTCCCATGGCCGCGTCCCGGAGCCGGGCCATTGACGCAAGTTGTTCGGGCGTCCATGCAGCGGAGCCCCCCTGCATGGCGCCGGCCAGCCGGTTGAACAGCTGAGTCGCTGGATCGCGCGGAGCGGAACCTTGAGCGGGAGAGGACGCCGTCGCAGCCTGGGCAATCACGCAAGGAGCGGATAAGATGAGCAGCAAAGCACCTAGGCCGACAGACTTGGGAGCAGATGGCAAAGAGGGCATGCCGGATGGTAGCACACGCTTTTGCAACCCTTTGCCGGAACCGGCGTCTATAGGAAAGAAAGTGCGGCGTAGTCGCCACCCGGCGAGTCAAGGCAGCATCATACTGTCTATACTGTTGATGTCGCACTCACTCGCCAGCGGAAGCGCTGGGTATCGGACGAGGTTAACCACCCCATGAATTCGTTGATCGAACGGCTGCGCACGCGCCGCCTTGCTTCAGCTTTTCTTCTTCTGGCCACCAGCTCCGCAGTCATCGTGGCCGGATCTTATGTGGCGCATGGAGTGCGCGGACAGGAGCAGCAGAATTCGAGCGCGGATGCAACACCCTTGAAAGTGGTGAATTCGCCGGTTCCTCCAAACGAATTCGTCAAGATTGCCAAGCTGGTGGGTCCCGCGGTCGTCAATATCAATACGCAGACCTTCCCGAAGCAGTCTGACAGCCGCAGCCGCAACTTCCATGGCCACATCCTCCAGCCGCCGCCGCAGAGCCCCGATGAAGGCAATGGCGACAACGACCAGCAGGGCCAGGACAATTTCCAGGACTTCTTCAATCGCTTCTTTGGCGGGCAAGTTCCAGACCAGGGCGACCAGGGAGGCGGGGTGCAGGAGTCGCTGGGTTCCGGCTTCATCGTGGATCCAAAGGGCTACATCATCACCAACAATCACGTTGTGGAGAAGGCCGACAAGATCTATGTGAAGCTCTCCACCGATCCGGACACGCAGGACCTGGGCCGGCCGGCGCGGCTGATTGGCACGGATAAGGCCACCGACCTGGCCGTGATCAAGATCGACACCAACACACCCTTGCCCACTGTGAAGATGGGCAACTCCGATATCGCCCAGGTGGGCGATTGGGTGGAAGCCATCGGAAGCCCGTTTGCCCTTTCGCAAACGGTAACGGCCGGCATCATCTCTGCCAAGAATCGCACCATCGAGCCGGGCGCGAGCGGCCAGTTCCAACACTTCATTCAGACGGACGCAGCCATCAATCCGGGCAATTCCGGCGGACCGCTGCTGAACATGAATGGCGAAGTCATCGGCGTGAACACCGCAATCTTCACGCAGTCAGCGGGCTATCAGGGCATCGGGTTCGCCATGCCTTCCAACACGGTGGTCTCGGTCTATAACGACCTGATCAGTCCCACCCATAAGGTCGTGCGTGGGTCAATCGGAATTCAATTCCGTGAAGGTCTGCCCGAAGCAGTCAATCGTGTATACGGCTTTAAGAACGGCGTGCTGGTACAAGAAGTGCAGCCGGGAGGCCCGGCGGACAAGGCCGGCCTGAAGGCGGGCGACATCATCACGGCGATTGACGGCCGCAACATCAAGGACGGCAATGACCTGGTGAATGAAATTGCCAGCCGAAGGCCGGGCAGCACCGCGCGCCTCGGATTCCTGCGCGACGGCAAGCCGATGGACACGACAGTGACAATCGGCGACCGCGAAAAGGTCTTCGCCGATCTCGGGGCCCAGCAGATGCCTTCAGCACCGCAGCAGCAAGCTGACGCGGGCGAGGCGACGCTGGGAATCGTGGTGCGCGAGGCATCGCAGGCAACCGTGGCCAAGCTCCACGTCTCGGGAGTCGTCATTCTCTCGGTGCGGACAGGCTCCTTTGCCGACCTGCAGGGACTTGTTCCCGGGCTGGTCATCACACGCATCAACAAGCAACCAACCGGCACCAAGGCGCAGTACGATGCCGTGGTCAAGACGCTGAAATCCGGCGACGATGTGGTCTTTGAAGTGATGGATCCACATCATCCTGAGGCGGGCATCAACTACATCGGCGGCACCTTGCAGTAGGTGACCGACCGGCAGGGATAGGCCCGGGCCAGGATTCTCCTGATCCGGGCCTTCGTGTTTGTGGCGCCGTAAACCCCGCTCCATCAATGGGTGCCGGGCCACATCCGAACACCGGGCAGGAAGGGCTGATCTCCGGATCGATGCGGTTTGCTTCGCTAAGGCACAGGTTCCACAGCGGATAGAGTGCTGACGATCTGGTGTAGCCAGTTTTGTTACCAAAGGCCACTTTCCTGGTGTCCCCCGGTTCAAAACTTGGTTAAAATCGAAGTGTACGTGTTTATCTATATGACCCGAGGTACACCAGAGTGCTTTCATTCCGAGCAGGTCTGGGGATTGTGTTAACGGCGGCCCTCTTCAGTGCGCCGGCGTTCGCCACCCACTCTCACAAGGCCCCTGCAACGCGGCATTCCACGCACAAGACCCACGCGCGTTCTCACAGGGTCAGCCGCCGGTCAGTGCGCCGGGTTCGTGGGCAGCAGGCGATCGAGTCCGAACGCGTGACGCAGATCCAGCAGGCCCTTGTCCGCGAGCACTATTTGAGCAACGACGATGCCAACGGCAAATGGGATACGACGACGCAGTCCGCAATGCAGAAGTTTCAGGCGGACAATGGCTGGCAGACCAAGCTAATGCCGGATTCACGGGCTCTGAAGAAGCTGGGACTCGGACCGGACTACTCCGACGCCATCAATGCCAGGACTTCCTCCTTCAATGACCCACCCCCCATCAGCTCGATTCCTGCCCAACAGGCGGCCGGATTCGCAGATGCAGCGGGTACGGCATCGGCTGCCGGAGGCACAGACTGAATCGCGGCAAATCGCGCACGTCTTTCCGCACCGCATCAACTCAGATTCGAAACAGCAAAAAGGGCCGCATCGCGCGGCCCTTTTTTGCTGTAACTGCACCCGCGAAGCCTACATGTGCATGGGCGGAATTCCCTGCAACAGGAACTCGTAGCGGGCATGCACCGTCGACGGACCAGACGTGATGGGGTTGTTGAGGTGAATGATGGCATTGTCGGACCCATATTCCGGCCAGTTGGGCAGGCCGGGCCCATTGGGATTGCCCGTCTTGGCAAAGTTCGTCCAGTAGCCCATCATCTGGTCGCTCAGCGTGCGGTCTTCCGGACGGATGGTCCAGCCGGGACGCGTATCCAGGGTCCCGAAGACGTACTCGATATCGTCGGAGTGGAAGGCGAACGTGCCGGGATGGAATTTGCTGGGTAATGCGGCAAGTTCGAAGTGATAGCGATAAACCGGAGCGCCGCCGGTCTTGCGCTGCGCTTCAATCCACTTCCAGGTTCCAAAGGCGATAAACGAATCGCTGCCGAAGTCGATGGCGGAGCGCAGAGCTTCTGCATCGGTGTTGCCCGGATAGAGTTTGAGGAACTCGGGCGCACGATCTTTAAACTCGCTCTCCGCAAACTTCTTCCATCCGTCCACGGTCATCCCGTGCATGGCCATGAAGCTGCCTTCATCCGCATTCCAACCTGCCAGCAAAGGAACGTGCGCCTGCTTGCCTTGCGCGTAGGTTTCCGGTACGGGCTCGGTCAATAGCTTGCCATCGAGAACGGGAGCGAATCGCGGCGCGCCTTTCTGCAGAGCAGCGGCCAGGATCTTATCGGTGGGGATGGCGCGCAGTTCGGCGAGCGAGTGCGCGCCGAGCGATTCAACCCAGGGATCGGTCGTCTTGGCGACCTGATCCACGGTCTCTCCGCCCAGATTCAAGGCGCTGGGAAACGCCGCTCCGCTTTCGCCAATCGCTTTCGCAAAGAGGCCTTGCGCCATGGGGGACGCCATCAGCGTGCTGACGGCGAAGGAGCCCGCACTCTCGCCAAAGATCGTCACGTTGGCCGGATTTCCGCCGAAGTTTCGGATGTTGTCCTGCACCCAGTGCAATGCAGACACCATGTCCATCAGGCCATAGTTCCCTGCCGAACCATCCGTTTCTTTGGCAAGATCGCTGGTGGCCAGAAAGCCGAAGACGCCAAGACGGTAGTTGATTGTCACCAGCACCACACCGCGCAGCGGCAGATAGTCGCCATTGTGGCGCGGCTCCGAACTGGCGCCGCCGGCATAGCCGCCTCCGTGGATCCAGAACATCACGGGGAGATTGCTCTTGGCCTTCGCACCGCCCGGTGCGTAGACATTCAGGTAGAGGCAGTCTTCGCTCGGGCCGGGATCCTGGAAGATCATGTCCGCAAAAACGGGATTCTGCGCACAGTGATTCCCAAACTTTGTCGCATCTCGTGTCCCCTTCCACGAAGCGGCCGGCAGCGGCGCCTTCCAGCGCAAATCGCCGACTGGAGGCGCAGCGTAAGGCAGGCCGAGGAAGGCTTTCACTTTGCCCTCGTTGATGGTCTTGCCATGTACCTTGCCCTGCGCCGTTTTTACGGTCAGCGGATCCGCATGCATTGAAGAGGAGAGCAGCATGGCCATTGCCGCAACAAGAAGAGCACAAAGTGGCCTGGAAAAACGTTTCATTCTCAAATTTCCTCCGCGCACAACCTTACAGGGACGAGCGGGGAAATGCCAGAGTTGCACCGAATGAAGAGAAAGACGAAATTAAGTCTCCGTTGCAAGAATCTCCGGCGCAAAAAGATCACCCATCGTTTCACGACGACGGATGAGCCGTGCCTTTCGTCCCTGGATCAGCACTTCGGCGGGTCGCGGCCGCGTGTTGTAGTTTGAACTCTGCGCCATGCCATAAGCGCCGGCGTCGAGCAGTGCAACCAGGTCACCCGGCCGCAGCGGAGGCAGTGCACGGTCGCGCGCAAAAAAGTCGCCCGACTCACATACCGGCCCCACCACATCGACGGCGCGCGCCTTTCCTCGCCGCGGCCGCACGGGCACAATCTCATGATGCGCCTGGTAGAGCGCCGGCCGGATCAAATCATTCATCGCCGCATCGGTAATCACAAAGGTCTTGGAACCATTCCGCTTCACATACAAGACACGCGCGAGCAATGCGCCGGCCTGTGCGACGAGGAACCGGCCCGGTTCCAGCAACAGGCGGCCCTCAAAGCCGGCCAGCGCGCTTTGCAGCGCTTGCGCGTACTCGCGCACCTTGGCGGCTGCGTCAAAACTGCCTCCGTGGTAGTCGATGCCCAGACCACCACCGGCGTCAATCGAACCCAATGAGATTCCGGCGCGATCCAGTTGGCGCACCAGCTTGTTGACCCGTTCAAGCGCGGCCCCGAAGGGATCTGCAGAGCGGATCTGCGACCCGATGTGCACGCTGACACCATGCGGTTCCAACCATCGGCTGCCCTGCATCGATTTGTAAATCCGGAACGCACGGCGAATGTCGATGCCGAACTTGTGCTCGCGCAGGCCGGTGGAAATATACGGGTGAGTCTCGGCAAAGACATCGGGATTCACGCGAAGCGCAACCCGCGCCTTCCGCTTCAATTTGCGCGCGCGGTCGGCAAGCAGCTCCAGTTCGGTCTCGCTCTCCACATTGAACTCGAGGATCTCCGCGTCAAGCGCTCGGTCAATCTCCGCCGGAGTTTTGCCAACCCCGGAGAAGACAACGCGGTTTGCTGCATCGGGCGCCGCGGTGAGAACGCGCTCAAGTTCACCTCCAGAGACAATGTCAAACCCGGCATCATGCTGTGCAAGAAGTTGGAGAATGGCCAGAGCGGAGTTGGCCTTGACGGCATAGCATACGAGCGTGTCGCAGCCCGCAAAGGCCTGCTGAAAAAGTTGCAGCCGCTCCAGGATCTGGTCCGCGGAATAGACGTAGAGCGGGGTGCCGAACGTCCGCGCAAGCGTCTCAAGTGAAACCGAGCCGCAATGAAGAACGCCCTGCGGCTGAGCCAGGCGAAAGGGGCGCGAGGAAGCTATGGATGCAATGGTCAATGTGGGGATCCCGAAAGCGGTGTGCTTTCTTCAAGGCTATCGCATCCAGCAGCGCAGCCATGGCGTAATCCCCTCGTGAATCGAAAATGCTCTAGAACCTTTGCAGCCACGAGCCGAACCGCTGCGCTACGGCGTCGGGTTGCTCATAGGCGGCAAAGTGTCCGGCGCTGGCCAGCAGGTGCCAGTCGCAACCGCCCGGAGCTGTCCGCAGGATCTCCATTTCAGGCGCTGTCACCGCGGGATCCTCTCCGCCGCAGAGGGCGAAGACAGGAACATGGATGGTAGCCATCGTGGGGATGGAGTCAGGCCGCGTGGCCAGACCGGCCTGCGTGGCCACGAGCGCCTCCGGAGTCTGCTGCATGTGGGCGCGCAGTTCTCCAGCGATGGCTGGCCTCAGAGCGCGGGCGCTCGCCCCAATCAGTGTCTGGGTCATGCCGTCGAAGATCTGCGCGCTGCCTTGGGCCCGCGCCTGGGCAATGGTGGCCACACGACGGTCCTGGTTGGCGGCAGTGTCCGGCTGCGGCTTC
>JAJYAE010000443.1 GCA_021779695.1 Acidobacteriota bacterium | reverse complement strand
CATATCCCCGAGGGACCCTACCTGTGGAACTCGCTGCGCGAAGTGCTGCTCGGGCCCCACGCCGCACACGCCCTGCGCACCATGCACGCTCTCGGCGTGCTGGAGATGCTCATCCCCGAGTTCCACGGCATTGACGCGCTCGTCATCCGCGACAGCTACCACCGCTACACCGTCGACGAGCATACCTTCCTCACCATCGACAACGTCCACGGCCTGCGACAGCCCACGCACGACTACGAGCACCGCCTGGCCCAGCTCTTGCCGGAAATTGACCGCCTCGATCTCTTCCTGCTCTCGCTGCTGCTGCACGACACAGGCAAGGGCCGCCGCAGCGGCGAGCACACCGGCCAGAGCGTCGAACTGGCAGACAGCTTCCTCGCCCGCCTGGACTTCGACGCCGAAGAGCGCGAGACGGTCCTCAAACTCATCCGCATGCACCTGGAAATGTCCAACGCGCTTCGCCGCGACATCTTCGACATCGAAAACGTGCGCGGCTTCTCTGACAAAATCGGCAGCCCCATGCTGCTCAAAATGCTTACCCTCATGACCTACGCGGATATCAAGGCCGTGAACCCTGAGGCGCTCACTCCGTGGAAGGCCGAGAATCTGTGGCAGCTCTACATGGCCACAGCCAACTTCATGGATCGCAGCGTGGACGAGGTCCGATACCACTCCGCCATTGACCCCACGCTGCTCAACCGCATCCGCGCCATGGTGCCCGCCAACCAGTACAACCCGCTGAAGCAGTTCCTCGAAGGCCTGCCACAGCGCTACCTGCAGACCCGCCTCCCTGAGCACATCCGCAACCACTTCCAGCTCGCCACCAACCTCGACAAAGACTCCGTGCAGCTTGACCTGCGCCCCCATCGCCAACTCTTTGACCTTACCGTCATCGCCCGCGACCGCAGCCGCCTCTTTGCCGACGTGGCCGGGGCACTCGCCGCCTGGGGCATGAACATCGTCAAGGCCGGAGCTTTCTCAAACGACGCGGGCATCGTGGTGGATAGCTTTCAGTTCACTGACACCTTCCGCACTATCGAGCTGAACCCCAGCGAGAAGGACCGCTTCCTCGCCAACCTGCACGATGTGGTCGCGCAGAAGATTCCCGTCGAGCAACTCCTCGACGCGCGCCGCCACATGAACAACCCCGGCAACTCCAAGGTCGAGGTGGCCACGCGCCTGCAGTTTGACACGGAGTCCTCCACCCACTCGACGATCCTCCAGGTGGTGGCCCAGGACGTGCCGGGCCTGCTGCGCACCATTGCCCTCACGCTCAACCAGCACCAGTGCAACATCGAGGTCGCGCTCATTGACACCGAAGGCGAAACCGCCATCGACGTGTTTTATCTCACGAGGCAGGGCCAGAAACTCACGCCCGAAATGCAGCAGACGCTCGCCGCCGACCTCACCGCCGCGCTCGACGCCATGCGCGCCCCCGCCAGCGCGTAACCCGGCCCGGCAAGCGCCCCGTTCATCGCGATAAAGCCGCGATGAGCGGGGCACACCTCTCGACACCTTGATGCATATACTGAAGTCCGAGAGTGGGCCACCTGCCGCTCGCAGCGAATAAAATGCTTTTATGCCCGCACTGATTGACGCAATCGACATCAAGCGCAAGATGTACTTCGAGTTTGAGAACGCTCCCTATTACTGCCTCGACGTTGAGGTCTCCACGCCCACCGCGCGCGGCGGGCAGACGCTGGTGCGCCTGAAGATGCGCAATCTGCTGACCCGCGCCGTCTTCGACAAGACCTTCAAGGCCAGCGACAAGTTCAAGGAGCCGGATCTGGAGACGGTCGAGGCTTCGTATCTCTACTCGGACAACGACGGCTCGCACTTCATGGACCAGGAAAGCTATGAGACCATCACGCTGGCCGGCGACAAGCTCGGCGACGCGCTGGAGTTCCTGCTCGAGGGCGTCATCATCAAGGTGGACAAATTCAACGGCAATCCCATCGGACTGCAACTGCCCGAAAAGGTCGAGCTGGCAGTCGCGTACACAGAGCCCGGCGTTCGTGGCAACACCGCCAGCGGCGCTGTGACAAAGCACGCCAAGCTCGAAACTGGCCTTGAAATCCGCGTCCCCTTCTTTGTCGAGGTGGGCGACAAGGTGAAGGTCTACACCGAGACGCGCGAGTTTGCCGGACGCGCATAACCCGACGCCGAGGCAGCCGTGCTTGTGCGCCACGCCACCTTCATTTCAAGTAGGCCCGCACCAGGTCGATCAGATCTTCGGCCAGCTCCGGAGCAATCCTCTCCTTGGCCCCGTCGGTCAGGTGGAAGCGAATGTGCGTCTCCATCACCTCGCCCATCAGGCTGTTGACACCGCCGCGCACCGCCGCCAGCAGCATGAGCTGGCCGCCGCAGTCCTCATCGGCAGTCACCAGCCGTTCCACGGCATCCAACTGGCCGCGCAATCGGCGCACGCGCTGCACCAGCTTCAGCTTCTCCCGTTCCTGAATAGACATGCAGAGCCTCCCGTTGACAATACCCACCCAGGGTATAGTACAAACCCTATGGGGGTATACTAGGATTTATTCTACCCCGCCCTGCATCCTGACCTTACGCAGCCTGAAAGTCATCCTATGTTCCTCCTCTGCAATCGACGCTTTCTTCCTCTTTTTATACTTCTCGGCCTCACACTCTTCGCGGCCCACGGGGCGGCCTGCGCGCAGACGCCAGCCGCGCCTATCGTCACCATGGCTCCGCACGCCGGTGACAGCCGCTACTGGGTCTCCGGCCAGGCGAACGTCATCTATCAGGGCCGTCTGCCCTTCCACTCCGCGTATCAGGGACCGAACAGCTTTCGCAACTCGGCCGAATACAAGACGTCGATGGTCGGCACGCTCTACACGGTGCTGCGACCCACGCGCTCTGTCCGTTACAACACAGACCTGATTCTCGATTTCGAGAGCGCTGGCGGGCGCGGGCTGAGCCAGGCGCTCGGATTGGCCGGGTTCACAAATCTGGACGTGGTGCGCAACCCAAACCTTGGCTCTGCGCCCTACCTTGCGCGCTATGAAATTCATCAGGTCATCGGCCTGACCGCCAAGACCACGGAGCAGACGCCGGGCCCTTTT
>JAJYAE010000442.1 GCA_021779695.1 Acidobacteriota bacterium | reverse complement strand
CCCGCTTGCGGTAAAGAGCTCGAGGCCCACCTTCATCCAATGGCAGGTCCCCTGCAGCCGGTCTACCATCTGTAAAGCGAGCGCTTTGCTGGGAGCATCCAGCGCGACAATAAGATGCTGCCGCGCCCGCTCCACAGGGTCGGTTGCAGACGAAGAGCCCGATGTGGCTGGAGAGGCAGGGGTGGTCATAACCCCATGCTAACCCAGCGCGGCTTCATCCCGAGGGCGTCCCTTCTGGCTCGCCTCGCGGGCCAGCGCCTCGAGGCAGGTTTCAAGCCTTTCCTGATCCGCGATGGGCAGAAAACGGCACAGGTATTGGATGGGATTCTCAGCTTCTGCCATCTGCCGCAAATGGTACTTCCACACATCGGCTTTGACGCTGCGACGGGTGAAGGGCTTCCGCTTGACTTCGACGACTTCGCCCTTTCCGTTCACTCGGCTGTAGGTGATGGACGGAACCCGAAAACTAATGGCGGATCCGGTGCGCCAGAAGCATTGTGCAAATTCGTGCGAGAAAAGCAGGCAGTAGTAACGCCCCTCGCGGGACAGAATTTCAGCGGCCAGTTCTGTGCCCGGCCAGGAAGACTGAATGTTCGCCTGGTACCAGTTCCTAAACTCAAATCCGTTAAACTGAGCTTGATTCAGCAACAATCCAAGCATTTCAACTCTGGTCATTCCACGATCCTCAAACTCAAGGGCTTGTTGAAGAGCGAAAGGCCTGCAAATGGCGCGTTCGATGAGATCAGGGGGAGCAGGCCATGCGCACCCTCTCAAAGGTAAGAACGTCAGAAGAAAGGGAATTCCTCTCCGGCGGCTGGGAAAGCTGTGGAAATCAGTTGCATCGGAAGTGGAGCAGAGAGCGGCGGCCGGCTCGTCTTGCGTGCGCTCTTCTGGCGAGGTTTGATTGATCGAAAGCGGAGGATGGGTGAAGTTACTGAAAAGTAGAGTGATGCGTATTGCGGTCTTCATGGTTTTGGCAGGCGCGCCTTCGCTCGTTGGAGCGTCAGAGGTCCACACAAATCCGCTCAACCGCGATCCACTTGTCCGCGAGGCTTATCAGCATTTTTACAATCTGGATTATGTGGGAGCAGTCGAGCGCTTCCAGCACTTTCACGCGTTGCATCCCGGGGATCCGCAGGCCACTGACCTGTTGCTGAATGTCGAGCTTTTTCAGGAACTCTATCGTCAGGACTTGCTTGATACCACGTTCTACGCCACCGACGGATTTCTGACCGGCCGGCATGCGACGCAAGAAGACCCCAGGGCGCGTGATCGCATCCTGGGTCTTGCCGATGAGGCGATCCACGAAGCGGACTGGCGTTTGAGCCGAAACTCGAATGACGTGGACGCGTTGTTCGCACGCGGCTGGGCACGCAGCCTCAAGACCACCTATCTGGCCATGGTGGAGCGGAAATTTGGCGCGGCCTTTCGGTTGGCCATAGCAGCCAAGGACGATTGCCAGCGAGTGCTGGAACTGGACCCGAACTACATTGACGCCAAGCTCATCGTGGGCGTCTACCAGTACGTGGTGGGCGCGCTGCCCTTACCATTCAAGCTGCTCATCGGCTTTGTGGGGATGACGGGATCCAAATCCAAGGGGCTTGAAATGCTGCGGGACGACGGCAACCGGGGCGTCATCACCAGCGTCGAGGCTCGCACCGTGATTGCGCTCTTTCTGCGCCGCGAGGGCCGATATGCCGAGGCCATCGAGGTGGTGCGGAGCCTGAAAACGCAGTATCCGCACGACTACCTTTTCTGTCTGGAAGAGGCCAATCTGCGCAAGGACGCCGGCGAGGGCATGCGCGCGGTGGATGCCTATCGCGAGATTGTGGCCGATGGCGAGAAGCCTGGATATTTCGTGGATCCCCGGTTGCAGCTTGCCTACTTCGGACTCGGGGATGCTCTTCGGGGCCAGCGCCAATATAGCGAAGCTGCCAAAGCCTATGAAAAGGCAGCCAACGCGGCCGGTGTGGGTCCAGAGCTGAAGATTCGCTCGCTGCTTTCTGGCGGACAGTGCCGCGACCTGGGCGGAGAACGGAAACTCGCGATACGGGATTACCAGGAAGCCATCGACGCGGGACCCGACACGACCCGTGCGGATCAGGCCCGCAAATACCTCCGAAATCCGTACAGGGGGCGCTGACAGGCACCGGATCCGTCTGGGTTGGCGGGGAACCGATCTTGCCCGCATTCCGTAAGATATCCCAGAGGGTGCGCAGCCCTTATGGAGAGTTTTCCCATGGCCTTCTACTGTCATCGCTGCGGAACTTCGCTTCCACCCAGCGCCCGCTTTTGCTCCAATTGCGGAGCCGTGGTGACGGCCATGCCTTCCACGGCACGCCCGCTGCAACGACCCCGCGTGGGACGCAAGATTGCCGGCGTCTGCATTGGGCTCTCGCAGGCCTATGGATGGGACGTCAATCTGGTGCGGGTATTGACCGTCGTTGGAACGCTCTTTTCGGGTGGATTGGTTGCAGTGGCCTATCTGGCCGCCTGGGTCGGCATCCCCGAGGAGCCGCTGGATACGCATGCGGCGTATCCTCCCAAGATATGAGGCATTTCTTTCGATCGGATTCCGCAGAGCTTTCGTTTGTTGACGCCGGCGCGGGACTGCCCGTCGTTTTTCTGCATCCCACGCCCCTGGATCACTCTTTCTGGCAGCCTCTCGTGCAACGGTTGCCCGGTGTGCGCGCCATCGCGCCGGACCTGCGTGGTCACGGAGCTTCCGCGCTCGGAAGTGGATTGCCTGTTGGCATGTTCAATCGTGTGCCCGATGCGCCTGTGCTTACCATGAAGCAATTGGCCACGGACACATGGGCGCTGATGGATCATCTTGCCATCGCTGAGGCTGTGTTTGCCGGGTGCTCAATTGGCGGCTATGTGCTGCTTGAACTCTGGCGCCAGGCGCCGCAGCGGATGCGCGGTCTCGCTTTTATGTGCTCGAAGCCACAGCCGGACACTGCCGCCAACCAGGACCGTCGTGTGGCCACCATTGCCCAGGCGCGGGCCCAAGGCAGCGCGCAGATCTTCGACGGCATGACCCAGACACTGATTGGGGCCAGCGCCCGCGCTCTGAGGCCAGCCATCGC
>JAJYAE010000100.1 GCA_021779695.1 Acidobacteriota bacterium | reverse complement strand
TTCGTCGATCGCAATGATGTTTTGGTGGACTGACCATTTTTTTGCGCTGCATCCTCCCCCCCGGTCGACCGAATATCTGGAAACCGGCATGATCGCGATCATCTACGCCGTCATCGGAACATTGGCATGGTTCCTCGTCCACCAACTGAAGCAACAGCAGTCCAAACTGTACGAGAGCATGGCTGCCCTGCATGCAACGCGCGAACAACTGGTCAATGAAGAGAAGTTGGCGGCAGTAGGCCGCCTTGCCAGCGGGATCGCGCACGAGATCCGCAACCCGGTAGCCATGATTTCCAGTTCCCTTGCAACCGCGGCCAACTCCGCTCTTGGCGAAGCGGACCGCGAAGAAATGGTTCAGATCGCGGCAAGAGAAGCGAGCCGGTTAGAGCATCTGACGACGGAATTTTTGACCTATGCGCGACCGGTCGCGCCTCAGCTATCGTCCATTCTTGTAGACGATCTGCTCTCCTACACTGTAGACGCGGTGAAAGCCCACGCCGCGAGCCGGTCGATCGAAGTACGCTATTCTTGCTCAGAAGATCTGGCGATCGAAGTGGATTCTGCGCAGGTGCAAGGAGCGTTGTTGAATCTGGTTTTGAATGCCATCGATGCCGCATATTCGCCCGGGGCAATCGCGCTGGACGCGGCACGGAAGGATACTTGGATTCAGATCAACGTTCAGAATACGGGCGAGGCCATTTCAGCTGCGGATCTCCCCCGGATTTTCGAACCGTTTTATAGCGCCAAACCCGGTGGTACCGGCCTCGGGCTTGCGATCGCCCGCCGAGTGGCCGAGGTCCACGGAGGCGATCTTTGGGTTAGCGGCAATCAAAAGGGCTGTGTTGCCTTTTCCATGACGCTTTCAGCAGTCCCCACAGACGATCGAATCGAAACATCCCACAAGGAGCTATAGATGGGAAAAGTACTCATTGTCGACGATGAGCCCAATATGCGGCGCATTCTCGCCGCGAATCTTCGTCTTGATTCCCACATCGTCGTCGAGGCAGCGGGAGCCTTGGACGCGACAGCCATTCTCGCCAGGGAAGACTTTGACGTTGTCCTTACAGACCAGAAAATGCCTGACGGCAATGGCCTGGACGTGCTGCAGGCGGCAAAGCAGGGCGACCCGGCAACCTCCGTGATCTTTCTGACCGCGGTCGGTACCCTGGAACTCGCGGTCGAAAGCATGAAAGAGGGTGCCTTCGACTTCCTGACAAAACCGTTTGTTCCAGACGCGGTGCGGGCTGCTGTCAAACGGGCCTGCGAACACAGCGCGCTGCTTAAAGAAAACGCCGTTCTTAGAACGGCGGTGCTCCAGATGGAAGGTTCGGACGAGATTTTTGGAGAGAGTGAGGGGATCCGGGCTGTTCGCGAAACGATTGCTCTGGTCGCTCCGAAAGACACGACAGTCCTTATCACAGGGGAAACAGGTACGGGCAAGGAGCTGGTCGCACGCGCAGTTCACCGAAACAGTCGCAGGGCACAGAGAGCCTTCATCGCCATCAACTGCGCTTCCGTATCGGAGACGTTGATCGAGAGCGAGTTGTTCGGGCATGAACGCGGCGCCTTTACGGGTGCGGACAAGACCAGGATCGGACTGTTCGAGTCCGCCGATGGGGGGACATTATTTTTGGATGAGGCCGGAGAACTGTCCGCCGCAGCCCAGGCAAAATTGCTCAGGGTGCTTGCGGATGGGGAAATTCAGCGCGTGGGTTCGACCAAGACCCGTCACGTTAACGTACGCGTGGTTGCTGCGACACATCGTAATCTTATGGACCGTGTGCGGACTGGATCCTTCCGCGAAGATTTGTATTATCGTCTGGCCGTCTTACCCATTCATTTGCCGCCTTTGCGCGATCGGCTCGAAGACGTCCCTGGTCTGTGCGATATTCTCTCCGCAAGAATTGCCCGAGAAATGAAGGTGCCCCAACGACGATTGAGCGAACCAGCGATCGCCAAGCTGACCCAGTATCACTTTCCAGGCAATATCCGAGAGCTGCGAAACCTTCTGGAACGCGCTCATATCCTGGGCCAACATCCCCAGTTGCAATCCGAGGATTTTCCCTTGAATATCGCGTCGTCAGACGGCCCAAAAACTGAGACGAGGCTGGACGCTGTGCAGTTGGCGGCCCGATTGCCTGAGGATCTGGATTTGCGAGAGACCCTGGCGAGAATTGAATTGGCATTGATCGAGCGCGCTCTGGCAGCAACCGATGGAGTGCAGGCGGAGGCCGCACGACGGCTCAATTTGTCGAGGAGCGACCTAGGTTACAAAGTGGGTAAATATGCCCTGCACGACAAAAGAGTTAAAGATGAATCAACGGAATCCCCGGTCAGGTAGCCGTTGGATTACCTTGTTCGATTTGGTTGTCAGTGAGGATTGAGGATACCGATGAGGTTTCTGGCTCTAGCATTGGACTATGACGGCACGATCGCCAGGGACAATGTTCTGGGCGATGAGGTGCGGCAGGCAATTGCTACGCTTCGCGCGCAGAACATCATCGTATTGATCGTCACGGGACGAATACTGTCGGAACTGGAACGGGTAGCAGGCAACCTGCATTTTGTGGATGCCGTGGTCGCCGAGAATGGCGCCGTGATCTACGTTCCGGACAGCCAATATACGCAACTTCTCGGTGAGCCGCCTCCCGCCACCCTTCTGGAAGCGCTTATAGCTGAAGGAGTCGAGTTCAAGGCGGGGCAATCGGTTGTAGAAGCAGACGCAAAAGATGCACCTCGATTGCTGAACATTTTGCGGGCTCGCGAGTTGCCGCACTCTCTGATCTTCAACAGAGGACGAGTCATGATTCTCGGCCAGGCCATCAGTAAGGCGACTGGTTTGCGAGAAATTCTCAAGATTCTCCGCTTGTCGCCCCACAACGTGGTGGCCATTGGCGATGCGGAAAACGACCATGAATTGCTGCGATCCTGCGAGTTCGGAGTCGCGGTCGGCTGGGGCAGCCCGACCCTGATGACAGCAGCCGACTATGTGCTGCCTGGAAATGGTCCTGAATCCGTCGCCCAATATCTTCTCACCCTGGTCAATCAACTCCGGATTCCACCTTCGCCCAAGAGCCGTCGCAGCGTGCTGCTGGGATACACGGACTCAGGAGATCCGTTTTCCCTGGCGGTTCGAGGCCGCACCGTATTGGTGGCCGGCGACACAAAATCCGGGAAGTCCTGGGCTGTCGGCCTTCTTTGCGAACAATTGATTCTCTTCGGCTATTCCTTGCTGATTGTCGATCCGGAGGGCGACTATACGTCGCTGGAAGCTCTTCCAGGTGTGCTGGTGTTTGGCGGCGAGGATCCGCTGCCGCGCCCTCGCGATCTGCTGCGCGCGTTGCGCCATGGCGATGTCAGCGTCGTGATCGACCTGTCGCACACGCCACAGGATGTCCGATTGGACTATGTGAGAAATCTTCTACCGGCCGTGGCGACCCTTCGCCACTATACCGGACTGCCGCATCGCATCGTCGTTGATGAGGCGCACTATTTCCTGCATGATGACAGTTCAAAGGAAATGCTGGATCTCGATGTGCTTTCCTACATTCTAGTCAGCTATCGCGCTTCCAGTCTCCATCCAAATATTCTGGCGAGTTTGAAAGTAGTAATCGTCACGAGAGAGTCCGATCCGAAAGAGATCGCTGTACTGCGGCATCTCTGTAGGACATGTGCGGGCAGCCGGAGTGAAAGCGACTGGCTTCAGTCGCTCGGCAACCTGCCGATTGGCGAAGCCGCCGCACTTCCCATCACAACGGAATCGAAAGGCGAAGTCACCCGGATCCGTCTGACTCCACGACTAACACCCCATATTCGTCACGCCGCCAAATATATCGATCTGCCGGTCTCCGAAGGAAGTCAATTCGTTTTTTGGAAGAACGGGGCAATCTCTGGCAAACGGGCGCGGAGCCTCCGTGAACTGATTTTGGTGCTAGAGTCATTGCCTGTCTCCGCCTTCGGCGATCATCTGAAAAGGAAAGACTTCTCTCGATGGATCGCGGACGTTTTTGGAGACTATTCGCTCGCAGCGGCTGTGGAAAAGATTGAAACTGAATATGGGACTGAAAAGTCAACCGACTCGACGAGGGAAATCTCTCGGGCAATCCGAACCCGCTACGACTTTGTCGACCCGTTGTCTGACCTCCATGAGCCTCCCTCTCCAAATAAGACAGATCCGCTCTGACATATCGAAATAGAACTGGATGTATCCGGTTTCTGTCGAGACTCAGCGTAGAGGCCATTCAAAATATAAGCCGTCGAGGCACCCGCGGAAACAGTTCTATCCTAGCAACGGAAGTTGAGTCTTAGAGGCCGTCTCATGGATGGCGTCGCGACTTGAGCGCCAACGACATGAGACCCGCTTTGATTGCGGGTCTCATGTCTCACACCGAGCGTATCGAGCGATTTCGAGCTTACGAAACAACTTCTAGCGGCTTTGCTAATGGCGACTCTGTGCGCACGGTGAATCTTTTGTTCAACGCTTCGAGCTTTTCGAAGATCCCTGTGTATTCCAGTTCGGACATCGGAAGCATTGCTGTACCGACGAATCCTTGCCGGCGCATCTCCATGGCTTTCTTAGCCACATCATCCCGCACTGTGTTCCAGAATGGTTGCACAAATGCATCCACCGGTTCTGTCAGCTTGCCGTTATGCACGCAAAATCCAGCGCAGCTCACAATGGGAGGGCCATCGAAGTAGCTGATTCCGGTATTAAGCGTCACAGGCATCAAGGGCATCTGGTGCGATCCCCGCATACAGCCGCCCACGAAATGCCCGATGGCAAAGGGTGCGAGCACCTCTCCCGTTGCTGGAAAGTTCATCTGTACGCGTACCAGCATGACAGGATCATCTTTCCCTGTGTATTTCCCAGCGATATTGTGCAGGCGAGAGGTCGCAACTGCGACAGCTTGTTCGCCGGTGGCGCGCGACCATACCGACTCCACCACGTAGCGCTCCGGATCTCGCAGAAGAGCGGCAATATCGTACAGTTCGTCAGGAGCATTCAACTCGATAATGCGATCGCCCGTAGTGTCGTTGACGTCCATAATCACGAAGCGAAAACCGCGTCCGATGTTAGGCGACAAGATCAGACCTGGTGTATTCATGACGTCTGCGAAGGCCAGGTACAGCGGCAGATTGTAGGCGCCCGGATCAGTCTTATCCGCCGCGAAGAAAAGGAATGGCTCACTTGTGCGCTCGTCGATTTCCATCTCTGCGACGGCCGGCCCCATTCCCTTGACGTTTCCTGAGAATGAGTCCTTCAGCAGATCCTGTCCAGCTCCATACAATCCTTGCTTTCGTGCCGCGGCCGTACCTGCCAGAAATGCATCCCACGCAAGCTTGTGAATTTGTTCATCACCTACCCCGCGCCTGTGGGTCATCAGGATCGCAATGTCGTCGCCCGTGTGGCTAATGTAGTGATCTTCAAGCAGCCCCGTCGCTCGATCTGCGACATACGCTCCTACTGTTTGCAAAAGCTCCCTCGAAGGGACCACGTGCCCCCCGATGGATCCAATATCCGCTTTGATAACACTTAAGGTTAGTTTCATAGGTCCCCCAAACTACAACTTCGAGCTACGACTGCGCATGCGACGCGATAACTCAATTCCATAGGAGGCTTGCGGAAGTTATGGGTGCCTCGCGCCGGACAATGGCGGACAAGCTTGTCATGATCCGACAATTACCATAACAGACCATACCAGCCGACTCAGTGATCGAACTAACTCATGCATGTCACTTTTCCCTGGATAAGTCGAAACATAGTAGGCGCCGTGTTTGGCTTCCGCGGTTACCTTTTGCGTTGTAACTACTTCATTTTGTAAGCCGAATATTTATTTCCATTTTTGTGATTCAAATCACGGAATTCCCTCTCAGTTACGAACACACTACGGGTGTGCCTGCGAAAGCGCAGTGAGTGCTTGCCGGCGGCTGTTGCGACCGGAGCACCATAGGAGGAACGTAAGATGAAAACCAACCTGCAACTTCAAAGTGATGTATCCGATGAACTGCAATTTGAGCCAGCTCTGGATCCGGCTGAGGTAGGCGTGAGTGCGACCGATGGAATCGTCACGCTTTCTGGAAAAGCGAAGAGCTACGCAGAAAAATGGGCGGCGGTCCATGCTGCGGAGCGCGTCGCCGGCGTGAAAGCTGTAGTGGACGAAATTGAAGTGTTGCTTCCCTACACCTACCACCGCACAGACGAAGACATAGCCCGCGCCGTCTTAAATGCTCTCGAGTGGGACGTCGTTGTTCCAGACGACCGCATCAAGGTTCATGTGGAGAATGGATGGGTGATCCTAAAAGGTACCGTCGACCACAAGTTTCAGCAAACCTCCGCTGAGGATGCAATCCGCAATCTGGCCGGCGTCAGGGGTATTACGAACCACATAAAAGTAACGCCCGTTGCGGTCTCGTCTGAAGTAAAGACCACCATTGAAAACGCCCTGCGTCGCGCCGCCGAATCGGATGCAAAACAGATCCAGGTCGATGTCCGCGGTTCCAAGGTGACCCTACGCGGAAAGGTCCATTCCTGGAAAGAACGCAATGAGGCCACGCGCGCTGCATGGTCAGCACCAGGGGTGGCGGAGGTCCAGGACGAATTGTTGATTGCCTAGAAGCTGTCTCCTCTATGGCGCCGCGATTTCGGTTCACGACTTGAGACCCGCTTTGATTGCGGGTCTCAAGCCAGGCGTATCGAGCGATTTCGAGACCGCTTCTAGAGGCAGCGGGTCTGTTTTGCTTTTATACCGCCGAGGAAATTGCGAAGAAGAGAGGACTGTATGGTCCATCAAATATCGCCGCTGTCACAAGTGAAGATCGAAACCATAGCTGTGCTCACGGACTTCTCAAGCGGGGCCGAGATGGCCTTGCGATGCGCGGTTGAATTTGCGCGAGCCTATCACGCAGGCCTGGTGCTAGCGCACGCCTATAATCCCATCTCCGCATTTGTCACTCCCGAAGCCGCGCTTGCCTATCAACCGCTGGACGACATGCGCCAAGCCATGCAAGATCGCCTCCTCGGTCAGACGGAAGCCAGCTTTCTTCAGGGCGTCAATTGCACCACCTTGCTAAGCATGGGAGAAGCTTTGAACTTGCTGGAGGACTTGAAACAGGTCGACCTGATCGTCGTGGGAACATCCGGTGAGACAGGGCTCGTGAAAGCGGCGATCGGGTCGACAGCGGAAAGAATCTTCCGCTCCTCCACCACTCCGGTGCTTACGGTTGGGCCGCATTGCCGCTGCACCGGCAAAGGTGAGGCTACGGTGAAAACAGTGCTTTATAGTACAGATTTCTCTCCAGGCGCTGATATTGCATTGCCGTATGCCGTGTCACTCGCTAAAAAGAACGACGCCGAGCTAATTCTTCTACACGTGAAAGACGATAAGGATGTTCCTTTCACTTTTGACCGTGCTATGGCAAGCGAGGAGCCGCTGGAGCGGCTTCGTGGCCTTGTTCCTGAAGATGGTGACCTACACAGAGGTCCGACATGTTTCGTGGGGTTCGGAAAGCCGGACGCCGTAATTCTCGACGAGGCGAATCGTCGCAATGCCGACCTCATCGTGATGGGTGCCCGAGGAACTGGCGCGCTGACCTCGATCGTCTCCCACTTCGGCGGCGGAACTGCGTACAAGGTCGCAGCCAGCGCGAAGTGTCCCGTCCTGACCATTCGTACATAATCAAGGCCATGCAGAACGGATGGCAGTCGGTCCAAGTTGCAACATTTTAAAATCTGAATCTAAATGCCTGTGGGGAATGTCTCTGCGGGTTCTCCTGCTGCTTCTGCACCGATGGCTTCCAGGGGCTCTACGGCCCGGGTTTGATCAAAGTGAATGATGCCATCGAATTGCTCGGAGAGACTTGCCTGGAAATAGTGGCTGGTAAGTTCAGTGGCTGGGCGGTATACCACACCAATGGCGCGTTCCAGCATGGGTTCGCGGAGCCCATAGGCCACCCGAGAATCTTTCTGCAGATTGAGCGAAAAAGCTGGAATCCCTACCTGGTGAAATAGTCCTTCATAGCTGTCCGGCCTCGCAGGCACAACCCGTTCCCTTTCTGCTGGGTTATCCCATGCGGACGCGGCAGTGACCGTCCCCGAGTAGGTTGTGAAACCGATGCTTCGGCATTGAGTGCCGTACTCCTCGCGGACGAGTTGCCCGATGTTCCATTCCCCCGAGCGGCCCATTTGAGTGGCGCGTGCATCGCCGACATGGGAGTTATGCGCCCAAATGACGATCTTCGAAGGCGGCCGTCGAAGCTCGAGATATTCCTTCAGTGCATTGAGCGTTTCCATCATGTGGTGATCGCGAAGATTCCAGGAAGAAACTGCTTCGTGGAACATCGCACGATAGTATTCCTCGGCGTCTTTGACGACGCGGGCGTTCTGCTCCGCGTCAAAGAATCGCTCCAGGGCACGCAGCCCATCCAACCGGGCATAACGTAGCGAACTCTGCTGCAGATCCATAAGCTGCGATACGGCCTCCGACTCACAGGAGGGACGCAGCTTGAGGCCAGCTACATATCCGTAGGTCTGGGGATTGTCTCCGAACTCCTCAAAGCAGGCATAGCGAAGACGAGCCCGATGTGCAGCCTCGGCATCGACCCTATCGAGGTAACGAAGGACGCATTCTATCGAAGCGTGCAGGCTATACAGATCGAGCCCGTAAAATCCAATGCGTTTGGGCTGCTCTAGCGCATCGTTGAAGCTCCGCAACCAGCCGATGAAATCGAGAACGTCGGCATTGCGCCACATCCACGCAGGAAACCGCTTGAACCCACTCAGGGCCTGAACTGCATCTGGATCCGTATCGTCTCCTTGAATGTAACGATTCACCCGATAGGCATCTGGCCAGTCGGCCTCTACCGCGATGGCATGGAAGCCTTTTTCGCGGATAAGACGCTGAGTAATTTTGGCACGCTCCCGATAAAACTCATGTGTTCCGTGAGAAGCCTCCCCAAGCAGGACGAAGCGAGCGTCCCCAATCATCTCCAGCAAAGAATCGTAGTCGCCACCTGACCCTGTCAGCGGATGAGCAGCCTCACGGATGAGGTTCGTGACGATGGACAAAGTCGCGGATGCCATAAATCCTCCCAGCCATCTATCCTTCGCAGTGAACCCGCCTGCAATCGCAATCACCGGATCGAGGGTGAACCTAAGCCAGCGGTGGGTTCCTTCCCTGATTCACGCGCTAAAAAGGACCGCGAAAACCAGTCCGCAGCCAATTGCGCAACCTTCTCCAATGCTCCAGCTTCCTCAAAAAGATGGGTTGCTGCAGGAACAATGATGAGTTGCTTGTCCTGCCCAGTCAGCCGATGGAAGGCCTGCCGGTTTAGACCAATGACCATCTCGTCCTTTCCCCCCACAATCAGCAGCACAGGGGCACGCACGGTGGTGAGGGCGCTGCCCGCAAGATCGGGCCTGCCTCCGCGAGAGACGATCGCAACGATCAGACTGGGCAGTCTCCCGGCGGCGGCCAGGGCAGCAGCGGCCCCGGTACTTGCACCAAAATAGCCAATAGCCAGCCTTTGAGCGATTGGATGTCGCGTGACCCACTGTGTTACGCCAATAAGCCGTTTCGTCAGCAGGTCGATATCGAAGCGGAACTCTGCGTTGGCTCGGTCATACAACTCCTCTTCACTCGTCAGCAGGTCGAACAGCAGCGTCGCAATTCCATGCGCTTGCAGCGTTCGAGCCACGTAGAGATTGCGCGAGCTGTGACGACTACTCCCGCTGCCATGAACGAACAATACAATTCCCTTTGGGTCGTCAGGAATGTTCAAGATTCCCTTGAGCTGCACGTCATCCAGATCGATCGAGATTTCGTCCGGGTTTCCGATCGAACCCGACTCAGTCGTCGAGCTTTTCGGCGCGGCCAGTCTCGCCGCGAGCTCTAACAGATCCTGAACTTCCTCATCCTCAACCTGAGAAAACACGTCGTAAAATTGGCCGACTGCGTAAAACCGTTCCGGTGCGTACACGCAAATCAACTCATCCACCTCGCTCTTGAGCCAGGTATAGGTTGAGGCAGGCGCCACGGGGACAGCCAGCACAAGACTGGCCGGCTTCATCTGCCGCAGTGCCTGGATGGCAGCGTATACACTCGCTCCCGTGGCGATGCCGTCATCCACCAGGATCACGGTCTTTCCTGTCACCTGGAGCGGAGGACGGTTGCCACGATAGAGCAGAGCGCGCTGTTGCAGCGTCTTCGTTACCTCCGCGGTGACGCGCGCAATCTCTTGTTCAGAGATGCCCGTAGCCTGAATCACTCGCTGATCGAGATATCGTCCATCGCCAACCGCAATCGCGCCAAATGCGAGTTCCTCTTGTCCCGGAACACCCAGCTTTCTGGAAAGAAGTACGTCCAATGGCGCATTCAGGGCCCGAGCTACTTCATAGGCGACCGTCACGCCGCCACGAGGAATTCCCAACACGATTACATCGCTGCGATTAGCATAACTGCTGAGTCGTTTTGCTAATTGGCGTCCCGCATCCATTCGATCCCTGAATGTCATGGCACGAACTCCGTCCACATCATGCCTATCTTGGCACTCGCATGAGCTACACATAGTCATACAACTCCAATTCTGGCGGAGCAGTGATCCTACTCACTGCGATGCAGTCAAACACCCAAAGGTAAACGAGAAGCTGGGTAGCACATACTGCCTTTCAGGCGGCGTGCCCAATCGCTGCCGCCTACCGGGCTCCGCTATTACTGTGGAGATACGGAATGAATCTGCTGAACGCCGCCCATCCAGCCAGAAGCGACGGAATTGGAAGTAGGGACTATGAACGTTCGAGAAGTAATGACCAAGACACCGGTTTGCTGCATGTCCATCGACTCGCTGCAGACTGCGGCTGATTTAATGAAAAGCCACGATGTAGGCACACTCGCACGCTACCGAGCAGCGCCAGCAGCAGCCCGCCGGATTTCCCCAGATCGGCGCTCACCCGTGGATCGATCGGAACTCGGGAACTTTCTACTTGTCCTCCGGACAGAGAAGCTTGAAAGTCAGCGCAGCAAGGGCTCCGCCGGATAAATTGGCCACTAGATATATCCACAATCGACTCCACGAGACCAGCCCCATGAAAGAAATGCCCACGGCGACGGCTGGGTTGAACGCTGCGCTTGCGACGCCGCCAACCGCAAATGCCCCTGCGAGGACGGTGAAGCCAATGGCCAGCCCATAAAATGAGTTGCCATTGTTGTCCTTTGACGTAGCACTATTCAATACCACAAACACCAGTGCGAACGTGAACAGAAACTCGGCGACCAATTCTGGCAGGACTGCCAGCTCGCGGGTAGTTATTGGCATTCCGGGCGTAAGATATTTAACTACAAAGCCGGCAAGCAAAGCTCCAATCACCTGGAAGATCATGTAAGGAACAACATTCTTGGTGCTACAGCGGCCACGAATCCAGACGCCAAGCGTGACAGCTGGATTGTAGTGGCCTCCAGAGATGTGGCCGCCGGCATAAATCATCACCATAAGGATTGATCCGATGGCCAGCGGAGGTATCACTCCACTTCCACCGGCAATCACGCTCATTCCGATGGTCAGCACCAGGAAAAAGGTTCCGATCAGTTCCATTACATATTTTTTCATGACGACCTCTACTCCTACTCTCGTTGTCTACGGCGACGCACACACTAGAAGCGCATATTGACGAGGCTCCTGTTCATGCGGTGCCCTCGGTTCTAGTTGCTGCCCTTTGCCGTGCGGAAACTTGTAAACCAAATGCATCCTATGCGCCGTTGCGTAGGCTTGCACTCGTCGCGCCTTTCGAGAGCACGGCCAGCCCTGCCTCTGTGGTGACAAAGCTCTGTGTCTTCTGCTCGACGAAACCGGCCTCCACCAGTTCTCGAGCAGCCATGCGTATACGGTACAGCGGAGTGCCGGTTTGCTCTGCCACCCTATCGAGCGAACTACCCGACACCATCGCTAGAAGTATCCTTTTTGCCATCTCCGTGATCTCTCCGTTCATGTTGACACAAGGCATAGGTCACTCCTTTTAATTTTCGCTCTTCCGATTCGCGTCTCCGTGCAGCGTAAACTCTGGAACAGTGCTTATATGGCACGCTTTGAAAAGTACCAGTCTGCCGTCTCATAGCCGGCCTTCATCCGCTCTTCTGCAGCTTCTGTCGTTCTTGGCGGTGGGATAATGATTTTGTCGCCCGGCTTCCAATTGGCGGGGGTTGCGATTCCATGCTTGTCGGTGGCTTGCAATGCATCAATCAGTCGCAGTATCTCCTGTGTATTGCGGCCGGTCGTCAGCGGATAATAGATCATGGCGCGCAAAATACCTTTAGGATCGATGATGAAAACACAGCGGCTGGTTTCTGTCTTGCTTTCGCCAGGCATCACCATGCCGTAGAGGGTAGCTACTTCCTTGTTCAGGTCGGCGATGATCGGGAAGGGAACGCGGACACCAAAATTCTTTTCAATATTTCGGACCCAGGCAATGTGCGAGTAAGTGCTATCGATACTCAGACCGCAAAGCTCAACGCGTCGCTTCTTTAGTTCGGGAGCTATTTCCGTAAAGGCGATGAATTCTGTCGTACACACCGGCGTGAAATCCGCAGGGTGAGAAAACAGAATGACCCAACTTCCCTGAAAATCCTCCAGACGCAAAGTACCGTGCGTCGTTTCAGCTTCAAAGAGCGGCGCGGGTTGATTCAGACGAGGGAGAGTTGCGTTGCCATTTTCTCTAACTTTTGTATCTATTGTTATACCCCTTCGATCCATTGATCTATATGCCGGATAAAAGCACCCATGACATAGCTTGAACCAGGGGCTATTGTTCCGACTTACAGGGTTAGGCTATGCGATTTCAGAGGGGATATCAGTGACTCTAGTCACGCTCAGATAGCGAAGTAAAAACTACGTTGGCGTGATTTAGAGAGACGCGAAGCTGCCTCAAATATGGCGCCGCTACTTAGGACCAACGACGTGAGAGACACTTCGGTTGCGGATCTCACACTGGACGTGTCGAGCGATTTCGAGTGTTTGAGACAGCTTCTCATCTCTTGCTTTTTCAAGCTACGGATTTAATCTCAA
>JAJYAE010000441.1 GCA_021779695.1 Acidobacteriota bacterium | reverse complement strand
CCGGTCAGAAAGAGATCGAGATCTCCATCATGATCAAAATCAAGAAAGGTGACGCCGGTGGGCCGATTGCGCGGCTCCAGGCCAGCCGCTTTCGTCACGTCCTGAAATGCGCCCTTGCCAAGATTTTTGAAGAGATACACGCTCTCGTCTGTGACCACAGCAAGATCATTCAAATTGTCCGCATCGAAATCGCCCACGGCACAGGCCACGCCGCGGCCCGCGACGCGAATGCCCATGGCGGCCGCATCCAGCTTCACGAATTTCCCATTCGCGTCCCGATGCACGATTGCAACTGCCTGCGCGCCAGATTGCATCAGGATCAGATCCATCTGTCCGCTTCCTGTGGCATCCATCATGCAGGCTCCGCCCGTCACGCTTGCCGCGTCTTTCTGGGCCAGCATGGCGTGGGCCTCGAGATGAACGGGGATCATCGCCTTTTCAACCTGCTGCGGCTCCTCCACCGGAGTCACCGTGGAGTAATGCCCCTGCTCGCCGTAAGCGAGCCCGATCGCGGCAGCAATCTTGGTGCTGGTCATGTGCTGGAAGAGCTTGAAGTGCTCCCTGGACTGCTCTGTGTGGCCCGAGCGCTGCAGCGCCCGCGCCAGGGCAAATTCAGACGAAGCGTGCAGCGGCTGGATGGCGAGCGCCTGGTGCAACACCTCAATTGCCTTGGTGTACTGATGCATCTCCTGATAGCAGACGCCTTGAAAGTAGAAGGAATCGGCATCGCGAGGATCGTCTTTTGAAGCATGCTGAAAGCTCGCCAGAGCGGCGTCCAGATCATTGTCTGCATGCTGGGCCAAGCCAAGGTTATACCAGGCCTGCGGATTGTCCGGCTCAAGCGCCAATGCGGCTTTCAGGGCCTTTTCAGCCTCCGGCAGTTTCTGCAGAGTCAGCAGGGCGATGCCGTCATTGATGGAAGCCTGGGCCAGTCGCGGATCTTTGTGAACTGCCGCCGCAAAGCTCTCCTCTGCGCGTTGTGTGAATTGCTGGCCCATCAGTGCCACGCCGCGGTTGTTCAACTGGATCGCTTCACTGTCATAACGGGTTTCAGCGTGAGCGATCGCCAGCGCGGATGCACAGACCAGAGATGTAAGGCCTCGAAAACCGATCAATTTCTCCCCCAGAAGTCTTTCTTCCGCCTGGCAGGGTTATTGGCGCAGGCAGAATCATTCAATTAGCAAGTGTATGCGAGCGGACATTCCCCCCGCATCCCTTGCCAGGTGGCCTTTGCTGGCATCAAAAGCGGGTTTGCGCCGGAATTTATACTTCTGGGGTGGAACCCTCGCTCGAAGCAATCGATTGGCAACAGTTTTTGCGCCGGCCTCCTCTGCAACCTCTGCGGGAGGTGGATGCCTCGGCTTTTCGCGGTCGATCAATTCTATTGACGGGAGCCGGCGGTTCCATCGGTACGGCCATCGCTTCCCGATTGGCGCGACTCCATCCGGCACGCATCATCCTGCTTGAGGCTTCAGAGAGCCACTTCTTTGCCCTCGACCGGCTGTTCCACTCCGAATGCGGGCCGACCGAGATTGCGTTGTATCTCGGGAGCGTCTGCGATAAAGCACTGCTGGATGAGATTTTTTCCGTTCACGCGCCGGACCTCATCTTGCATGCGGCGGCGTTCAAGCAGGTTCCCCTGCTGGAAGACCAACCGCTGGCAGCCATCTTCAACAACGCCCTCGGCACCGAGACTCTCAGTCAGTATGCGAGAGCCCATGGGGCTCGAATCGTCCTGCTCTCAACGGATAAGGCGGTTGAACCTGTATCGATCATGGGTGCGACCAAGCGAATTGCCGAACAGATCATCTTGAGTAGTGACGGTGTCGCGCTACGCCTTGGCAATATCCTCGGATCGCGTGACAGCGTAGCCGAAGTGTTCGCCCAGCAGATTCGGCTGGGCAACAGGATCACCGTAACGGATCCGACGGCGCGACGTTATTTTCTTACGCTCGACGAGGCGGCCGATTTGCTGCTGGCAGCATCCCTCGAATTCGAGCCTCCTGCGCTGCTCTCACCGGATTTGCATGCACCCCATTTGATTGTCGATCTGGCACACTTTCTGGCAAAGGAGCTGGCTCCCGATCAAGAGATTCCTGTGCAATTCACGCAACTCCGGCCCGGTGATAAAGAGTCGGAAAGCTTTTGGGCCTCGGATGAGACCGTGGAATCGTCGAACAGACCGGGGCTTCTCCGCATTGCAACGCGACGAACCAGCTCAATCCATTTGCAACAGATGCTGATGTCGCTGCGGTGTGCAGTTGAAAATCGCGACGCTTCGGAGGCCCTTTCGTGGTTGATGGCCATGGTGCCTGAATACACGCCGAGTCAGCGCGTCCGGGCGATGGCGCAAGAGCGCAGGATACAAAATTCACGATGAAGGACGCGATGCAGGCAAAACGCAGGATCGGCGTGGTCACCACCTCGCGGGCAGATTACAGCCATCTTTACTGGCCATTGCGCGAACTCGCTGAGCACCCGGATGTGGACCTGGGAGTCTTTGTGGTGGGTCCGCACCTGGCACCGGCGTTTGGCGAAACCGTCCGGCAGATTGAGCTGGATGGATTCCCGATTCAGGCGCGGGTCGAATGCCTGCTCCACTCCGACACCGACACCGGCATGGCCAAAACCATTGGCGTTGCCATTCTCGGCCTCGCCGACGCACTGACGGCATGGCGCCCTGATCTGTTGCTGCTGATTGCAGACCGGTACGAGATGCTCGCTCCCGCCTCTGTGGCGCTGGCATTGCGCATTCCAATCGCGCATATCGAAGGGGGTGAAGTCTCACAGGGCGCCATTGACGACCAGGTGCGAAACGCCCTTACGAAATTGGCGCATATTCACTTCACATCCACAGAGACGGCGCGGCATCGGGTCATTGCAATGGGAGAAGAACCCTGGCGGGTTCACCGCGCAGGAGCACCGTCACTGGACCACCTGCGCCGGTCTCAACTGCTGAAGCGCCATGAACTGGAGGCGCGGCTCTGCTTGCAGATCACTTCGCCCTCGCTGCTCGTGGCCTGGCACCCTGTCACGATCCTTCGCGATACCAACAGCGAAGCAGAGGCGTTTTTTGATGCATTAGCCGAAACCACAGGACAGTTGATTT
>JAJYAE010000440.1 GCA_021779695.1 Acidobacteriota bacterium | reverse complement strand
CCAGCGGCCAGCGCCTTTGCCGCCATGTACGGCTCCAGCAACGACCGCATCTTCCACGCTGCCGGTGAAGAGACCTTCGACGCCGTCCAGATGCTCCGCGCCGCCAACCCCGCGCAATATGCGCCCGCCTACGGCGCCGACTACCCCAAGTCCGAATTCGGCAACAACATGCGTCAGATCGCGCAGCTCCTCAAGGCCAAGCTCGGCGTCGAAACCGCATTCACCGACGTCACCGGCTGGGACACGCATCAGAATCAGGGCAGCGTCAACGGTCAGCTCGCAAACCGCCTTCGCGACCTCTCGGCCTCCATCGCAGCCTTCTGGCGTGACATGGGCGACGACGCCGAAAATATCACCCTCGTCACCATGTCCGAGTTCGGCCGCACCGCCCGCGAAAACGGCACCGGCGGCACCGATCACGGCCATGCCAATGTGATGTTCGTCCTCGGCGGCCGCATCCACGGCGGCAAGGTCTACGGCCAGTGGCCCGGCCTCGACAACGACCAGCTCAACCAGGGCCGCGACCTCGCCCTCACCACCGACTATCGCCAGGTCCTCGGCGAGCTCGTCTCCACCACGCTCCATGCCGGCGACCTCGGCCTCGTCTTTCCCGGCGCCAATATCGCGCCCAACCGTTTCCTGCGGCTGGCGTAGGCCTCACGCCGCCGCGGGAATCCCATCCTTTCCGCGTACCCTGCGCGGAAAGGATGGAGCCTTCCGCATCCTCGCCTCTCCCGCGTATTGGCGACCCGCGTTCCCCTTGTTGTACCCTCAGAATTGGCATGAACATCCAGCACCCACTCCTCGTTGCCGCCCTCGGCCTCGCCTTCACCACTGCATCCCTCGCGCAGGACACCACCAAACCCACCGAAGAGATTCCCGACGCGCCCTCTGCCACACCCGCCGCACTGGTGCAGCCCAACGGCCCCCTCGTCATCATGGACACCTCCATGGGCCGCATCACCTGCCAGTTTTTCCAGAAGCAGGCCCCCCACGCCGTCGCCAACTTCATCGGCCTCGCCCAGGGCACCAAAGACTGGACCGACCCCGTCACCCACAAGAAGCAGCACAACAAGCCGCTCTACGATGGCACCACCTTCCACCGCGTCATTCCCGAATTCATGATTCAGGGCGGCGACCCAGCCGGCACCGGCATGGGCGATCCCGGCTACACCTTCCCCGATGAGTTCGACCCCGACCTCAACTTCGATGTCCCCGGCCGCCTCGCCATGGCCAACTCCGGTCCCGACACCAACGGCAGCCAGTTCTTCATCACCGAGCAGGCATCCCCCTCGCTCGACCAGCACTACACCGTCTTCGGGCAGTGCGACCCATCCAGCGTCCTTGTCGTCATGGCCATCGCCCGCGTCGAGCGCGACGCCAATGACAAGCCCATCACGCCCGTCTACCTCAACAAGGTCACCATCATCCCCGAAGGCCAGCCGCTCCCGCCACCGCCCGCCGCACCCGCCCCAGCGCCGTAGCAATAGTCGGTCTTCCGTCTCTTGCACCCCCGCGTTTTTGCGCGACTGAGTGCCCCTAATTCGGAAGAGACCGAATGGGTATGCCTTAGGCTCCCCCATCCAGTGGCACTTCAACCTGGAGTGTCGCGGAATTCGATGCGAGCAGTTCCCTTGAAAGCTTTTCTCCAAGTGGCTGTGGAGGTCCGGGTAATGTAAAACGAAAATGACATTGCTTGAAAAGAAGTTTGCCTAAAAATCTCTTAGGGAACCCGACCGCTATGCTGTGACTGTCAATAACGAAACCTGGTGGATTCGGTTTCAGATTGATTGCGCCACCACCATAGAAAATCAAGCAGTTTTCAAAAACAACGTCAGAAGCCACGAGACCCATACTTAACATGGATGATGCCTCTGGCGAGTCGAGAATCATTTTGCAGGATGAAAACACAATTGGCATGTGAGTAACCGTAACGGTGTTCCCTTCCTTTTTCATTTGGGTAATCATCGACCTCAGAGGTTCATCGGTACAAAGGGGAAGATCAATCGAACGAAACTCGGCAAACATCTCCGAACGGTACGTTATGAGCTTTGCGGCTGCCGGCCAATACTCTGCTGCCCTAGTGTCCGATCTAAGCATCTTGGAAGCCAATTGGTTTATGACCTGCGGAGAAACTGAAATCTCTTGTGTCTGAGCAGTCGCAAGAATATGGGATAGAACCGGAAAGCTCCTATTGAATTCAGCCTGCGGAAGCTCAGCCTTTGCGGCCATATCGCGTCGCACGAGATCCTCAATAAATGGTTGCAACGTTTGCAGTCGTGTATCGATCTGTGCAGCTGATTTGTCAATTGAAGCGAGCTTCGAGTTCACGCCCCCGGGCACATTTAAAACTTTCTGAATTTCATTGTCAGTGGAGTCGTTTCTATGCTCAAGCCACCAGCCAAACATTGGCGATACAAAAATTGCGAGGATCGCAACTACCAAGGTCAAGAAAGCAATTGTGGCTGATGCCAGCAGATTATGTTTTACCCATCGCCCAAGCCGAACGGGCAGCGTCCCAGTTCTATCCGGGTTAAGACTCGAACTCGTCTCGATCGAAGTGACCCGCTTTATGAGCTGATCAATACGCTGGTTCGCCTGATCAATTTGCTGCTGTGGGTTCTTTGCCACGCACGCCAACTCGCCAAAATTGAGAATTCTTCGTGCTAGCGTCGGCAAACCCAAGGTAGTGCTCTTCGAAGAGCATTGGCCGACGCGATCAATCGACACAAGACGCGTGCTTACGAAAGCCAATGGTCTTGTGTAGCGAATTGTACTATCAGTGGGTTATGCTCGCAATTCTAGGAGTGAACACTTGGACAGCCAGCGCCTAGCCTCTCGCACGGCGCTCCGTTATACACTCTCGGCAATGCCCATGACAGCCCGCTCCGCTCTGCTGCTGCCGCTCTCGCTCATCCTCGCCCTCGTTGCTTCTCCATCGCATGCTCCCGCTCAAATCACACCCAAGGCTCCCCCGAAGATGACCCACCGCCTCACCCCCGAAGAAGTCCAGCACTCCGCCATCGTCATTGACACCCACGCCGACACGCCCCAGCGCTTCGTCGATGAAGGCTACGACCTCTCCGACCCGCTCAACGGCGGCAACTTCAA
>JAJYAE010000099.1 GCA_021779695.1 Acidobacteriota bacterium | reverse complement strand
TCCAGCCAGGACATGCTTCCTGATCTGATCGACCAGCGGCGCGACCAGTTCACTGGCTGCGCCGACCCAGCCGGCCAGTGTCGAGCGATCGAGATCGATGCCTTCGCGCGCGAAAATCTCAGACTGCCTGTAAAGGGGCTGGTGGTCGGCGAACTTCGATACCAGCACATGCGCCAGTAGATCAGGGCCAGCCAGGCCGTAAGCGATGGGTCTGGAAGGTGCGGGGGCTTCTACTACGCGATCGCAAGTGGAGCACGCGAACTTGGGCCGGACGTGACGGATGACCTTGTAGGTGGCCGGAATGCGTTCCAGCTGCTCGGAAACATCTTCTCCGAACTGGCGCAACTGACCACCGCAGCCGGGGCAGCAATCGTGCTCGGGCATGTGCATGATCACTTCGCGAGGAAGGTCTTCCGGAAGAGGCTGCGCCGTGGACGCGATGTTCTCGGCCTCGACTCGGACTGCGGCGAACTCGGCTGTTCGGCTTCAGCAGCCGCCTCGGCTGCTTGATCTGCGGCTTCGGTCGTCTCCAGTTCTTCGAGACGAAGTTCCAACTGCTCCAGCTCTCTGGTGAGCTTCTCGCTCTTGCGCCCGAAGATCATCCGCCGGTACTTCTCGATGACCAGCTTCAAATGCTCGATCTCTGGCGAGTTCGACCTCAACTGCTTGTGCTGTTCAACGGACTCACGATGCTTGGCAATCAGCAGTGCCTTCAGCGTCTCCGGATCAAGGCCATCGAGATCAGGCAGCGAAGCGGGAAGCATGGGATGAGTATGCCATCAATCTCGTCTGAATGCAGCAGAAAACCCGCATGAACACAAAAGAATCATCATCGTTACTCACACGGCTATCTCCGGTGTCCAAGTCCGCTGCGGTCTGCGCCAGTCGATGCCTTCCAGCAGCATCGAAAGCTGGGCGCGCGATACACAAACAGTGCCTTCGGTCGCCTGTGGCCAGATGAAACGGCCCTTCTCCAAGCGCTTCGCAAAAAGACATAGGCCATCTCCATCGAACCAGAGGCACTTTACGATGTCGCCTCTGCGCCCGCGGAACAAGAACACGTGTCCGGAGAACGGCTGTTGCTGCAACACCGTCTGAACCTGTGCACTGAGTCCATCGAAGCCCCGGCGCATATCGGTCACGCCGGCGGCAAGCCAGATCCTGGTCCCTGCGGGAAGATGGATCACTTGCGCAGGCTCTCCAGAACGCAGCGCAACAGAGTAAGATCAGCGCCGCTCTCAACGCTGATGTTTGCTCTACCGGGCAGTTCAATATGAATCGCGCTGCCGCTGAACGTCTGCGCGCTGACGGCTGACTCCGGCCTCGTCTCCGCATCAGCAGAGATCGTGACCGGAAGCAATGCTGTCGATGTCGCTCCCGCATCGCTCAGCTGGCCCCTCTCGAAAAGGCGACGCCACTTGAACACCTGGTTCACGTTCACCCCATGGGCTCGCACAATCTCCGCAACGCTCGCATCAGGTTCCATCGTCAGCCGAACAATCTGCAACTTCTCCGAAACCGACCGCCGCCTTCTGCCGCGACGTACTACACCCGCATCTTCTGCATGAATCATGCAGCCATGCTTATCCACAGAAGCGATCTCTCGCCAGAGGGAAACTTCCCACGCTTACGAAGAACCTAAATCTGTGCGCGGAGCAGTTTGTCTCACTCCACTGGTAAAGAATTTGCCGGGCACTCGACATTGGAACTGGTCCAATCGTATATTTCGACGTATGACCCTACAGAAAAAATCTATACATGGCGAGCCGCACTCAAAATCACAGGAACGCCGCATCATCAGTTTTCTTGAGTATGGAATTTCCGATGTCGTCGCGCTAGGACGCTACGAATACCATTCGGTCAAAGCTGGCTTGAGCAGCCATCGCCATCCAGGCGCAGTTGAGATTTGCTACCTGGAACGAGGCCGCCAAACCTATCGATTAGAAGGGCGAGACTACAACCTCGTCGGAGGAGATCTGTTTGTGGTTCCTCCCGGGAAAGTGCATGACACTGGTGGCCGGCCCGAGGACTGCGGCATCTTGTATTGGTTAATTTTGAAGATTCCGAGGCCCGACACCTCACTATTATCTCTATGTTCGGCAGATACAGCCATCGTCCGGAGGAGATTATTAAGAATACCAAGGCCGCAGTTTGTTGGGCGCCCAGTCTTAAAGTACATGTTGAATCGTCTATTCGAACTTTATGATAGGCCAAAGGATGATCTTAGGTCGATCGCAATTAAATATGAATTGCTCGGTGTCCTCTTGGAAATAATCCACTGTGCCCACAATGACCAGCCTCGGCAATGCTCAAAGGCGATAAGCAGAGTTGTGGAGAAGATTTCAGGTTGCCCTCAAGGCGACTTCTCTCTTCAGGGGCTTGCCGATGTTGCGCGGCTATCTTTGTCTAGGTTTAAGGTTAAGTTCAAATCTGAAATGGGTATAGCTCCGCGCGAGTTCATCCTTAGGGCAAAAGTACAAGAGGCGAAGAAGGCCCTGATTGAGGGGCAACTCTCGGTTACTGAGATTGCGATAGACCTAGGCTTCAGTTCCTCTCAATATTTTGCCACCGTGTTCAAACGCTTCTCCCAGCAAACCCCTATCGAATTTCAGTCAAGTCCTAAAAGTTCTGTAGAATCGTTCTCCTCAGGGTTGTGGGTTGATGTTGGCTGATGGCCGGTGGAGCGAAGGGCGTAGCCCGAAGCGGAACCGGCCATCAGGCGGCGCGAGCGGTGGCCTCCTTGCTAACCATCTGGGCCGCGTCCATGTTCAGATACTTGCGTTCCATCCACTCCTGATTGGTTTCCATAAGCAGCGCCGAGGCCAGCCGCAGACACGCGCGGTCATTGGGAAAAACTCGCACCACGCGCGTGCGCCGTTTCAGTTCCTGGTTTTGGCGTTCCAGCATGTTGGTCGTGCGCATGCGCTTGCGATGCTCCTCCGGCAGTGCGTAGACGGCCAGCATCTGTTCGCCGTGCTCTTCCAAGAGCCGCGCCACTTTGGGCGCCTTGGTCTTGAACTCCACCACGGCCGCGGCCAGCGCCGCTTTAGTCAACTCGCGTGTGGGCGCTTCGGTGACTGCTTTGAGCAGCCGCGCCACCAGGGGCCGCTGCTGCTGGCCGCACAGAGCGAGCGCGTTGCGCAGAAAGTGCACTTGGCAGCGCTGCCACGCCACGCCCTAAAAATGCCGCTCGATGGCCCGCACCATCCCCTGATGATCGTCGCTCACCACATAACTGACGCCGCACAGTCCGTGCTCTTTCAGCTCACTGAAGACCGCGCCCCAACTGGCCTCCCACGCTTACGGTTCTTCGTACCGGTCGATTCATCTTCATCGAACAGCGAAAGTCTTATGAACGGACAAATGCAGAATCGTCGAAAAAGTCCACCATTAGGCGGTTGAGCCTGTGCAAGTCCGTGGCCTCTGAGCAGGGCCATTCCACCCAGTCCTGCACGAACAGATCCCTTCCAAGGCGTTGACGCAGCAATCCGACGGCCCGGATTCGGCCTTCCATCCGTTCACCCGATAAAGGCTCCGAGGACTTGACTCCAGTGAGGGCCAGCTCGTTCGCAAACAACGCCTCGCTCTCGATTGGCTATCTTGATAGACTCTTTCAGAATTCCCCTTCTTCTCGGAACGGCGAGCCAATGCCCAACTTGTCGCGGTCAAGACAACTCTTAGACGCCTGATGCTCCCTTCCGCTCAGGAACAGCGGACCGCAGAGCTTCGAGGCGCTCAATCGATGTTTCTGGCCTGCTTCAGTCGCCGTGAGTCCCAAAGTCGGCTGATGGTGGGCCACATCAGCCTCGGCTTCCTCCGCGTGCAGAATGAGCGAACTGGCCAAATGACGAGCTTGCCGCGGTGACAACACGACGTGGCCCACGCCGCTGCGATCCACTTTCCAATCAAGATTCTTGATTACAATTGTCGTGCATCCATCTGTCCTACCCACTTCCAAAAAGCCCGCTACTGTTTCGTCCTTGTGCCTGCTGGAATTCGTCATGATCATCCTTTCCTTGCTGGGCGAACTGGCTGAAACCAGCATTTGCGGAACAGTTTGGCGAACTTCGCGAGCTTGTCGATGTTGTTTCCTGAAATCTCTATACAGCAGCCAGTTGGACCGCGCTTGTTTGACCAGCCGCCCGCCCGTCGTCACCAGCCGTTGCTTCAAACTGGTCAGCGACCAGCATGCGATGCCTGATCCTGACTTTCGGCCTTGGTAACCATTTCCCGGTTCATGGCCGCCAGGCGCTAAGGTTCTTAGCTTGCTTCAAAACCCGGGTCTCAAACCAATGCAGGCGCGAGGGCATAGCCGCGCCGCGATCGCGAATCTTCTCCGAGCCAATCAGGTGGCAGGTTGGGTCTTGCGAAAGGCGCTCCGCGTCTTTCAGGTCTTCGTAACCGGCTACGCGGCTGTAAATCGACTGGCGCAGAAGATCGGAAACGGAAAGTTGCGTGTTCTTGCAGCGACACTCGTCCTTCAGGTTGCCGGAAATGAACTGGCTGAGCTCGAGTCTTTCATCCAACTCCCGAACCAGCAACGAACCGGCATCGGAGGTGATTCGTGACCCTGAAAACCAATCTTGAGCGAAGTGTTGAATGAGAACTGAAAGGGTCGATTTTGCTTCTCACCCATCGAGTTCATTCCTCCCGAACGCCTTCGTCGTGCTTGCACCTTCATAAACATTGACGATTGTGACACTTCTGGAGATTCAGGAGTGTCACTCAGAAAGGAAATGCGGGATTAATCGTCTTTCTCAGGCCAATAAAGACCACATCATTCCCGCGAAAAGCCGATCTCAAGAAATATGGGCCTATCCACACCCGTAACGATAATCAACTCCTTTTCCTTGTCCACCCTGCATCCGATGGAAGATTCCCTACAGTGAGCCAGTTGAAGTGAGCCGCCTTCAGGATCCCGTGCGCCAATACGGAGTTCTGGAATGAACCGCCTTTCGAGTGGGTCGATCTCTACAGTCAGCAGGCCCACGTCCGCACGGTAGACATATCTGATATCCAACTTGCCATACCGCGTCGGGAGTCTGGACGCACTCACTGGACGCCCACTTGCCAACCAATGCCGGGGGATTCCTCTTCCAATCCAAACAGCATCGCCATTTGGCTCGTCAAAAGCGAAGATTTGTTTTGTGAGGCGCACGATAGGCCACGTTGGATGTGCCCCTTCATGTCCGAACAATCGTGGGCCTTCAATATACTTCCCGTATCCGTTGCGCCTTCCTCTCTCTCCTTCCAAAGGAATGAGCTGAGTCTGCTCGAAGCCAGACCAGAGTCCGGGCCCCAAAAGTGCCTGAATGGTGCCGTAATACTCCATGAGGTACTCTCGCACCATGCCTAGCCGAAGTTTCTGGAAGGCTGAGTTGTGGCATTGAAAATTGTCGAGTCTCGGTGCAAGGTAGCGACGGACCCCGAGCACGGTTTGGTCATGATTAAACTCAAAATCAAAGATGCAGCGGCGCTCCTCGTCCGTGAGCAGATCTGAGCCGGCCAATCTTGGCGAGTCGTGAAAGCGCCTCTGCGCCCTGCTCCACTCATCGGTCAAGTAGATGCACCGAACAGGCCGCTTCGGATTCCCGAGTATTGGATGAATATGGATAAAAGTTAGCTTGTTACCGTCGTTTTCCTTTGCTGTTTCGAGTGACCTGCGCAAAATCGCATGGTATTCCTTTGCGTACTGAGCTAGTGCTTTACCTTTGACCACCAAGGAATGCCGGCCCATCGAAACGCCGATATCTTGCAGCATTTGCGCGTAATCCCGCAGTCCCTCCCAGATGGGTCCGTCGTTGGTGTAATAGTAGTCGGGCGGTTTTTGCCACCAATCGCAACTCAGAATCCCCTTCACCATGCCATAGCGCGGATCGTCAGGAGTGAAGGATTTGAGAGATTCCTCACGGCTTGCCTGCAGAAAGCCAACGATCTTATCAATCTGCTGAATATTCTCGGTATAAAGGCTCGCGTCTTGGGAATACCAATAATAGCTGGCTAACAATTTCAGGAAATAGCCTGCATCAAAGATTTGGTGATTGGCGTCATTATTCCAGCCGGTGTTGATCTTGCCATTTGGCTCTATTCGCGTCTTCAAGAAATACGAGATATACCGACGCACCTCGCTGAAATAGCCTAACTCGAGCAATACCTGGCTGAGATATGTAGTACAAAAGGGCCAAAACCCCTGGTACCACAAAGCCCCCCCGCCTGGCTCGTCACCATTGACACATACAAGACTTTTCGTCAGCGCGCCTCTGCTGATTTCATTGATGAATTGCTCGGGAATCTCGAACTGCGCGCCACGTTGAAAAAACGCCTGCCACGATTCGCATTCTCCCTTCAATGCCTCATAGAAAGCATCCCCAACTTGCCCGGGATCCGGACTGAGCGCCCCGGAGGCGCTGTAACCGGGTAGAACGAAATGCAAATCTTTGTGGTCTCCTGGAGCCAGCGACAAAGCCCATACCGGAAAGCCGTTAGCCATTTTGAATGGATACTCTGAAGTTAACGCTGCCCTGCTTTCTGAAATCCGCCGGGGTTTCATCTCCGCCGTGCATGTTGGAGCAGTGATGACAATGGTCTTGTTATCTGGGTGAGGTTCAAGCTTGCCGTCGAGTGGCGGGTAAATTGCGAATTCAACAGTCTTTGCCGTCGCGGAGAAGTTCACAATACGGAAGCGAAGGAATATCGCCGGCTTTCCCCGCAACTGGCCCATGAACGCTATTTGTTCCCAGCCGGCTTCGTCAGCAGGACGCTGGTAGACGTACTGAGTGATGGGCAGGCAGGATTCCAATTGCATTCTGAATACTTGCATGGCCTCGGAGCGGTCGATCTCCTGCCCATTCAGCGCAAAGGGCAAAGCGGCGCCCAGTTCACTCAACTCGCCCTCATTCGCGGTGCTCGCGTTGCCGGAGGAGCTTTCGCTGCGGATGCTCCAGCCTGGCACTCCGTTAAAGAAGCTTCTTTCAATGCCGATGGATCCGTCCCATGAGATAGCGACCTTGTGCGGATACTCCTTCATTCCGATGTAAGTCTCGGGATAGATCAGCGGAGGCAGGAGCTCGCGCGTGCGCTCCAGGCTTGGATCTCGCGGGTCTGCCAGGTACTCCTTACCGAGAATATCGTCCTCGGCTTTCAATAGCCGTTCCCAATAATCCTGCGATCGTGCCTCGATAGCGCGGGGTTCCTGCATGCCTACTTTACCCAGCGGTTTTGTGACTCTACAAATTACTCCCGACGGCTCGACGTAAAGGAACTCACCGCACGCAGCATCATTGCGCTCTACCAAAGTCCATGACCGGCCACCTGCTTTTGCGGGAACAGATAACACATGCATGCCAGCAAATGTGTCGCCCTGCGCAACTGCAGTCCATGGCCCTTTCCGGGACTGCGCCAGTTCTGTTTGTCCTTGACTGCTTGTGCGGCTGAAGAGACGATATTCGAGTAGTGGAGAAGGTTGCAAGGGAATGGCAGACTTCTTTGGCGTCACGGCTTCTCCCGCCATGCGATCCGCCAACAACGGGCTGACGGCGATGCCAAGTCCCGCGCGTATTCCGTTCTTGAACAATTCACGACGTCTCATCTTCTTTCCTCCCTCAGATTTTCGTTGCCGAATCAAAAGCCTGGCGCGGAAATCCCGTTCCGGACGGGTCGCAGGCATACGCGCTCTGTCCTAGGCCGACTCGTCTTCCCGCGGAAGAGATGAGTAGACACTCACGTTCACTCTCAGCCTTATCTCTCCAAAACTTCCTTGTACGCTTCTCCAAGCAAATCCCATACTTCAATCGGATTTGGGGCGGATAAGACCGTCCCTTGACCGGCACGATAGGTCCAAGAGAAGATAGACTCAATTCCGGCGGCAGCATAGGTTTGCACAACCTGGGGAATCATATTTAGATCCGCTGGCGAACTAAAATAGCTCATGACCCAGCGCTGGGGGATTTTCCCATATTTACGCGCAAGTTCGACCGTTTTCGTAGCGAGTCTTTCATGCACAGCTATGGGTAAATCATAGCTGGTAAGGATTGACGTTGAGAAGATGTCGTATTCGGGCACTGCAGCCACTTGTTCCCAATCGTCGTATCCACGCTCCTGCGATAGATAGTAGTTATTCTCGGCCGGAAGGCTACATTGAGTGATCGACCAGTCCTTCCGAATCGCCTTGACGATTCCACTCGCCTTTTGCAAAACGGCGCTTGCCTGACGCCTCCGGAACTTACGGACCTGATCCGTTAGCACTTTCGGCATACTATAGCCATATTGATCCTCAAATATCCTCTGGCAGACTTTGCAACGGCAGGTCCAATCTGTAGTGCTCTGGTATCCAACCGGATAAATTGGCATAGCAAAGTGAGGTTCGTCCCAGAAGAACCCTTGGGCGTCACAAGATGTCGCGAGTTTCGCAACAATATCGAAGAAGTACTCCTGAAATGCGGCAGTATTGAAACATGCTGCCGCTAGTGGCTCGTCAGTCAGCGCCGTCACTTGTCTGTTGTGAATGTTCTCCTGTAAAAAAAGACTTGGAGGCTCACCTCCGAAGAATTTACCTACACCCCAAGTATCCAAGTAGACCGTAAGACCCTGCCTCCTAGCCTCATCCACAATCTTTGCGATGTTCGGATACCAAAACGCGATATCGAATTCACTTAAAGCGAGCAATACGGCGGTGCAGTTATGCGCCCTTATCTCTTGAAAATCAGCCCTAGCGTGCTCCGGGTAACTGAAGCCATAATAACTTACGCCTGTTTCAACAACAGCCATTGACATCCCATCCCTTTCTTTTACCAACCCATAAGCGCTTACAGCAGTTTCACCCGCCCGTTGTACTTTGCACGAAGCGTTGCGTTGAATTCGTCTCCACCTGGGATATTGGCACTCCGCCATACAGGAGGTGTTGCCCCGCGACGAACGCATTCCTTGACGCATTCCATCTCCAAACGGTGTGCGATGTAAAAGTCGATCGTGCTCGATATTCCCGTGACCGGCTGATCGAAGTTCTCAACTGTAATGACAGTGTCACCAAAAGGGACATAGTCATCGATGCAAATATCCGCGATGTCGAACAGCGTCTTTCCGCTCTCATGACGAATCGGAAAGTCATCTGGAATTTTTTTATGCCAGTCCGTGGAAGAAATTCCGACGACATGCGCACCGCGCCTCTTGCACTCCAACGCGGCGTCGATTGTCGGTGCGTTAAACCCATAGCTATGAAATATCAATGCGATGTCGCCCTGACCGACTCCGTAGTACGAAACGATATGATTTCCTACTCCGTGCAATCGTTCGTGTCCCAAGTACATGTAAGCTGGTGTCGCCGGATGAATTGCAAAGTCCAGCATGGGGCATAGGTTAGCTAGGCCTCCAGCGCGCCAAAACAGCTCTTGCATCACCAGACACGTGTGTCCTCCTCCGCCAAATAGATAAATCAAACGATCCCGTTGACAGGCATCCGCCATCAATCCAGCCGCCCCCAATAGGGACGCCTGCTGATTTGTTTCGAATTGTTCAATCAAGTCATTGAGGACATTTCGAAGTCGCAGATCTGGGACATTTGTGTCAGGCGGAGTCGTTGTGGCGATATTGCCAGAGGATGAGGTCGTTGTCATAGTATCTCCTGGAAATGTGAAAATCGAGTGGCAAGTTGGGCTGCAATGAAGCTGAAAAAGAAGAGTAGGTGCGGGTTGCAGCCGCACAGATCATCAGGCTTGTCTCTGGGAGTCACGCGCACGCTTTGATAGTGATTCTTTTCGATGAACCCGATAGACAAGGTATCCAATCGCAGGGAGAGCCCGGCAGGATTGTGCTGTGACCGCCAGATCCCGCGCGGCGCGAAGCTGGGGCGTGAAACTCGCGACCAAATGCCGGTATCAGCCAGCAAAAAGATCACCCGCGCTGCGAAAGACTGGGGCGTGATCGAGGTGATCAGGAGGCGTAAACCTGTCATGACTACACCAAAGATGCTGAAGAACGCCAGGCCACAAAGTGACGAATGAACCGAGCAATTGTGTAATGTGCGAAATGCGTATCCGAAGAGCACCTGCTTACGTTTTGGATTGCGAGTTCCATCAGAGCGCATGGATTCATTCGTCAGAGCCATGACGGGGAACTTAGTGTCATCAAGTGCAGTGAAAGGTCTCTCGCCTGATTGTGAGGCACGAGCCCCTGCAGACAGTCTTTCACTCCATCGCACGGTTAGCACCTGATCCATGTTGACTTGGTCGACGGCCCCTCTGCCCAAAAGTGCGGCGAGATCAACATGACATATCAGCGGACCCTATGCTTTCGAATCAGCATTGCAGTACCAAATTGAACATGTCTCTTTTAGCCTATTGTCACTTTCGCTCCACTGATGTCCAAACTGGTTGAGAGATGGGTTGCTGCATAGCGAGATTCGCGAGTGTGTGAGGCTGAGGGCTGCGTTTCAGGGTTGAGGTGGGCATTTCTGCTTTCCAAATGACGGGAAGATCGAAATTTGCTCGGCGGCGGCAGTAAACAGCGGCGGATGCTGGAAGCGCTGATCGATCCACTGCCCGAGGTCGCGGTCGACGAATAAGTACTAGGTCTATGACCGTATAAAGATGCACCTTATCAGTCACTGTTATAGCGACGGGAATGGCCGCATAGTAGGGACATGCAAAGCTACCATCGGGTGCATGGTCGGTTGAAAAGGAAGGACCGGCAGCAGCTTTCCGGGATGCTGACGAAGGGGCGGGAATCTTCGCGAGTATTGCGTCGTGCTTCGATTCTGCGCCAGCTTGACCGTGGGCAGAAGGCGGCGCAGGTGGCGGGCAGTGTGGGCGTAGCTGCGAAAACGGTGCGAGCTGTTGCCCGGCGCTATGAGGAAGAAGGGCTGGAGTCGGCGCTGTACGAAAGGCCGCGGCCCGGCAAACAGAGGGCCTTGGACGTAGGCCAGAGCCAGCGGATCATCGCCATGGTGTGCTCGCCGCCCCCACAGGGAATAGCGCGGTGGAGTGTGCGCCTGATCGCCGCCGAAGCGGTAAAGCGGAAGCTGGCACCGCAGGTGGGCCGGGAGACAATCCGCATCCTGCTTCAGAGCCACGAACTGAAGCCGTGGCGGGGAAAAAATGTGGTGCGTGGCAGAACTAAATGAAGAGTACATCGCTCGCATGGAGGACGTACTCAAGATTTACGAAAAGCCGCTATCGGAAAGGGAGCCCGTGGTCTGTGTGGATGAGAAGCCAGTGGTGCTGCACGCCGATGTTCGCCCGCCGCGGCCGATGCGGCCGGGCCGGATTGCCCGGCGTGATTGCGAGTACGAGCGGCGCGGCACGGCCAACGTATTCTGCGGTGTCCAGCCAAAGGCCGGGCGGCACTTTACCAAACCAACCGCCAACCGTTCCTCGCCGCAGTTCGCCGACTATCTGGTGGAGATCGTTGCAAGCTATCCAGAGGCCGAGACCATCCACCTGGTGATGGATAATCTGAGTTCGCATAACCGCAAGGCGCTGGTAGACCGGTTCGGCGAAAAGATCGGCGGTCTGTTGTGGGAGCGTTTCACAGTGCATTACACGCCGATACACGGCAGCTGGCTGAATCAGGCGGAGATCGAGATCAGTCTGTTCAGCCGCCAGTGCCTCGGCCAACGCCGCATTCCTTCACTGAGCGATCTACAACGGGAAGCCAAAGCTTGGAACCGAAAGATGAACCGCGACCACGTCACCATCACTGGCAGTTCACGCGCAAAAAGGCGCGCCAGAAGTTCGGCTATGAAAGAAACAACATCACACGGTCAGAAACCTAGCGCAAGAGGGTGGCCAACTTGGACAGTCTCAAACCGAAGCGGGAGCGCAGTTGCAGGTACTTCAGCAGGAACAAAGCGTTCAAAGCGGCCAGCTCTGTTTCTGCAGAGCGTTTAGGCTGGTTCTGTAGAAGGCCTTGATCCAGAGATGTATCTTGATCCTGCGAAAGAACAAGCCCAACTCGCTGAAATGAGACCAATCACGCCATTTCATCTTCTTCATCAGCCGGAAACATGGCAATCTGGAGTTCCTCAATTTCATTCAGACCCTTGCCAGCGATGTCCTGCAAATCGCCATACATGCTGGCTGTCGACTCAACCACCCCGCGAATCTGCTCCTCGCGCTTCGACGCGTGTTTAAGCAGTTCACTTACCCGATATTACGCACCACCTTCAATTCAATCGCCAGCCGACAGGATGTTGTAAATAGTTTGGCGACTCAGCATGAACTCACGGGCAAGAGCCGACTTGCTTTCGCCAGCAGCGGCCCGGTCGCGGATTGCCTTGACATGGGCGGCTGTCATGGTCGATTGCCTGCCCCTATATTTTCCAGCCTGCTTGGCCTTAGCGATGCCTTCCAATTGGCGCTCCCGGATCATCGCACGCTCGAATTCAGCCACGCCGCCCATGATGGTCAGCATCAGCTTTGAAATTGCGGAGTCATCGCCGGTAAAGATGAGCGACTCCTTGACGAACTCAACAACAACACCACGCTGATTAAGAGACTCAACAGTGCGAAGAAGATCTGTGATGTTCCTAGCCAGCCTGTCCATGCTGTGAACCACCAGAACATCACCATCGCGAACGTAATCCAGAGCAGCCTGAAGCTGGGGCCGGTTGGTGTCCTTCCCTGACGCACGGTCGGTGTATACCTTGTCCACCTGGATGCCGTCGAGCTGGCGAACGGTGTTCTGGTCGATGCTGCTGACTCGGATGTATCCGATCCGCTTCCCGCCGCGCTTCGCTGCCACCATCCTGGTCTCCATTGATTGTAAATCATAAGTCTAAATGTTTAGGAGACGAATGTCAAGTAATATAAACCGATCTATATTTGACATATTTCGCGGTCAAAAATGTAAAGCGGTGTCTGTCAAACCAGGGTGTACCCAAGATGGACATGGGGTTAGCGGGATCGGTAGTGGTTGCGTCTCCAGTTTGCTGTTGACTTGCCCGAAGCGTCGGACTTACAGCTGCCAAACTCTCGATTCACGCCTTGGCGATTCGGCATCATCAGGCTCGACCGACGCGGAGTACAGCTTCTCGGCAGACTCTCAGGCGTCGATTCGGCTCTTAGCTGCAATACCCTGCAGCATGCCGCGGAAAACGAACTGGTGG
>JAJYAE010000098.1 GCA_021779695.1 Acidobacteriota bacterium | reverse complement strand
ATCTCCTCCTGCCGCTGCTGCGCTTGACGCGTCCCCATGCCCATGACTCAAAGGCTACCTTTGATCCAACTTCAAAACTATGACTCAGCGCACAAACGAATCCAGACTTGCACCACGGGCTGTTAGGGGACCTCTGCGCAGGTGCGTGATTTTGCAGCGATGACTCGACCGCAGATGATCTCTTGGTTTTGAATCAGTTTTCTTTCCGGAGAGGCGGGTTGCTGCTTGCCTGTTTGGTCTCTTGAGGACGTTTCCCGGCCTCAAGAGACACTACGCCCTTCGCGGGGCCAGCCGGTTGCGATGCATGTACAGATTCACCAGCGCGAAGGCCGCGCACAGCCACTGGTGATTTTTCCAGATGCCACGGTAGCGCACCTTGGTAAATCCAAAGACACGCTTCAGGATGCGAAAAGGATGCTCGACTTTGGCTCTCACGCGGGCCTTGGTGGTGTTCTTGCGCTTGGCTTCTTCATCCACATGGTCCTTGTATTTCGTCCGGCGGCAAGTCATATCCTGCGCCCTGGGCGCGACTTCATGAATCGCCTCGGTCTGGCCCTGATAGCCGCCATCACCCCATACCTTGCGCTCGTCGCCGTGCAGTAAATCGGGAAGCATATGTTTATCCGCCACGCTGGCCGCCGAGGTGCATACCGAATGCACTACCGTCTCCTTGCTGTCCACGCCGATGTGCGCCTTGGCCCCGAAGTGGCGAGTCGGCCGGAGGAGTTTCACCTCCAGCCGCTCTCAGATCCGTACGTGACACTCTCGCGTCATACGGCTCCCATCATCCAACCTTGCTCCCTACCAACCTCCAGTGATGGAATAACTGCGGTTCGGCATCCTTCATCTTGCGCAACCACTGCACTCCGGCACGCAGCCGTCCCGATAGGGTCTTGTACTTTCGTCTGGCCCATCGTTCGAGCGCACGGTCGATATGCATGTAAAGATCGAGCATCGCTGTCGGATAAAACGCCCCGTAGTAGTTCCACCACCCACAGATGATCGGGTTGTATAGCTTGGCCAACGCAGCAAGCGCCACATGAGTCTGACGATTCAGCCTCCACCCTCGCACCGCCGCCCGCATCTTCTTCAAGGCATCTGCGCTTACGCCCGGCAGAAAACTGGTGAATATCCGGCGCGTATTGCTGATGGCCTTTCTCGGCCGAAACGTGAAGCCAAGAAATGTGAAGTGTACATGCGGATAAGGTTGAGTGCGATTGCTGTCCTTGCAATAGACGATCTTTGACTTTTCCGGGTGCATCGTCAGTCCGCATTCTGACAGCCGCGATGCAATCGCTTGCATCACCTCTCGCGCCTGCTCCTGGCTTCCGCAATGGACTACGGCGTCATCGGCATAGCGACAGAACTGGCATTGTGGATACTTTCGCTGCATCCAGAGGTCGAACGTGTAATGCATGAACAGATTCATCAGGATCGGTGAGACCACCCCGCCCTGTGGGGTACCTCGTTGCCGCGGCACTTGCTCCCCGCCAGGAGTCTCGAACGGCGCTGTTAACCACCGTTCAAGATAGAGCAGTATCCATCGTTCCTTGATGTGGGTGCGAACAGCCTTGATCAGGAGGCCATGATCGATTTGATCGAAGGCCGCCTTGATGTCAAACTCCACCACCCAGTCATATTGCCAACACCGTTTCCTGGTAACGGCAATCGCCTGTTTCGCCGAGCGGCCCGGTCTATATCCATACGAATCCGGATGAAAGATGGGGTCCAGAACCGGCTCGATGATGCGCTTGACTACAGTCTGTGCGATTCGGTCAGACACAGTGGGTACACCCAGTTTCCTCGTGCCGCCCTTTGCCTTGGGAATCTCCACCTGCTTTACCGGCGGCGGGAAGTACGACCCCGATGACATACGGTTCCACAGCTTGTAGAGATTCTTCGACAGGTCCTGCTCGAACATCGCGATGGTTTCCTCATCGATGCCCGCAGCACCACGGTTGGCCTTGACTTGCTGGTATGCCTCCCACACTGCCCGCTTCGCTATAACAAAAGGTTTCGTTGATGACATGTCACTCATCCCCGATGAGCGGGTTGGTGGCCCTCATCAACTGGATAACGCTGTTCCTTGGCTCCACCCTCATTACAAGGGCTTCCTTGCTACTACGAACAGCTCCGTCCCTCGTTCCGGCATCGGTATTCTTCCTCATGGTGTCTGCCATTTGTCATTTCCCTTTGCATCCGCAACGAGGCTCTCACGTTCCATACCAAAGCCTGAATGGAGTTCATGCCGCCTTTACACCGGCTACCGCCGGGACCGTAAACAGGTATCGTCCCGACTCATCCCAGGGCCAATGGTCAACCCCGGTTTTGGCAGCGCCTTGAGGCAATAACGATGCGTCCTCGGTGGTTCGCTTTCGCTCATCTCCTCCATCCATACCTGCCACCTTACGGTGACTTTTCCTCAATCGCTCACTACCACGCCTTTTCGACGCTGCAGCATGAGGCGGTTTGAAGCCTGCTCCTGTAAGCCGGCTCCGGGAGACCTACTCCCATCTTCAGTACAGTTCCACGGGCTTGCGCTCGTGTTCGTGACACACACCACTGCTTGCCCTTCTTGGTCTGATGCATCTCAGGATCGCGTTTGCCGCTGGAGTTCTTCGTCGAACCGGGCGCATGAATAATCGTTGCGTCCACGATGGTGCCGGTCGAGATGCGGATGCCCTTGCTTTCCAGGTAATGGTTCACCGTGTCCAGCATCTGGCCGCATAGATCGTGCTCTTCGAGCAAGTGGCGGAAGCGAAGGATGGCGGTCTCGTCCGGCGCTGCGGCTACGCCCAGATCCACTCCTGCAAAGCGCCGCAGCACGGGCGACTCATAAAAGGCTTCTTCCATGCCGGGGTCCGAAAGGTTGAACCACTGTTGCAGGAAGTAAGTCCGCAGCATGATCGCAACGCCAACCGGCTGACGGCCGCTGCCTGCCTTGGGGTAATGCGGCTCAACCAATGCCAACAGCTCAGACCAAGGAACCACCTGGTTCATCTGGTCCAGAAACAGTTCCCGCTTGCTCTTGCGACCATGCTTCTCAAAACTCGCCTGCGATGCCAGTGTCTGCTGAATCCGCGCAATCCGCTTCATCCTTCCAGTTTATTCAACTATCACGCGGGTTGTAGACTTGTGCAGAGATTCCTTAGACTGAAGAACTGTGCTTGCGCAAACGCGTCGGTAAAGATGCAAAGCAGGGCTACTTTCAGAATCGATCTCACAGTCTACCTCCATTCATTCCCCGCTGCATGCCAGGGAACTGTATGCCGCACGCCGGTTCTGTCGTTCCGTGGGTTGACGAAGCTCGCTTACGTTTCATTGATCACGCTTTTCCCAGCAACTGCTAGGACCGGTTTCCAAATTCAACAGGTGAGGGGACCGGAGATCATGTACCAGGCTGGATGTCCGTCTTCGCCAGTCCCATCAGGTGCCGCGTTATTTTGCCCGATCTATCTCGAAGTCATAGAGCTGCCCACCAGCCATTCCAAAGGCGGCTGCGCCACCTGGTGGAACAAAGCAATATTCTCCGGGGTCAAGAGGTTTGCTCGGTACAACCTTGTAAATCCCGGGAGAAACATTCTGTACGTTGACTGCCACGATATCCCCCGAAGGGACGCCCGTGGAGTTGCCGAGCATGCCCGCTTCCCCGACAACAAGTTCGCGGTCATTTTTGTTTCCTTCCATTCTTGCTAAGGCAAAGTCCTCAGGCTTAGAGGCCTGAGCCGGAATCCCGCTTTGACCAAATCCCTGTCCGGCGCTCGGAAAGTAAAACCAGAACACAGGTGAAGGGTCGGGAATGCGCAGAGCCGCATGGGCTCCTTCGAGGCGCGCCTTCCATTTTGCTTTTTTGAAACCCATGCTCATTCCGGCTGTAAACATGCCACTACTCTTGCTTCCCTGGTAGGAGCTTGCTTCGAGTCGAGTCATCTCCCCACCTGTTTTGCCTTTCTCGAACTGATAGATGCCGGGGGGATGCGGGGAAAGAGGATCGTTCGGGTTAGAGGGCGCTGCGGCGGTTGGGGATGGATGAGCAGGTGGCTTTCCACAATTCATCATCGCCTCAATCACTGCATCCGAAGCGCCCTGGGACTTCAGCTTAAGGATTGTGTCAGTGCTGGTGTCGAAGCCGCACTTCGAGGCATCAATCTTGCTAACAATGAGCCCATCGCTCAACTTGGCTTGAACCAGCATGAGAACATCTGTATTAGTCATTGCCTGGCCGCCCCCGTTATCCGCTGGCGTTGGCGTTTGGGCGTAGCTGGAAAGAGCGAGCAGCGAGACCGTTATCAGGATGAAAGACAACCGCAAACGGTGATAAGTCATTGTTCTGTCTCCCTTTTTCTTGGTTGATTGCTGTCCTTTCAACGCTGTTACTGCCGGATTCATTCGCTGTAGTTAAAAGATTCCATCTTGTTCCGCTAGGAAGCGGCACTTGCGATTGTCAATCAATTCATGCGACCAGCCTCCACCGAACTGCACTGCTTGGCCTTGTACCTACAACGCACTGAAGACTGATCCAAGAACAACACGTCTGTAACTAAACCCTTCAACCTGCCTGCGGAATCTGCCTCACGGCGCCGGGCTCTTGGCTGTAACTGCAACTGAGACCGGTCCTCCACCCGCTGGGAAGCTGTTACCCGGTACCGGACTCAACGCACCGGTATTTGGATCTATCACAAATTCCGAGACGCTCGACGATCCATTGTTCGTCGCGTATACGAACTTGCCCGAGGGATCCACTGCCACAAACTCAGGATTATCACCGGCGGTAAAGCCACCAACCTTCGTTAGAACGCCAGTTGAAGTGTCCAATGCAAATGCTTCGACTGCACCGGGGGATCCCAAGTAGGGCACGAATACGAATTTGTCCGTAGGGTCGACCGCAACAGAGAAAGGAGCACCATCAGTGGCAACGAGCCCGAGACTTGTTAACGCCCCTGTTGTCGTATCACGCGTAAAAATCGAGAATGTGTCATCGAAACTATTCGCCACATAGACAAATTTTCCCGAGGGATCTATCGCAACCGCCGTCGGGGCCGAACCTGTCATGTACGGCGAACCGGCGATCGGAGTGAGACCACCAGTTGTCGAAGCAACACTATATGCGGACAGGTCGTTATCGCTGAGGTTGGCAACGTAGAGAGAATTGCCCGTCGGGTCAATGGCGACGGCTTGTGGTAGCGTGCCTGCCGGGAAGGGCGAACCAGAAATCTCCGTCAGCGCACATGTAGCCGAATTGACCGAGAACACGGAAACATTCCCGCTGTAGTTCGCTACAAAGACAAAAGTACCTTTAGGAACCATAGCGATCGACACCGGGTCAACTTCCAAAACTGACATTGGAGGCGACTGACCTGGCACCAGAGCGCCAGTGGTTAGATCAATCGAAAAGACGGCGATAGGAGTGACGGGGTCCTGGGAGTTCGCTACGTACAAGCATGGAGCGGTAGGATCAGCCGCCACTGAGGCAGGCGCCAACCCTGACGTAAACGATCCGGCCGATGTCAGCGCCCCATTTGTCGGGTCAACTGTATAGGCAGATATGTCTCCGGAGTTTTGGTTCGCCACATAAACAAAGGCCGGCACGCGCCCATAATTCGCGGTAGCAGTGCGATTAGCATTCACGGTTACAGTGCAGGTGGTACCCGAGACGCTGTCGCACCCCGACCACGTGGAGAAGCTGTTTCCACCTACAGTCGCCCCCGGAGTCAGGGTCACGGTTGTTCCAGTGTTGTAGGTCAGCGTGAACGATGTCGTGCCGCCTCCGCTGCCGCTGTTATCTTTCGGACTGGCAGTAATGCTCGCTCCGCTAGTGGGGTTAGTCGAAGACACTGTAAGAGTCGCGGTCCCAGGCGGCGAAAAGTTCGCTGCGACCGCGCGGTCAGCGTTCATCGCGACAGTGCAGGTCGTGCCGGAGGCACTGTCGCATCCGACCCAGCTTGAGAAATTGTCGCCGTTGGCGGTGGTCGGCGCGCTCAGAGTAACCACGGCACCGCTGTCGTAAGTTAGTGTGAACTGCGTAGTGCCGCGGTTTTGGCCATTGTTGTCAGCAGGGCTGGCGCTGATGGATACACCTGAATTGGGATTTGTAGAACCAACCGTGATCGTATGAGTCGCAGTTATTCCCGTAACCGTGAAGCTACCTGAACTTGTGGTGGACCCACTCGCTGTGGCCACACTGAGAGGACCGGAGGTCGCACCGTCAGGAACTGTTGTTTGAATTGACGTGGCTGTGGAACTGGCCACTTGCGCCGCGACACCATCAAAGGTCACATCATTCCCACTTGGGTTCGTATCGAATCCAGTACCATTTATCGTCACTATAGTTCCAACCGTCCCATATGACGGCGTCACACCCGTGACATACGGAGGCGTCACGGTGATATTCGTCCCCGGCGAAGGAGAGATATTCGTTGTCGAATTTGGATAGACCGGGGTATTGGTAATTGTGCCATTGGCGTTGCTTCCACCAAAGCTCACTGCAAGATTGTAGGTGCCTGCGGGCATGGCGAACGTAGCATTAGACCCGGCATTTCCGACCACAACCGACGAGGTCCCCGAGCCATTCACAAGGAAGCCCTCCAGTAATGTGCTGCCCGTTTGACTGACAGCGGTTTGGGCGATCTGTCCGCCACCGGTCAAATCAGCGAAGCCATCTCCTGCGAGATCGGTGTATTGGCTGACTCCGTCCGTCACAGCAACGTTCGTCACGGACTGTTTCTCACCACCACCACATCCATCAACGGGAGTGGGCAAGGAAGGGCCCGTAAGCATGAATTCACGCGCCCACTCTACTGCGGCTGGGTTATCAGTTCCAATCAAATCCTGATATGTAATAGGAGCTAACGACTGACATTGCGAGTCGCTTGGGCAAAGATTAGCAAGTTCGGTGGCGAAAGTAATCAACTGCGGATCGGAAGTATCCAGAGGAGGTGGGTATCCAGGTTGCCCTCTGAGATCGCCAAGTGATCGTATCAGTTGATTGCACGAAGACGCGTTTTGGGCTGGGCTGAGGAGACCAAACGTCAGAATGCTCAGAATGTTCTGGCCTATCCCATCGGGTTGGGGTGTCCTCGCCTCAAAGAAAGATGCATCAAACGGGGCAACTCGCTTCACCGCTGCGGCTTGGAGTGTGGAATTTTGGTTCACCACTCCCGAAAGATTAGTGAACATAGAAACTAGATTGTTGCTGATCCCTTTAGTTAAAGTCTGATTGCTCCAGTCGGGATTAGAGAAAGTGCTTCTCGTTTGAATTGCTGTGTTGTAAAGATTTGACTCTGCTTGATTTACATCTGTATCCGTTGAGTAAGTTGGAATTTGGACGATGGTTACAGAAAAGTTTGTGCTTACACTGCCGCCAGTACCAGTAGTGGCTGTCACTTGCATGGGCAATGAAGAGGTTGCGGGTGCAATTAGCGAGGCAACAATTGTGTAGACTTGATCACCAGCCTCCTGATCTCCGTTCTGCCCGGCGTCGTTCATATTGCCGATGAGCGTCGGCGATCCGCTAGCCAAGCTGAACAATTGAACCTGAGTGTTTTGATCGGCGCCTTTGACGTAGCAGGTCAGGGTTACCTGCGTTTGCTGTCCAGAGACAAGAAGAGACGGAACCATAACCGCCGTGGTAGGCGTTGGAGTGCTAACGGTGACCGTCGCGGAACCAGACTTGCTCGAATCTTGTGTCGAGGTGGCGGTGATGATTGCCGTTCCTGTCATTGAGGGGGTAAAGACGCCCGAAGTACTTACCGTACCTATGCTCGTCGGACTCAGGGACCATGTGACGCCGCTGCTGAATGCGCCAGTGCCGCTGACGCTTGAGGTACAGGTCGAAGTCTGGGTGGTCGTGATTGAAGAGGGCGAACAAGTAACCGATACTGAAGTGATCGTCACAGCGGTCGTCACCGTCACCGAGGCAGAACCCGACTTCGTGGTGTCCTCCGCCGATGTTGCGGTAATGGTCGCTGTCCCTGCACTGCTAGGCGTAAAGACACCAGAGCTACTCACAGAACCCATGCTCGTAGGACTTACCGACCATGTAACGGCAGAACTGTAACTGCCGGTTCCCGACACTGTGACCGAACACTGACTGGTCTGACCGGTCTGAACACTCGCGGGGGTGCAGGAAACACTGACCGCGGTGATCGTAGGAGTTGGCGATGAGGGCACACTCGCGCTGCTCCCGCCGCTTCCGCAGCCTGTCATCGAGATCGATGTACTAACGAGAAAGGCGAGCCAGATCTCCGCACTGGAATCCGCAATGAACTTCCAGGTAAGAAACTGCTTCGTGGTAATGCTTCTGCCATTGCCCTCTCCGGTCATAACAGTCCTCCAAGGGGCCGCACTAACGTCACGGGGAGGACGTGCGAGTGTCCCAAGCTGACATCCTGCAAACTGAATGTTTTCATTGCCCAGCAAACGGCAGAGTGCTATGCTTTCGCAAGTGTTTAGAAACGTCAGAAGGCGACATTTAGTGACATTGCCTTGATTCTGTTCCCCTTCCCCCTGTCATCTGTGCCGGCCCTCGGCGTTGCAGGCTGGGTATATGGCAGGGGGTCCGCTTATCACAGACCGGCTCGATTCCTGGAAAGAGATCGCTGCCTACCTCGGAAAGACCGAGCGTACCGTCATGCGCTGGGAACAGACCCGGGGCTTTCCCGTGCATCGGGTCCCGGGTGGTCAGCGGCAGGCGGTCTATGCCTGGCGACACGAGATTGATGCGTGGCTAAAGCAAGGTGACGGCAAGACTGTTGTCCCGGGAGAGTTTGCCCAACCTGCACTTGTAAAGGGTGACGAGACCCCATCGACGCAGCCGGCACCCCAGAACCTACTCCGGTCCCAGCCGTTACAGGCCGTCTGGGTAGCAGCTGCGCTTGCCGTGGTCGCAGTTCTGGTCGCAACCGCCATTGCAGTTCACGCCCTCACGTCGTCTCCTCGCATCGCGGTCACTGCTATGACGCCACTGACTGACGACGACGCGCTGAAGGATGGCATCGCCACCGATGGCGTCCACGCCTATTTTGGGGCCATCCGAGATGGAAAAACACTCCTGTTCGCTGTCCCGGTCTCCGGTGGTCCCATCCGCTCCATCGCAACTCCATTTGTGCATGCCAGCCCTGAGGCTCTTTCTCCCGACGGTAGAAGCCTTCTTGTTCTCGTCTGGAATGGGATGGAACAAGAGCGGCAGCTTTGGATTGTGCCGGTCGATGGGGGCAGTCCCCAGCGGGTCGGCGCATTTGTCTGCCATGCGGCGGGATGGTCTCCTCACGGTGATCGAATAGCATTCGCTTCCGGGGATTCGATCTATCTCACGACTCCCGCCGGGACGGCGGTAGAGCAGGTGTATACCTTTGCGGGTTCCGTGCACGAACTTTGGTGGTTGCCTAACGGAGAAACCATCCGATTAGCCTTGAGTTCAAATGGGGCGGGGTCATTTGCCCTATGGGATATGGTCCTGACTGGTAAGGATTCTTCGACTGTTGAGTCGCTTTTTCCTCTCAAAGCGCCCATGATCCCCAGCAGTCATGGAGTTGCCTGGGATGGCAGCGGCGCACTCGCGCTTGTGCTCCATGGAGATTCTCATCAGAGCAGTCTCTGGGTGATGCGACGCAATTGGAGTTTTATCGGGGCGGACTATTCTCAGACCAAGATCATGGACATGCCGGGTCCATCTTCCGAAATCGCGATCGATCCAGCGCATCATCAGATTCTGGTTACTTGCCGCACCTCGCTCAGCAGCAACCTTGATCGCTATGACCCAACGTCAAAGAGTTTCACCCCCTTTCTGCCGGGGATCTCGGCGCAGGATGTGGATTTCTCGCCCAACCGCCAGTGGCTTACGTATGTCGATTCAACGGACCAGAGCCTGTGGATCAGTCACTCGGATGGAAGCGCGCGCCGACAGCTAGTTCCGCCGCAGGTGGACGTGGAGCTGCCGCGGTGGTCGCCCAATGGGCAACAGATCGCCTTCATGGCAAGAACCAAAGAGAAGGCCTGGAGGATTTACGTGATCCGGCCCGCAGGAGGTCCGATGGAGGAAGCCTCCTCGGGAACGGACGAGCAGGGTGCACTCACTTGGTCTCCCGACGGGAAGTGGCTCGTCTACGGAACGGTCGATTGCGAGGAGGCGGGGAATTGCGCCATTCGACGCATCAACCTCGACACGGGGCAGGAACTGTTCATTCCGGGTTCCGAGGGCCTGGGAACTGCGAGATGGTCCCCGGATGGGCGCTTCCTTGCCGCGCTTCGCACGGCAAAGCAGGAGGTGTGGCTCTACGATTTGGCCGGGAACCAGTGGCGCAGGATAGCCGGCGGCGTGAGCGGTAACGATCTGAGCTGGTCCCCGGACTCCAGATTCGTCTATGCCAGCGTGCCAACGGGTGATCATCCGGCAATCCTCCGCATTACCCTCAAGGACAACAAGGTGGAGACATTTGCGGATTTGTCGTCGATGGTTCGAGTCCCTGGAGATACCTCAACATGGTTCACGCTGACCCCGGACCACGCAGTGCTTCTGCTTCATCACATCCATACATGGGAGATCTATTCCATGCATTACTCCGAGGACTAGCCACTAAGAATCGACATCATACCGCTCAGCAGTTCCAACTGATGGAACCAGAGCCGTTGTCCTGTTTTGGAATATGGGGTGATGCACTGGAAGCATGCAGAGTTTCCGGGTGGCAGGGACACCGTCCCACAACGTTTGGCGTCTCATACAGCGGAAAAGCAAAGTGTTTGGTTGCTTGCGACGCTCCCGTCTGACCGCGCCGTATGAGGAAACTGGCCTTCTGCGTCTGGACGCCTTGACGCCTCATCCCCCACTGGGTCCCGAGCGAGAAGATAGCGGCAGCTAAATTTGACCGTTGTCGAACATTTACTCGAGGATGACCGATCTTCTGGCCCGCACCGATTCGACTTGAGCATGTCAAGACTCTGGTTTGGACGAGCGTATAATCCGAATTGGACGGACATTTAATCCGGATTGGACGATATTCGCATCCGAGATGGCAAACATTGAAAACCCTCTTTATCCCCGATTTGTAGCATCACTCGTTACGACCGCCCTCCAAGACACACCGGTTGTCATGGTGACCGGTCCCCGCCAGTGCGGTAAAACTACCCTGGTCCGCAATCTTGTTGCAGAAGATCGCGAGTTCTTCACGATGGATGACGACACTATTCTGGCGTCGGCTCGCAGCGATCCGAGCGGATTGGTACGTGGACTCAACAAAGCTACGCTTGACGAGGTTCAACGCGCACCGGATCTTCTCCGGGCAATCAAGAGATCTGTGGATGAGGATCGCCGGGCGGGCCGTTTTCTTTTGACGGGATCGGCCAATCTTCTGACAGTGCCGCAGGTTTCAGAGAGTCTGGCAGGCCGCATGGAAGTCGTTAACCTGCTGCCTCTTTCACAAGCCGAACTTTACGGTCATATGCCGACGTTTCTGAAGACCGCATTCCGGGGAAAGCTCGGCAAGCCCGGCAAGAGCCTGATCGGCAAAGATCTCGTGAACGCAGTATTGATCGGAGGTTACCCGGAAATGCTGCGCCGCAAACGTCCCGAGAGACGCCACGCATGGGCTCGCGACTATATCAGAGCTATTGTGCAAAGGGACGTTCGCGATATCGCCGAAGTCGAAAAGCTGGACCAGATGCCGCGGCTGCTTCAGGTCCTGGCCCACCACTCAGGACAGCTCACGAACTTTACTCAGATGGGCGGGCAAATCGGATTTGACGATAAGACGACCAGAAAATATGTTGCCATCCTGGAGCAGTTGTTTCTAGTTCGCCGGGTGGAACCCTGGTTTCGAAATCAACTGAAGCGACTGATCAAGACACCGAAACTCCACTTCCTCGATTCCGGGCTGCTCGCCACGCTTCTGGGAGCTACAGCAGAGCGGATCACAGCGGATCGCAGCATCTTCGGCATGCTACTCGAAGCATTTGTTTTTTCTGAGCTCCTGAAGCAGCTCTCATGGATGGATGATGCGTGCATGCTGCATCACTATCGGGACAAAGATCAGGACGAGGTAGATTTCGTCGTCGAAGACAACGCCGGAGCGTTGGTAGGTATCGAGGTGAAAGCGAGCGCAACCGTGAACACAGGGGATTTCAAAGGGTTACGGAAATTAGCGGACGCCGGTGGCGACTCATTCAAAATGGGGCTCGTGCTCTACGACGGCGATAAAGGCGTTCCCTTCGGTAAGCGCCTCTTTGCCGCTCCGCTGTCTTGCTTGTGGGGGTGACGCAGGCAATGAAGAGGTTTGCCAATGCCAAGGTGCAAGGCATCGCAAGCAACCAAACACACTGCTTTTCCGCTGTATCTCAACGTTTACCTTTTGACACGGCCGGATCGGGCTGATCCGGCCATTGATTTTGTTGAAGTTAGGCGGCGGGTTTTTCCTGCCCTTTTGTCACACCTATAGAAGGTTGAGATTCGACGGTCTTCGGAGCGGCGGGCTGCTCGTGGAGCACGCGCTGGATCGTGGCCGTTGAAGCAGAGTGGTTCCTGGCGATCGTGCGGAGGCTCTGCCCCTGTGTACGTTCCAGACGAATCGCTTCCCGGTCAAGGCTGAGCGGAGTGCGGCCGATGTGCCGGCCTTCGAGCCTGGCGCGTCGCATGCCGGCACGGACCCGCTCAACGATGAGCGAGCGTTCGAGCTCCGCGATGGCCCCGACGATGATGACGATGGCCCGGCCCAGCGGGCCACCCGTGTCGATCTGCTCGCGGAACGAGATGAACTCGATCTTCAGATGATTCAGCTCATCGAGCACCTGCAGGAAGTGGGTCACCGACCGGGCGATGCGGTCGAAGGCCCAGCAGACGACCAGATCGAACCGGCCGCGGCGGGCATCGCGCAGCAGTTCGTCGAGGCCAGGACGTTTGGCCTTGGCGCCGGAGATCCGGTCGGTGTATTCCCTGACGATCTCGAAGCCGCGCTGGGCAGCCAGCTGACGCAGGTCATGCAGCTGCGTCTCCGGATGCTGGTCAACGCTGGAGACTCGCAAGTACAAGGCGGCGCGCTTCATCCGCGCCGTCCCTTCTGCTTCTTGGTAGAGTTCTTGGCTACATAGCTCTGGATAAACTCCAGCAGCACATCGGTCATGTTCAGGCCCTGGGCAGCCG
>JAJYAE010000439.1 GCA_021779695.1 Acidobacteriota bacterium | reverse complement strand
GCACCTTTGCCACGCCCACCCGGACCTCCGCCACGGGCGTTTTCGTCTACGGAGCCGGACTTGATTGGGGCCTGCTGCCCCACATCGGCTTGCGTCTGCAATACCGCGGCAATCTCTACAAGGCGCCTGACCTGATCAACGCATTCCAATCCACCAACGCCTTCACCCACACCGCCGAGCCCATGATCGGCGCGTACTTCCGCTTCTGAGCGCGCTCCACTCGTCACAGTGGTCTGTGCGCGTCGTCACGCGGCTAAACACGCTTTGTGCTTGAAATTCGCATCCTACTCTGACAGCGTGCCCGCGGAGTCCCGCCGTCATGGAAGCTCCGTGCCATGCGGTCATCGTCCTGCGAGGTGATGGAATATGCGCTTCCGGAAAATGGATCGTGTCCTGTTGTTCGCATTTTTTGTCGCCATTGCCAGCACAGCTCACGCGCAGACTGATGTAGCCCTGAGCTTTTTCGGGGCCTTCACCGGAACGACAAGCGGCAACGGCGTGCAGCAGAGTCCCGTCAACCAGGCCGGCGGCATGGTCGAGCTGCGCCACATCGTCAACCCGCTCATTGGCTATGAGGCAACGTACTCCTACAATCGCGCCAACCAGGAATATCTGAGCAAATTATTCGTTCCAGCCTGCCCCACGGGCCAGAACAACTGCCTGATACCGTTCTACGCGGGAATCTCGAACAATGAGCACGAGATTACCGGTGATTGGGTGGTTTCGCTCAAACTTGCCAACCTGCGCCCCTTCGCTCTGGCGGGCGGGGGACTATTGATCAATGTGCCAACGGGAGGCACGCTGATCAGTAATGCTGAGGGGAGCGCTCTCAGTCTGAAGTCTGCTGCGCCCACGAGTAGCGCAGTGACAGGTGTCTTCGTCTACGGTGCCGGACTGGACTGGGGCCTGCTGCCGCACCTCGGTCTACGGGTGCAGTACCGCGGCAATGTGTACAAATTGCCGGACCTGACCAGCACATTTCAATCGACAAACGCCTTCACCCACACCGCCGAGCCCATGATCGGCGCCTACTTCCGCTTCTGACGTGCGACGGCGCGGCCCGAGTGGAGGACTGGTCACTGCTCGGAAGCTAACAAGTTCTTTGAGAAGGAGGAAATGCTCATGCGAGCACAACAATTCTGCAGAGCAGCGTTTTTCTCCGGGCTGGTTTTCACATGTGCCGCTGCTGCGGTGGCGCAGACGGATGTTGCGTTGAGTGTCTTTGGCGCATTCAGCAATACGGCGACAGGCAGCTTCGTGTTGCGCCAGACCCCCTCAAGCCAAGCCGGTGGAATGATCGAGCTGCGCCACCTTGTGAATCCAATTCTTGGCTTTGAGGGGACGTACTCCTTCAACCGCGCGAATCAAAATTATCTGTTCAACCCGCCCTACCTCTTATGCCCAAATCCCACCTGCCAGTTCTCCAATACAGTCTCAGCAAATGCGCACGAGATCACTGCCGACTGGGTGCCATCGATGAAGTTCGGCAGCTTGCGCCCGTTTGGCGTGATTGGCGTGGGCCTGCTGATCACGGTACCGACGGGAAGCCAGACGCTTGCCCAGTACTCCCCCGCTCCATTTACATCAACGAGTGCGGTTTACGTCTACGGTGCAGGTGTGGACTGGAGTCTTGCACCTCGTCTCGGGCTGCGTGTGCAATATCGGGGCAATCTCTACAAGGCCCCCAATGTGAGCAACACCTTTGTGAGTGGACCAGATGCCTTTCTCCACACCGCCGAGCCCATGATCGGCGCCTACTTCCGCTTCTGAGCGAGCCTATCGATCTGTGACCGGCGTGCGTCGCAGAGTGCCATCCAGCGGATCAGTCCTTGGAATCATGCGCCTCGGGTCGCTATCATGCACCATGCGCCATTTCGTGGCCGGAGCGCTGTCGCTCCTGGTCCTTCCCCTCATCTCCACTCCCGCCGCACGACCCGAGCCCGCTGATTCCGCGCCGCCCTCCGCTCTCTCCGCAACCCAGATTGTGGATGAGATTGCGCGCCACAATACCGCTCGCAACGAAGACCTGAAGCACTACCAGTCCCTGCGCCACTACGAGGTCCGCTACCGCGGCTTTACGGCCAATCTCGACGCGAAGATGGATGTTGCGGTGGATTACAGCGCCGCCACCGGCAAGAGCTTCCACATCGTCTCCCAGAGCGGCTCGCGCTTTCTCTGCGACAAGGTGCTCAAACGCGCCGTGGACAGCGAAGAAGAGGCACAGAAAGACCCCGACGCCACCGCGCTCACTCCGGCCAACTACCGCTTTACGCTCGATGGCCACGACTCGGTGAACGGCCGGCCAGCCTATGTTCTCGACGTGGAGCCCATCGCGCCGAGCAAGTTCCTCTACAAGGGGAAGATCTGGGTGGACGCCGGCGATTTTGCTGTCGAGAAGATTGAGGCCACGCCCGCGAAGAACCCCTCTTTCTGGATCGCGCAGACGCTCATCCACTACACCAGTGCGCGCAACGGCGAGTTCTGGCTGCCGCAGCAGAACAGCAGCGAGACCAGAGTTCGCGTCGGCGGCAAGGCCGTGCTCACCATCGACTACGGCGCGTACCAGATTGTTCCGCAGATCGCAGCTGCCAGTGTCGAATCTCGCTAAGGCAGAATCTTCCGAATCGCAAACAGCGTCGCCCGGCTCAGCGCCCGCTTAAACCCGAGCGATCACGCGCAGCAGGCTTGCCAAGTCAACGCGCTGGCGGACTCTACCGGTCTGCGATCAGCATCAAGGGGTCCGGAGTCACGCTGCACGAAGTCTGAAGAAGCGCACTCCAGCTCGACCCGTCGTCAAAGCGGAGCGCCAACAGCTCAATGGTCTGCACTGTTGTGAAACCCGGCAACACGAGATCGCCTGCCGCTGCCCCTTTCTCCGTTGCGTGCATTCGCACATCCAGCGTGAGGCTTGCGATCTTCGGCTCCTTGGAGCGGGTTAGCGTGTGTTCCATGCGCGCCCTGCCGCCCAATCCGCGCGCCCTTACGCGCGCCTGGACGATGTGTCTGCCGTTCCCATCCGCAAGGATCAAATGAATCCGTTGAGCTGGCTGATCGGGCGGGGTCTTTTCTGGACTTTTGCTGTCCCGCGCCACAACGAGCCCTCGTCCCGTCCCCTGCAGAGCCTGCATATTGATCGGG
>JAJYAE010000438.1 GCA_021779695.1 Acidobacteriota bacterium | reverse complement strand
GAAACATCGGCTCATTGAGCGGACAGCCGCTCGCGCAGCCGTACCAAGCCGCAGATTCCGGCATAGCCGCAGAGGAGGAAGAAGCTGTCGGTCTGAAGCACATTCGACATCACCGCAGGCGCTCCATGTCTGGTCAGGCGGTCAACCAGTCCCTTGCGCAATGCGTGGCGCGATTGCGTCGCGAAACAGGTTCGGCTCAAGCTTTTGCTCTGGCATATTCTCTCTCAGAAGTCTTCCATGGCCCTGCATGTCGGCATTTGTTACCCTTTCACAAATGACGAAACAATCCAGGGCGGTCAGTGTGGCCTTGCTTCTGTGCTGCTTACTTCCTCTGCTCGCCCAGAAGAAAGTCCCACCCCAGGCAATCCGATTTCAGGGCGCGCCACAATACACCCAGCCGGAACTTCTTGCGGCTGCCGGTCTGAAGCCAGGTGTCCGTCTGAACTCGGATGAAGTGAAAGCTCATGCCCGGCAACTCGTTGATTCGGGCATGTTCAAGGAAGTCAAATTCGCATTCGACCACAAGACCTGGCTCATTACTTTGACGCCTTCTGCCCAGCTCTTCCCGATGCACCTGGACAATGTGCCTATCACGCCAGGCAAAGAACTGGATGCCACACTCCATGAGCGCTTCCCGCTCTATCAAGGACTTCTGCCGGCGAGTGGCTCCATCGTCGATGGAATCTGCCGGACGTTGGAAGAGATGCTGGCAGCCAAGGGCGCCAAGGCAACAGTAAAGGCCAGCCTCACCAGCGGCCTGGGCCCGAAAAAGCTCACGGCTGTGAACTTCACCGTAGCTTCTCCACCCGTACGCATTGGCCGCATTCAGCTCTCAGCCGTATCGCCCGCGATGCAAGCAAAGGCCAGCCAGCTGGCCAGCCAGCAAGCCGGAACAAGCTTCGACTCAGAGAACACGGCAGCGGGTATTCAGCGCGTCTTTGAAGACCTCTACAAGGATCAAGGGTATGCGGCCGTGCAAGTGAATGTAGCCCAGACCGGCCCTCTCACAGTCTCAGATCAGTCGATCGATGTGCCCTATGCGGTGACGATCAAAGAGGGTGGAATCTATAAGCTCGGCAAGATTGACCTTCCGGCCGGCGCACTGGCCACGCGCGCCTCGGTAGAGAAAGTGCTGTCCAAAAACCGCGCCAGTTCCGGACGGCCGCTGGATATGTTCGTCCTGGCGGTCCATGACGTGTACAACGCGCATGGATATCTCGATTGCTCGATTGTTTTACATCCTTCATTTGATGAGGCGGCGCACATCGTGAATTACAGTCTCCAAATCGATCCGGGTGTGCAATACAAGCTAGCCGCCGTGAAATTCGAAGGAGCACCCGAAGCAATGGAGGCGAAACTGAAACTCGTCTGGAAGATGGCGCCCGGCGACGTTTTTGACGAGAGCTACCTTGCCGGTTTTGATGCCCTGGCGAAGAAGAGAGACAAGTCTCTCTCGAAATGGATGCAGACAGTCATCACCACGTATGACTTCAAGGCCGACCCCGCGACCCACGAGGTGAATTGCATCTTCCATTTTGCAAAAGCCGTTCAGGACCCCCGATAGCTTGCTTCCGTGGCCATGCACGATTGGGCAACAGCGACCGGCTCAATCCCGCAGCCGCACTCGCATCGCCTAAGCCGTCGCGCCCAAGCCAAGATTCCTGCAGAGCCGCAGCGTTGGCGCTGCCTGGTTGATCGTGTAGAAATGCAGTCCCGGCGCGCCGTTCCGCAGCAGCGTCTCGCACAGCCGCGTCACCACGCTCTCGCCAAACTCCAGCAGCCGCTCCTTGTCCTCCTGCAGTTCTTCGAGGCGCAGCTTCACCCAGCGCGGCAGGTCCGCACCGCAGCCCGAGCAGAAGCGCACCGTATTCGCAAAGCCGGTAATCGGCATAATCCCCGGCACCACGGGAATCGTGATGCCCGCCTTCGCACAGCGCTCTATGAAGTCGAAGTACGCGTCTACGTTGTAGAAGAGCTGCGTAATCGCTCCGTCCGCGCCCGCCTCCACCTTGCTGCGAAAATTCCCAAAGTCCACGCTCGGGCTCGGCGCCTGCGGGTGCATCTCCGGATACGCCGCCACCTCGATGTGGAAGTAGTCCCCGTGTGTCTCGCGAATGAACTGAACCAGCTCATTCGCATAATGAAACTCGCCCGGCGCCGCCGCGCTCATCGCCGTCGCCGGCAGGTCGCCGCGCAGCGCCACAATGCGCTTCACGCCCGCCGCGCGATAGCGGTCCAGTAGCGCAGCAATCTTCGCCCGCGTCGACCCGATGCACGTCAGATGCGGCGCCGCCTCCACGCCGCTGTGCTTCGCCACGGCCAGCAGCGTCTCATACGTGCCGTCCTGGTCTGAGCCGCCCGCCCCATGCGTCACTGAGAAGAACTGCGGACCCAGGGCAGCAAGCTGCTCAATCACGCCGCTCAGCTTCGTTACGCCCTCCGGCGTCCGCGGCGGAAACAACTCAAACGAAAATGTGCTCGCCATCTCTACGCACCACTCTTTCCATCAGCAACAGAACCCATACGCCAGATGCCCGGAACGTGCGCCGTTCCGGGCATCCTCAAAGCTGGGAGCTAGAAGCTGCCTTTTAGTATCTGTAGAACTCCGGCTTGAACGGCCCCTCCACCGGCACGCCGATGTAGTCCGCCTGCTTCTGCGACAGCTTCGTCAGCTTCACGCCGATCTTCTCCAGGTGCAGCCGCGCCACTTCCTCGTCCAGCTTCTTCGGCAGCGTGTACACGTTCACCTTGTAGCTGTCCTTGTTCTTCCACAGGTCAATCTGTGCCAGCGTCTGGTTGGCAAAGCTGTTGCTCATCACAAAGCTCGGATGCCCCGTCGCGCAGCCCAGGTTCACCAGCCGCCCCTCCGCCAGCACAAAGATCCCATGCCCATCGGGGAACTTGTAGAAGTCCACCTGCGGCTTGATATTCAGCTTGCTCACGCCCTTTTCCGCGTTCAGCCGATCCATCTGGATCTCGTTGTCGAAGTGTCCGATGTTACACACAATCGCCTGGTCGCGCATCTTCTTCATGTGCTCCAGCGTGATGATGTCCGTGTTGCCCGTGCAGGTCACGTAGATGTCGCCGCGGCCCAGCGTGTCCTCCACGGTCGTCACCTCAAAGCCTTCCATCGCCGCCTGCAGCGCATTGAT
>JAJYAE010000437.1 GCA_021779695.1 Acidobacteriota bacterium | reverse complement strand
GTTCGCGTGCAGACTCTGCAACTCGTCGCGGCGCTCGGCAAGCGGGTCAAGGAAACTGGGCTGCTCGAAGAGGTGAGCGGCATCCAGATAACGCTCCTTTTGCGTGGCGGCCGCGAGGTTGGCGAGGACTTCGTTCATGCCGCCATACTCAGTGCGCAGCATGCGCTGACGCTGATCGCTGCTGAAGTCTGACATGAAGTCCTGCGCCCACTGGCCCATGCCTTCAGCGATGCGGAGCGCGTCGGTGTTGCCGGTGTGGAGGTACATGTCGAGCAAACCGGCCATGATCTTGTGATAGGTGTAGAAGGGCGCCCAGACCGGTTTTCCCTGGGCCAGGTGTTCGAACAGTTCGGGGGGGAAGGCGCTCACGTAACCGGTGCCGATTTTCTTCTGGCATGCGTCGAGACCGGTGACAAGCTCATCGCCGCGGCTCTTGAGTTCGGTGTTTCCCGAAGCGGACGAAGCTAATGCCACGGCAGAGAGGAAGTGACCGCCAGCGAAATGGCCGCGCAGCTCGCAGGTCGGGTCTTCCCAACCTCTATAGGGTGTGGCGCTGGAGGGAATGCCCGCCGTGATGCGGAACGAATGCAGCAGCCGATCGACCGTAAGCGAGTCGAGGTAGCGCGCATTGATCTCTTCCTGCTCCTGGAACATGCTGGGAGCGAGGCGAACCGAGGAGAGAGGGAACGGCATCAGCCTTCCCGAAGGATGTTCGCGACGAGTGATGGTCAAAGCCTGCACGACTGCCGACTGACCGAGAGCCCAGAGACCGGCGGCAGTGGCGGAAGTCTTGAGGAACTCACGACGCGAATGGTCAACCATAGCGGGACGCCTGCGAGAGCAGATTACTGACAGCTCTTCTGGAAACAGAGATTCTTACTGAAGAACGGCATTACGTGATTCTGGAAGCGGTCGGCGACTGCGCTGGTATGCGTGCCATGATAGATCTCGAAGCTGTTCGCGATGCCGTAGGTGTCGAGTACATCGTGCAGCTTGATGGTGTCGAAGCGAAGGCCGTCCTGGTCGCCAACGTCGATGCCAATGGCGCGGTATTGGCGCAGATTTCCGATGTATTGATCGATGAACGCAAGCGGAGCGTTGGCCGCCCACTTGGCGAGAATGTCAGGCTGCACTTCTCCATTTTTAAATGGCAGGTCAAGATACAGCGGAGGATTCTTTGGGTCGGGCGACCAGGCCGCCGCGGCGGCAAGCTGCGCGCGCTCAAAAAAAGATAGCTTAGCGGAATCGGCCTCCGTCTTCACCGACTCGAGCTTCTTCTCTACTTCCGGGTTGAAGGTGCCGGCCTGTCGCGCCGACAGGCAGCAGGGACTCATGATGTAAAGGCTGCCGAAGACGTCGGGGTGCTTCATGCCGATGCGAGTGGCGCCGTAGCCGCCCATGGAATGGCCGACGAGGCCACGACTCTGGCGGTTAGGAAGTGTGCGGTAGTGCGCATCGATGTAGGAAACGACGTCGTGGGCGATGAAATTCTCAAAGTCCCCGGTCGTGACCGAGCTCGAGTACATGGAGCCGTTGTGCATTGTCTTGGAGTCGGGCAGGACGACGATCATCTCTTTGGCGCCTTGCGCGAAGGCGCCTTCAATGGTCTGCGGCACGTGGATCTCGTGGGTCCACTGCTCGGCACCGATGGAGTATCCGTGCAGCGCATAAACGACAGGATAGCGGCGGTGCTTGTCTTTGCTGTAGCTGGGCGGCAAAAAGACAATGACGTCGCGGTCGACGGCGTCTCCCTCAAGATTGCCTTCGAGCGACTTGCCATGAATCTTGATCTGCTCCATGGTCACGGGCTTGGCGTCCGGTATGACCGCAGGGACCAAAGTCTGCACCTGTGCCCATAGACTGGCGCCCATCGCCAGAGAGAGGGCCATCCCACCAATCGTTCGCTTCATTCTCATTTGCATCCTTTCCCAATACGCAATGACGGTGCGTACTCGCCGTCATCGCTCCATTGCAACCACCGTGACGGACTTTGGTGCGACCGTCAATACCAGCCTGCCGCTTTTTACGATTGCGGAAATGGGCTTCGGCACGACACTTTTCGGCGCTGTGAATGTGTTCACACTGTCGACGTCAGGCGCAGTCAGCGTCTCTCCCTTCGCCGCCTTGATGCTCATGCCGGTGACATCCGCATCGATTTCCAGTGGCTTTTCGGGATCAAGGTTCGTAATTTCAAGCCAGAGCTTACCCGATGCGTCCCTGGCACAGAGAGCATCCAATCGCGGCAAGGTGAGGTCATCACGATGAACTGTGCCGGGATCGAAATCCACTGGAACAAAGGTTGCGTCCTGGAACGGCACATACATTTTGTAGATGTAGTAGGTCGGAGTGAGAATCATCTTCTCCTTATCCGTCAGGATCATCGCCTGTAAAACATTGATCATCTGGGCGATGTTGGCCATGCGCACGCGATTGGCATGGCGAGCGAAGATGTTCAGATTCATCGATGCAAGAATGGCGTCTCTAAGACTGTTTTGCTGGACGAGAAAGGCTTTGTTCGTGCCTGGCAGCGGCGCTAGCCACGCTCCCCACTCGTCCACCACCAATGCCACTTTCTTCTGTGGATCGTAGCGATCCATGACGGCCTCCTGCTGACGCAGGAACTCATCCATGAAGAGAGTGGACTTCAATGTCTTGAAGTAATCCTCAACGCCGAAATCTGTGGAAGGCATCGAAGGCGGCCATCCGCTGGCCACGGTATACCAGTGCAGCGACAGGCCGTCGATATTCCAGCTCCAGTCGTGATGCTGCCAGGCCTTCATGATGGTCTCAGTCCAACCGGTTTCAGGAACGCCCGGGCCTACGGCGATCTCAAGCATATGGTTCGCGCCCTGTTGCGAAGGATTGTCGTTATGGACGAAGCGACTGTAGATCTTGAGCTGGCTCAAATAGTAGTCCGCGCTCATGTCGCCGCCACAACTCCAGCTCTCATTCCCGATGCCCATGAAGCCTACGTTGTAGGGCTCAGGATAACCATTGGCGGCCCGTTCCTTCGCCAGCGTCGTGGGAGCGGCTGCCGTCATGTACTCCATCCAGTCGGCCGCCTCATGCGGAGTCCCCGATCCGACGTTGACGGAGATGTATGCTTCGCTTCCGATCTGATGAATGAAATCCATGAATTCATCGGTACCGAAGCCGTTCGTATCCACC
>JAJYAE010000436.1 GCA_021779695.1 Acidobacteriota bacterium | reverse complement strand
GGAATGGTCGTAACCCCATCCATTCCGGATCTCATCGACGAGTGTTCCCACCCCGCTCCCCTTTCCAATACAAGCGGCCTTCAAGCCGCTCGGTGTATCGCGTGTTAGCTTGAAACCGCAAGCACATAGTCCGCAGCGTCAGGCAGGGGTTCTCGATCACAGACTCCCGCGATTGGAAGCATGGGCCATCATTTGAGTCATCGCCTGCTCATGATCCTGAATAGCATTGGCGAAATCGTTGAGCGCATCGCGATGGGCAGCGAGAGCATCCTCGATCTTATCGGGCCCGCCCTCGATGCTGTGATTGTCCGCCGCTACGTAGGTGTCGAATGTCTCTGAGAGATCGCACAAAATCCCTTTCATTCGCTGCTGGTGCTCGGCCATGGCATTCTGTTTTTTGTCCGGGCCGCACCAGCGTTCATAGTTGGCCGCGAACAGCCGGTGCTGGCGAACTGCATCTCGTAGACCTTCCAGTTCGGCCTTGTAAGCCTTGACGGCCGCCTTGTCATGAACGTATCCATTGGCGTCCTTGGAAGCGACGACTGTCTGGAAGTCCTTCTGCAATAGGGCGAGGAGGTCCTCCATCAGATGCTGATGGCTGATCATCTCTGTGCCGACGCGGCTCTGGCCTTGATTGTTCTCGATCGTCAAAGACGTCTGTTGCGCCATGGCCCGGCCACCGAAGAACGGCAGCAGAACAAATCCGAGGAACATCGGAAACGCGGCTGAAATGAATGATTTGCTTGTCATTTGCGGCTCCTTTCTGCGCGGTGCAATCACAGGGCACTTGGTCTGGCATGCATCGTGATTCCCATCTTTTGCTTTCTGCGAATATCCTGTGCCAATGGCTGATGACGCGAGTGTTCGCCGCTCGCGTCTCCCATTCGCTGCGGCATCTTCATATCAGGTGCGCCACATTCTCGCCGGCAATCTCGATGGGGACGATACGGAGGATCCCTTCATCGTGCGTCACATAGACTGCTGTGTTCTCGACCTTCTCCGCGAGTGGTTCGATCCGGCACTTTACCTCTCCGTAACCGCGTCCACCATCCGTCTGCTTGAACACCACGGAGTGGTCCCCTCCAGCGGTTCGATGCACCACGCGATACGTTCCGGTCGGTAGTACCACGTCGCCGATCTTGTGTGGCTCCTCGAAGATGACCTCTCCGGCTTTGCCCACCTTCAGTTGTTGGCCCATCTGCATCTGCTGATGGGAATTGGTCTGGGCCACCGCAAAGATTCCGCTTAAAAACAGAAGACCCACAGCCACAGCGAGACCAGACACAATCCAACGACTTTTCTTCATCACTTTCCTTCCCCTCTCGGGTGTTACACCACAAATCGCTTACCGAACTTTCCACGTCGCCGCGGTAAATCGTGGCGCCCCGTTTCGGGCGCCTCTGCTCAGTTTCCCGGCGGCGCAGAAGCTGGCGGAACCGAAATTCCACGGCTGATGCCCGGACGTCTTTCAACTCACCGTCGGGATCTGGCCATTGGGTGACGCAATGGGTGGCCATGGTTGTGGCCCCAGTTGTCTCACTCAGGCCAGATCCCGATACTCACCTAACTAAGCCAACGGGCGTGATACGACTTCATTCGATCAATGCAGCCTGCCTGTTACACAATACTGCCGTGGGGCGTCGCATCTCAGATACCTGTTGCGCCGTAACGGGCGTCGTGCTCACCACCAAAACCAGTGTGGTGCGTGTCAAGGGGCATTGAAGAGAACCAAATCCGGGATTCCCTTGTGCCTTGATCCACGCTGGATGCCCACGAACTCGCCGCCACCCTCAAGTGCGGCTCTTTCTGCTGAACAGGGGAGCCGGCGGAGCTGCATCTGCGTACTTGTGGAGTTCGGTCATTGCCCGCGCTCCCGCCTGTCTCGGATGCATGTCCCGTGCCAATTCTCTGGGACTGGATTCGGGCCAATAAACCCTGATTATTCCGAGAAATCAAGATTTCCGACGATCTGCGAGACCCTCCACCTGCCGCAAATCCGGCAGATCCTGGCGCATTTGGAGCAGGGGGTGCGCGTTCACCAAGACAACGAACTTGTCTGACGGTAGCGGGCAATCGCTCCCCGATGAGGGTCGAGTTGCGCGGCGACCTATTCTTGGCGGCATCGTGCGGACATCGACCTCTAACCCACAGTGCTAGAATCGCGCTCGTGAGAGTTTCGGCAAAAGACTGGCAGCGGGCTGTGCTTCTGGTGGCAGCGATTGCGACCGTCGCGCTTCTGCATTACAGCACGCCGATAACCTATATGTGGGCCCATCCGTTGCTGGAGCGGGCATATTACATTCCGATTCTGCTGGCTGCCCTGTGGTTCGGTTGGAGAGGAGGACTCGCCGCGGCAACCCTGGCCGGTGTCTCCTATATACCCCACATCATAATGGCCTGGAAGTTTGATCCGGAATACCGTGACGCTCAATACATTGAGATCGGGATGTTCTTTGCCATCGCTACCCTGACGGGCATACTGGCTGACCATGAACGTGCCCAGCGGCGCAAGATCGAGGAGACTGCCTCCAGGTTGAGTGAGGTATATACGCAGCTGCAAAACTCGTTTGAGCAGCTCCGTCGTGCAGATCGGCTCTCGGCTTTGGGAGAACTCTCGGCGGGCCTTGCTCACGAGATTCGTAATCCGCTTGGATCGATCGAGGGAGCGGTTCAGATTCTCGGACGCCGCGAGCTGCCCGAGGAGACGCGCCAGGAATTCACGGAGCTAGCCTCCCGGGAAGTTGTGCGACTCAAGGGATTGCTTACGCATTTTCTCGAATTCGCGCGCCCTCAACCCCCGAAAATCATTGCGTCCGACATTGGATTACTGCTCCAATCCGTGGCAAAGCTGGCATCCGAAACTGCGAAGATGGCGCAAGTCGAAGTTCTCGTCGAGACTGCAGCCACTCTGCCTCCGGTTTCGGTTGATCCGGAGCAGATCAGACAGCTCCTCCTGAACCTTGTCATCAATGCCATCCAGGCAATCCCCAATGCCGGGCAGATTAGGTTGCGCGCCGTTCAGGATAACGACTATGTTCTTATTGAGGTTGAGGACGAGGGCGTCGGTATCCCTTCAGAAGATCTGGAACGGGTGTTCGATCCTTTTTTTACGACACGCAGCAGCGGGACCGGGCTTGGACTTTCGATCGCCTATCAGATCGTTAACCTCAATAAGAACA
>JAJYAE010000435.1 GCA_021779695.1 Acidobacteriota bacterium | reverse complement strand
CCCGCCACGGCCCACTCCGGCAACCGCGGCGCTACGGCCCGCTCCGGAAACTCCACCGGCTCCATCATCTGCCCGATAAACCCATCCGCCAGCACAAACACCGGGTTGCGATACGTGTCCGCCAGCTCAAACGCCAGCGCCGTCAGGTCCGCCATCTCCTGCGCCGAGCTCGGCGCCACCACCAGCGTGTGATAGCTCCCGTTGCCGCCGCCCTTCACCACCTGGTTGTAGTCGCTTTGCTCCGCGTTGATGCTGCCCAGCCCTGGCCCACCGCGCATCAGGTCCGCAATCACGCACGGCAGTTCCGCGCCCGCCATATAGCTGATCCCTTCCTGCATCAGGCTGATCCCCGGTCCGCTCGATGCCGTCATGCACCGCACCCCCGCCGACGACGCGCCATACAGCATGTTGATCGCGGCCACCTCACTCTCCGCCTGTAAAAACACCCCGCCCGCCGGCGGCAGATACAGCGCCGCCGCCTCCGCGATCTCGCTCGCCGGCGTAATCGGGTACCCATAGAAAGCACGGCATCCCGCCAGAATCGCGCTCCGGACAATCGCCTCGTTGCCCTTCATCAGTTGCTTGCGCATGCCATCGCCCCCTGCGCTCCCGCGCTCACTCCCGCCTTTGCCCGCAACACCGTAATCGCTCCCGGCTCCGGACACACCATGAAGCAGATCCCGCACCCCGTGCAGCCCGCACCCGCATACACCGCCGTGCGATAGCCGTAATGATTCAGCCGCTCGCTCAGGCCGATCACCTTCGGTGGACACGCCTCCACGCACAGCCCGCAGCCCTTGCACTCGTTCACGTCCACGCGCAGCAGACCCCGCTCTCGCTTCACGTTTTCCATCGTCCTTTTTGCCTCCATCGCCGCCGCGCCGCTCATGCCGGCACCGCCGCGCCCTTGCGTTCCAGGTAATGCGCCCGAATCGCAAAATCTTCCAGTTCCTGCCGGTAGCGCGGATCGGCAATTCCGATCAGCGCCTCCGCCCGCTCCCGCAGGCTCTTGCCATGCAGATACGCCACGCCATGCTCCGTCACCACGTAGTGCACATCCGCGCGCGACGTCACCACACCCGCGCCCGGCTCCAGCACCGGCACAATCCGCGACACCGCGCCCTTCTTCGCCGTGGCCGGCAGAGCGATAATCGGCACGCCGCCCTTCGACCGCGCCGCCCCGCGAATGAAATCCAGTTGCCCTCCAAAGCCGCTGTACGGCCGCGTCCCCATCGAGTCCGCGCACACCTGGCCCGTCAGGTCCACTTGGATTGCCGAGTTAATCGCCACCATGCGGTCGTTACGCGCCACCACAAACGGATCGTTCGTGAACTGAATCAGCCGAAACTCAAACGCCGGATTGTCGTGGATGAAATCAAACAGCCGCTGCGTCCCCAGCACAAACGCCGCCACCGCCTTGCCGCGCAGCAGCGTCTTGCGCGCGCCGTTGATCACGCCTCGCTCCATCAGCTCAATCACGCCATCCGGCACCATCTCCGTATGAATCCCCAGATCGCGCTTGTCTTCAAGGCAGGCCAGCACCGCCTCGGGAATCCCGCCAATCCCCGTCTGCAGCGTCGCGCCATCCGGAATCAGTGACGCCACATTCCGCGCCACCCGCAGGTGCAGATCCGTAAACGGCTCAGCCTGCATCTCCAGCAGCGGATGCTCCGTCTCCACCACCGCCGTCATCTGGCTGATGTGCACAAAGGTGTCCCCATGCGTGCGCGGCATCCGCGGATTCACCTCCGCAATGACGCACCGCGCGCACCGCACCGCCGTCAGCGTGCAGTCCACCGTCGTGCCCAGGCTCATATACCCATGCGCGTCCGGCGGCGACACCTGCATCAGCACCACGTCCAGCGGCAATTCGCCGCGCTCAAACAGCCCTTCAATCTCGCTCAGAAAAATCGGCGTGTAGTCCGCCCGACCCGCTGCCACCGCCTCGCGCACGTTCTCGCCTAAAAACAGCCCGCGATGCCGAAAGTGCCCTTCAAACTCCGGCAATGTGTACTCTGCATTGCCCAGCGTCTTCATGTGCACGATCTCCACTTCGTGCAACTCCTGCGCCCGTGCCACCAGCGCATCCACCAGCGTTGAAGGCGTGCCGCACCCGGACTGAATCCACACCCGCTCGCCCGACCGCACCGCCTTCAGCGCGTCGGTTGCACTCTTCAGTTTTCCCCGGTATTCATCGCTCCACGTCACGCACGCACCTCCAAAGCGCGGACCGTTTACAAAGTCCGACTTATGGTGCGCTGCGCCAACTTAAGCCGCAGTGACAGGCATCACGTTTTAAGAAGAAAAAATGCGCAACTTATCAACATAAAGCCGCGCACCATCAGGTGTTTAGAGCCTCAAATTCATCGAGAAAGTTATCTGCAAGAAACAATCGCAACTTATCGCAACTTATACATAACTTACTAAGGTTTTTGGGCGAGATTTCTTTCGATTGTTAGGCCGCGCGCCCACACCTTGCCCGCTCGGCACGCAGCCGCGCTTTCAGTCCCGCATCGCCCGCAGCACCTTCGCCGTCGTCACCGCCTGTCCCACATGGCGCTGCGTGTGGTCGGCCACGTGGATCATCGCCCCGCCTACGCTCGTCGGCAGTTGCTTCCGTCCCACGCCGCGAAACCCATTCAAGTCCGTCCCCGCCAGCGCGCGCACCCGCTCCGCCGCCCGGTCAAACGAAGCCCGCACTTCTTCCAGCATCGCCGGCAGCGTCGCCTCGCCGCCCTGCTCGCCCTTCATGGCTGCCAGTTGTTCGCTGGCGAGCTGCCCACCCTCGGCATAGGTCAGAATGCGATCCGTTGACCGCGCAATGTGCTGCAGATGAAACGCCAGCGACGGCAGCCCCAGAGGCTCCATGTGCGCCTCGGCGTCCGTCAGCCCGCTCGTCCATTTCGTCAGGTCGTCCCAGGCCAGGTCCAGAGCGTGCAGCACCGCGCGTCCTGCCGCCGGAACCTCGCCATGTGTCCCGCGCAGCCAGGGTTCCACATACGGAGCGGGTGCAGAAGATGTACTCATGTGGGGGGAAGTCTCCAGTCGCTGTTGTTGGTCGCGCGCTTCTAGCTCCCGCCTTTCACGCGCACCACGGTGATCTTTTCAAAACCTTCTTCAAACGCCGGCGGCTTCAGCTTCTCGGCCATCTTGCGCATCACGTCCTCGCTCACCATCCGGTCGCGCGAGCG
>JAJYAE010000097.1:1737-13414 GCA_021779695.1 Acidobacteriota bacterium | reverse complement strand
CTCCACTGGTGGAACGCAGCCTCGCGCACTGCACTTGCACTACGGGCTGCTAGTAGAACAATTTAAGCGCAAGCTGGAGTGTGCGCGCGCCGAAGTTCCCATTGCTGTTCTTAGTGCTAGAGATATTACTGAACTTTGCAGTATTAAAGTTGAGTTGACTTGTAGGTTGTGCGAACGGCGGCGTGTTCGTGGTGTTGAAGGCTTCTGCACGGAATTCGAAATGAACCGTTTCCGTGACTGGAAATTCCTTAAGGATTGACGAGTCCAGATTGGAGAAGTTCGGCCCGCGCGCCTGTTCCTGGCCTCCGCCCAGCGGTGAGTAATCGGATTGGCCGATTGCGGTTGCCGGGGGTGGTTCCGCAAAAGCGCCTGGGTTCAACCATTGTTTGACGGTGTGGCCGCCAGTATAGAGACCCTGTCCAGGCACCACATTGGCAAAGCAGCCAAAGTCGGAGGTAGTTGCCACCGGGCAATTGATTGTAAAAGGCTGGCCGCTCTGATGTGTGTAAAAACCGTTGATCACCCATCCTCCTAGGATCGCAGCCACGGCTTTGTTTGCATTCGCCATGAACGCGCGGCCACGACCAAATGGCAGGTCGTAGGTGCCGGCAATATGAACGATATTTGCAACATCGCTGTCGCAAAGGGCGTAGTCGCGTTTGATCCCGAATCCGGGAAGCCACTCGGCTCGATACTGCTGGTTTTGCGATGCCTGGGTGTGCTGATCGCTCATACACTTGCTCCAGGTGTAGTTGCCGAGCAGATAAAGGCCCGCGCCAAGCTGATGCTCATACGTGACTTGCAGGGAGTTATAACTGCTGATTGCGTTGGTGGTTTCGTAGGTAGCGTTGCGGGCGAAGCTGGGAAATGGGATGTACGGCTGTGGATTCGTTCCCGGCGGCAAAATCTGTGTGTTCGCGTTGTTATATCCCAAGTTGTCCAGATGACGCCCCTGGGTCCCGACATATGCAGCCTGGATGGAGTCATGTGGCGTAAGCAGATCCTGAATGGTCAGATTCTCGGTCTGCACATAAGGCGTCTGGAAATTGTACTGGCGGCCATAGAGATTCAATCCCAATCCTGTGCTGATGGCGGGATTCTGGAAATTATATTGAGCAAATGCTTCTTCCATGGTCGCCGGTTGGCCGTTAGGGAGCAGGAGCGGGTGTTGGGAATCGGGACTGGGGAAAGTCTGTACATACACAAACGGGTAATTTGTCCCCAGTGTGCCTCCGTAGCCGAGATTACCCAGCGCCCCGTATGCTGTGCCAAACCCTGCGCGCAGTACCAGCGTTGGTGTGAGGCTGTACGCGAATCCGACTCGCGGCGCGAAGTTGCTTTTCTGCGCGGTTCCCAGAGTAAGGCTTGAGACGCAATCCAGGGTGATGTTGCTGCTGGTAAGCAAGGTGTTGAATGCAGCCGAGCGCGGTACCGTGCAACCCTGTTTCGACATATAGTAGGTCCCGGTGCCGCCGTTTCCGCCGAATGGTATAAAGTTCGCCTGGAAACCGCGAGTCTCGGCATACGGGGTGAAGTAATCCCACCGCAGTCCGAAATTCAGAGTGAGCCTGGGAGTGACTTTCCAATCGTCCTGGCCAAAAGCGCCCCAGTACCAGCGATGGTCGTCGGTAGCGGCGATATTGGATCCGGAGAAGCCGTTCATTCCTCCCACGTAATCGACACCCCCATTTGCGCCGCCGACTGTCGACGGTATCGGTGTCAGCAACAAATCGCTGATCCCGTTCAGATTGCTGTTCTTATTGGGGATGTCGGTGTACTGTCCGTTAAAGCTGAAGTCTCCCCGTCCTTGCGGCGGCTGCGAGATGTCGCCTTCCAGGTCGTCGATTTGGATTCCGGCTTTGAAGGTGTGGTTACGGTAAACCTTGGTTACGGCGTCTACACCCTCAAGGCTCCAGACGTACTGCAGCGTCGGAGTGTAGTTGCCCACGCCTATGTGGGTCAGCCCGTTGATGGTGATGGGGGGAAGACCGCCGTTATTGGGCACCTGCTGAACTCCCAGGATGCCATACTGCGCGGGAATGCCGAAGCTGTCTCCGTAGATAGATTGCTGCAGCTTGTCGCTGTGAACCATGCCAACATGCATATCCGTGGTGAGCGTGGGAGTGAAGATGCGTGTATAACCCACGGCCCACGCGTAGGCAGGGAGGCTGTCGTTGCGGCCTCCCGCTTCTCCCACGGCCACGCCAGGCAGATTCGACGGAACGGTTACTACAAAGAGGCTTCGATCAAAGACCCCAAACAGAATGTTTTTGGGGTTGATGTTTTCGTCGATCCGGATATCCCACGTATCCGTGTTTTTGTACTCGATGGGAACGTAGCTGGAGAAGTTGTTGACTAACCCGGAGGAAAGGGGCTTCGGATAAACTCCAAGCAGCTTCACAGCGTTCGGGTCGAGGCGCGACGTGGGAATGATATTCAGCAGCGCCTCCTGGCCGGCGGTGGTGAAGTTTGCCGTGTTGTTGCCAGTAAAGCTGGGACAGCCGCCCGCGGTGCAATTGTAGAAAGGATCGCGCACGTAAGCTCCCGGCGCGCCGGCGAGGCCGGTGATGGGGTCTACGCCGGTGGCTGGAAGTTGGCGCGTAGTGGCCGGGTCGAGAATCGTCCCGTGCGGAAATGTTCGCCCCAGCGCGTCCTTCGCCGTGCCGCTGTTGTAAGTGATGTTGTCCTGAAGATTGGTAAATCCACTGTTCACCATGCCCGTGGTGGGTACGGTCTCGCCTCCCGCCGGTTCCGGCAGAACGTATCTTCCTCCCTGATAGTCGAAGAACCAAAAGGTCTTATCCCTGCCGTTTAAGACGTGAGGGATAAGAATAGGCCCCCCTGCCGTTACTCCAAACAGGTTCTGGTGATATTCGGGAACGGGATTTGCGACGCCATTCACGTTATTGAAGTAGTAATTGGCGTTCAAGGCGTTGTTGCGCACATATTCCCAGAGGTCCCCATGGAGTTGATTCGTTCCCGATTTGATGGATGCATTGACGACGCCGCCTGTGGAGTGGCCAAACTCGGCGTTGAAATCACCGCTCTGCAGCGTGAATTCCTGTACCGCGTCGGGTGGCGGGACAATCGCAGCATTCGTCAACGTATAGTTGCCGCCATAGAACTCGATGTTGTCGTTGATCCCGTCCAAGCGAAAGTCGTTTTGCCAGATATTCGTGCCATTTACGGAAAAGTAGGCGCTCTCAGAGCTGCCCGAATCCGGCGTAACCCCTCCAGGTGCAGCCGCTTCGACCCCGGCGGACATTTGCGCCAAAGAGCCCCAGTCGCGAGTTGCAAGCGGCAAATCGTTCAGCTCCTGGTTAATGATGGTCTGGCCCACAGCAGCATTCTCCGTCTCCAGAAGCGGAGCCGCGGCCGTCACGGTAACCGACTGTTGCACGTTGCCCGTGGCAAGATGACAATTGATCGTCAGGACCTGTTGCACATGAACGTAAAGTCCATGCACCACGTATTTTTCGAAACCGCTCGCCTCCGCCACGATGCTGTAGGCGCCGGGAATCAGGTTGTCAAACACATAGGTGCCGGTAGCGGTGGACATCGTGGCCGTGCTAACGTTGGTTGCATCGTTCGTCAGCACGATCTTTACCCCTGCGATGACAGCACCCGAAGGGTCCTGCACGGTGCCGGTCACCTCTCCACGATCGATCTGACCCGTCAAGCGGCAGGGTAGAAACAGGAAAACGAGCAAGCCCAAAACCGGGAACCAAGAGCTTGTTACCCTCGATCGTGATTGCACTCTCACTTTTGCCTCCAATAAGTGGTCTTCATGACTGGATTGTCGTACCGTTCGTGGGGCATTCGTTAGGCCAGAATCACGGTAGGGCATTTCGCCAGCACGCGGAAGTGTTTACCCTATGTGAGTCCAGGTGTATACACTTGTGGATCGATCTCCTAACCCATTGATAGAAATAGCCGTGTTCTCTTTGTGAAATATTGGTACACTGCCCCAAATAATCGCCCCTGCCGCCCATTTTCATTGTTCCTTTATGGCGAGTCAGTGGCTCAAGTACTAAGATTCGTGTGGCACTCGCACGCTTAATGGGAGTTCGCTCCTATGGAAAGTTCCGGCACCATCCATTCCACGCAAGAAGTACCGCTTCCCCCGACGGCATGCCCGTTGCGGTTACCAAACGATCCGCGTTGGGGCCTTGCCCAGCGGGTGGTCGCCGGTTCCCACTTTGTCCGGTCCCTATTGTTGTCAAAGTTCCTTCTGTTTGTTGTTACGGAGACCCTCGAAGGCCGCGAGAGCGAGATTACTGAGCATCAGATAGGCGTGCACGTGTTTGGCCGGCCGCCCGGCTACCGCACTGTCGAGGACAACATCGTCCGCAACTATGCGCGCCAACTGCGCAAGCGCCTGGCCGGGCACTTTGACGGCGAGGGCAACACGGAGCTGTTACATATCGAGATTCCTCTCGGCGGTTATGTCCCGGTCTTTATTCCGATTTCTGAGACCAGCACGGCTCAGGAATCGCACGAGGCCCCGAAATCAATCAGTATTGACACGCAACCAGTACCAATTCGACCGCACCAATCGGACACGGTAGTTGCTCCTCGATTGAACTGGAAACGTTGGCTGCTCAGTGTATCGCTGCTGGCCGCGTACAGTGCGGCACTCATCTGCCTCGCGTGGTTTGCCGCGACCCAAGTTCACGACCCGCATCGGCATCTGGAGCCGATTCATCCGCTCTGGGCCACGCTCTTCGATGGTCCGGCGATCACCTACATCGTACCCGCCGATGCGGGGTTCAATCTCCTCGAAGACCTGTCGCGCCGGCCATTGCCACTTGCGGACTATATCAAGGGTGGTTACCTGGAACTGCCACTTGAGGGGGTCGATCCGCACAGTGCCGATGATCTGCGCTCACAACAGTTCACCAGCTTCGTCGACTTCCAGATTGTTGTCTCTCTCGCCCGGCTGCCGGAATACAACCCGCAGCGGGCCTCTCTTCGTTTCCCGCGCGACCTACGGCTTGACGATTTGAAGAACGCCAACGCAGTCCTCATTGGCTCAGTCGGTAGCAACCCCTGGGCGGCCATTGCGGAGAGCAGCGCCAACTTCCGCATTGTCGATGGCCAAGGCATGCAAGGCGCAACGATTATCAACGCGCGTCCACAGCCCGGAGAAGCATCGTCTTACGCAAGCCACTGGAATGAGCCGGCACACGAAACCTTCGCCCTCATTGCCTTTCTCCCCAACCTGGGCGGCAACGGGCATCTGCTGCTTCTACAAGGACTAGATGTAGCCGGAACCCAGGCAGCTGCCGAGACGCTCTTTCGTCAGAGCGCAATTGCGCCCGTACTGCGGCGCGCAACGCGCCCTGACGGCTCGCTTCGCTACTTCGAAGTATTGTTGCGCTCGAACAGCATTGATTCGAACGCCACTGGCACGCAGGTAATTGCAAGCAGGGTTTACTGAGCCACGCATTTATTGGTCCAGCCCTGAAGAGTGAGACCTATGCGGCATAGGCGACATCCTTTTGCCGGAGTAGCTTTCGACCCTGCCGGCCTGCTTCTTGATGCTGCGCAGGGCGCCGATTGTAGTGCGCGTCAGAGCGGTTTTCGTACGTGCAGGAGCAGATTTGGTGACGCGCTGTTTCAGGTCGGCACTGAGCAGTTCGTCGGGATTCAATTCCGGCGAGTAGCTGGGCGGATAGAAAACCTCGATCTTGTCTTCGTTTTCCGCAAGCCATTTCTTCACAGCCTTTGAATGGTGCACGTGCAGGTTATCCAGGATCAGGAAAACTCTCTTCTGCCGTCCATGCACGAGCCGCTTCATGAAGCCGATAAGCAGGCGTGCGTTCAGTGCGCCGGAGAAGACCTTCCAGCGCATCTCGCCCTTGTTGGTCACCGTCGAAATCACGCTCAGCTTCGCGCGATTGGCGTTGGCCCGCACCACGGGAGTCTTTCCCTTCGGCGCATAGCCGCGGCCACGCACATCATCCGAGCGCAGCCCTGCCTCGTCGCCCCACTGAATCTCCGCGCCCTCTCGTTTGGCTTGCGCAGCGATCTTCGGGTACTGCTCGTGAACCCATTTCGAGACCGCCTCGGGCGACTGCTCGTAGGCCTTCTTCAGCGATCGTTGCGGTGTGAATCCCCAGCGCTTCAGATACTTTCCCATGTTGCGCACCGTCAGGCGAACGCCCTCTTCATCTTCATTAGGTCCGCAATTTTTTGCTCAATCAGCTCCAGCTTGTGAGCTGCGATTCCTCGCGTTTCCAAACATGCGTTCTTTTGATCGAGCGCGAGCAGACCGACAATCTCCTCCAGCGTGAAGCCGAGCGCTTGCGCTCGCTTGATAAACCGGACCCGCTTTGCCGTGTCCAGCGGATAGTGCCGGAATCCTCCTCGCGGTTTCACCGGTTTCTGCAACAAGCCGCGCCGCTGGCAATAACGGATCGTCTCGACGTTTACTCCGCCGCGTTCCGCCAGCGTGCCGATGGTCAGATAGTCTTTCACCTCGCCTCCCTTGACTCCGTACTATGGTACGGAGTTTATAGTGATTCTGGAAAGAGTTTGGAGATGCAATCCACTCTCAATGCGAAGGCTGTTTTGTTTGGCGGCGTGCTGGCCGGGATCGGCGCGTCTGCTTGTTGCGTCGGACCACTTCTCTTGCTGAGCTTAGGTATAGGAGGGGCTTGGATCGCGCACCTGACCGCTCTGGAACCGTACCGCCCCATCTTCATGGTGCTGGCTGTGCTATTTCTCGGACTTGCTTTTTGGAGACTGTACCTCACGCCTCAGAGCTGCGCTCTCGAAGACAACTGTGCCGCCGGCAGTACTCGCAGTGTGCAGCGACTGCTGTTCTGGGTCTTGGCGCCTCTCACACTTGGCCTAATCGCGTCCCCCTGGTTAATAGCACTCTTCGTTCATTGAAAGGAATCTCGGATGCGCAAGTCTCTAGTCGCTCTCCTCACTTGTTTCTCGTTGTCGGCGTTTGCGGCCACTCCCCAAGCCGCTACTCTGGACGTGCAGAACATGACCTGCGCAACATGCGCCATCACGATTCGCAAAGCGCTGGAAAAGGTCCCCGGCGTCATAGACGCTAAGGTGGACTACGACCACAAAACTGCAACTGTGAAGTACGATCCGGCCAGAACAGCCCCCTCAGCTTTTGTGAAAGCCACTATAAACGCGGGCTTCCCTTCGACGCTGCACAGCGGAGCAGCAAAGCAATGACGCCCACGACAGTCATCCTGGAATCCACCCTGACCTGTCCGCAATGCGGTCATGTGACCTTGGAAGAGATGCCTCTCAACTCGTGCCGTTTCTTCCACGAGTGTATGCAGTGCCATGCTATTTTGCGCCCCAAGGCGGGCGACTGCTGCGTGTTCTGTTCCTACGGCTCGGTAAAATGCCCGCCGGTACAGCCGTTGGAACGTTGTTGCCATCGTTGAAGTTCACCTGTGTGTTCATACCGGCCGAACATTCCGCATAGTTCCACCCTTACCGCAGGCACTGCCGGGAGCCGCCCTTTCCCGTTTCCTGGTTGGACGATTCCTCAATTGGCAGGCAGGATTGGCAAGATCAGTGCGCGAAAGAGCTCATCCACCTGCTTGGGTGGGAGCCCATCTTTGCGTTCGATCCACCAATACAACACCAGAATGAAACTCGAAGCTATGTGCTGGACCAAAAGGTCCGGCGGAACCTGGTCAGCCTGCTTTCGCCGGATTTGAAGAACACTTTTCATTTGGCTCGAGACCAATTCGACCAGGACTCGCTGAAGCTGTTCATGCATAACAATTCGGCCGCGAGGGCCAATCCTGAGCCGCCTGGTTCTCCTATGCTCGTCGATGTGCTCGAAGATTGGGCGGCTAAACCAGATGATCTTTTCCGGTTCCTGTAAAGATGCCGGCACCTTCGTTGTCTGGATCGCGTCGAGTATGTCCCGAATTCCGCTCACGAGCAGATCGTCCTTATCGCGGAAGTGCATGTAGAAAGTCGATCGGCCGATGTTGGCGCGATCTAAGATTTCCTTCACCACGATTTCGTCGTAGGCTTTTTCGTGGAGCAAGGATAGGAGCGCGTCGTGCAGAAGTTTTCGCGTCCTCTGAATGCGCCGGTCCGGAGCATGTTTGGGTTGAAGTTTCATGTTCACCCTTCGGGGTCCGGACAGTCGTCAACAAAGCGGCCATGTTTGTCCGCTGTGGCACATTTAAGAGTTCCTGTTCTTCCCGATCTCGCGCTCATAAGACTAACTTGATTTTCGTACAGATGTCCATTTATAAACCTTTGTGCGATGGAGACCGATGCAATGAAATCAGAAGAATATAAGGCGAAGACAGGAACGACCGGCTTGGTGCTGCACCGGGCTTCTCAATACAATTTGCTGCTCCGGGTGGGCGAGGTGTCGTATCAATGCCTGTTCCGCACCGGCGAGAATCCTAAGTGAAGTTCAGCTATTCTCAGCGCAATTCCTAAACAAAATGACTGAGTTGTCCGTTTTCGCACAATTCCGGTTACCTGTTCTTCCCGTCCTCTCGTAGGTCCGGCATAGTCGTGATCAAGAGAATCTATGTCCGTGGACACCAGAAGCACAACACTTATGAAGACCGGAGCGAGGGGTTTCATGCTGGGGCCCAGGATCCGGAAACTGGTCCTCACTGCGCATCTCGTCTCTTCGATCGGCTGGCTCGGCGCCGTCGCGGGATTCGCCGCGCTCGACATTTCCGCATTGAATGACAGGAACGCTCAGGTCGTCAGCGCTGCATATCTTTCGATGGCGCTGATTACCCGGTTTGTCATCGTACCGCTGGCGATCGCAGCGCTCCTGACCGGCTTAATTCAGGCGCTGGGCACGCCGTGGGGTCTGTTCAGGTACTATTGGGTCCTCGCGAAACTCGGTTTGACCTTATTAGCCACAGTCGTCCTCCTCCAAAAGGTGGCTTTAATCAATTACGCCGCTTCTCAAGCTAGCAAACCTCAACTATCCGGCGTAGCTCTCCAGGCACTGGGGAGGCCATTGGCTCTTCATTCCGTCGGCGGCCTGCTTGTGCTGTTCGTGATCGCCACCGTGTCGGTTTATAAGCCGTGGGGACTGACTGCCTACGGCAAGCGCATACTCCGGGAACAGGGGTTTGTGCCGACCTTGCGATCGGCCAGAGCCACGTGGCGTTGGGTGTATGTTGCCGGGATCTTCCTTCTCCTCCTGCTGGTTGGCATGCAGCATTTCCACCACCTCGGCGGGGCCCTTTTGGAACATCACAGACACTGAGCGATCAGACGCTCCCTTTGTCTACCGCAGTTTTATCGCAATTGTTTCGAGCGGCATCTGGGAATGCTGGCGGAATCTTTGTAGCTTCTTCATGCCACATTCTGCATGCTCTAACCATGTACTCGCCCCTACGACGTAATCTGGTGGTCCAAACCGCGATTCTCATCGGCTTGGTTCTGCCTGTTTGTGCGTTCGCTTCAGCGACTGCTCAGGTTGCGATCTCGAACGCGCCCGTAACTGCGGCAACATCGACCAACTCGCAGCCCGATGCTCAGACCGTTCGCGATCGGTGGGAAGCGAGTAGGTTTGAAGCCGCTGCGCCCGCTGCTAATGGCGGCGCGGCAACACCTGCGAGCGCGGCCCTGGCGGGATCGCGGGAATTTGCTCAACAGTACCTTGCCGAGAAACTTGGCCTGTGGCAGCAATGTTTGAAGCTGAATGACTGGCGCATCAACTGGGCAATGGCCCGTCGCACTGATCTGAAGCCCAATACAGTCGGCCAGATTCACTGGGACAGGCCGATTGATCCACCGCTTGATCGCTGTGCACTGATTGGAATTGAAGCTCAAACGGGCTGTCCCTCTCGCAGCCTGTCGAACTCGACAACGAGATCGCGGATACGGCCTTCGCTGATCAGCTTCTGCGGAGTCTGTCCCGCGAACACCTCAAGCGGCGATGACAGCCACTCCTTCTCTTTCGGGGCGACGACATAGTCGTCCATACGGGAGAGCAATTCTCGGAGGTCTCTTGTCCTTTTGTGCATTTGACTGGTTCCTTTACCTGCCTCCCAATTTTGCAGGGTACGGGCCGTCACGTTTAAGGCACTGGCCAACTGCTCCTGACTCAATCCGAGCCTTTGCCTGGCATCCAGAAGCTCGAATGCCCCTTTCTCGTCTACAGTTCGCCGGGCGTGGGCTCGGATGTTGCGCGCCTTCAAAAGCTGTCGCAAGTGCGGCCAGTTGAAAACCCACTCGGCCTCGGCGAACTTCTTACGCCCAACGATCGTTCCCACGCGGAATGCGAAATCCGACGAATGGCGGGGCGTATAGACCAGCAGCGTCGACACTTTGCAATTCCGAAGTGTCGCAAGAGTGTTTTCGACAGCAGCATCCTGTTCGGGACTGGAGAGATATAGGACGCTTACTGAGGTCTTTCCTAGGGCGGTTCTCACGTTACAAGGGACCGTTTGGAATTTGGGCGAATAGGGCGCAAAAAGGGATTGGGCTTCCTCCAGTGCCTTAGGTGGCGTCCAGACGACCAGGTCATCGGATTGAGTTGCGGTGTGCATGCCCACCTCCGGATCTATTATACGCATATCTTCGTGTGCCACGAAAATATTACAACGACCCTTTACTTCTGCTTTTTGAAGGAATTCACCTTAGGCATCCCTCCGCATTGAGAGTTAAATATTTGAAAAGCAGAGGCTTCCTAGACTTATGGCGCGGAAGGAAAAGGGAAACCACAATATAACCGTGCATTTGAGTGCCCTACCTTGGCTGCCATCCTCGGCGATTAAAGTTTAGAGGCGCCGACGTGGACCAGATTCATTCCCCCTCTGCCTGCCACTCCGTGAAGATGAACGGAGTGTTCAATCGCCCTTTGTAGAAAAGTGCGCGCTGAAGCGATTGCTTCCGGTAATGCGAACCCAAGGGCAAGGCCCGAGGCAATGCCACTCGAGAGCACACACCCGGTGCCGTGATCGTTCTTTGTTCCGACGCGCACTTCAGTAAAGCGGATGACTTCTGGACTACTTCGTTGGAGAAGAGAGTCGGTGGAATCCGCGCCTTCAAGATGGCCTCCCTTTAGGAGCACTGCACGGGCGCCTAAATCGAGCAGGGCCCGGCCGGCATCAAGCAATTCGGACGAGTTCCGAACTTCTCTTCCGCTTAGTACTGCAGCTTCTCTGACATTGGGCGTCAGCAAAGAAAACAGGGGCAGCATGGAGGCTAGTCTCTTGACACCCGCCGTACTGAGCAAGTCGGTTCCGCTTGTGGACGCTAGCACTGGATCGCACACGACATTTCCCAGGCTATAGGCCAGAATCGCATCGGCGACAGCTTCGAGTCGCGCATCGTCAAACAACATTCCAATCTTCACAGCCTGGATTGAGATATCAGAACAGACACTCGACAGTTGCGCGTGTACCATCTCTAAAGGGACGGGTTCCACGGCCTGGACACCCAGGCTATTCTGCGCCGTAACAGCAGTGATGACGGTGCACACATCCACGCCCATGGCCGCCCCGGTCTTGATATCGGCCTGGATGCCCGCCCCGCCGCTCGGATCGGACCCGCCGATCGCGAGCACCCGGGCGAATTCGAGTGTTTCGCTCATGCTGGTCTCCCCGCCAAGCACGCTTCGGGCGTCTGCGCGAGAAGCTCGGTTGCGGCGGCACGATAATCCGCTGCGTCCACAATCGCGCGAAGAACGGCCGCGCCATCG
>JAJYAE010000097.1:0-1727 GCA_021779695.1 Acidobacteriota bacterium | reverse complement strand
CACAGGTCCTCCAGACGCGAACGGTCGATGCCCCCAATTGCGACCAAAGGATAATGCGGAGACATCAGCCTCACGTAGTGCTTGAGACGACGGAGGCCCTGTGGGCATGTCGGCATCCGCTTGGTTGCAGTGGGATAGACGGCGCCCAGTGCCATATAGCTGGGCCGACAGGCGTGTGCGCGAAGCATCTCATAGTAGCCATGCGTTGAGGTACCGAGTCTGAGGCCCGCATTGCGGATGGCGTTGAGGTCCGCAGTCTCGATGTCCTCCTGGCCGAGGTGCACCCCGTAGGCGCCGTGCTCGATGGCTAGCTTCCAATGGTCATTGATGAAGAGCTTCGTCGCCTTCCCCTCAACCGCGCGCACCGCGACAGCAATGCCTCGTGCGGCCGCATCCGGGTCTTGCAGCTTATCGCGAAGTTGCACCACCGGTACGTTCAAATCAGCCAACCTCCGCACCCACTCAGCCGTTGGCACGACTGCGTACAGGCCGGCATTGCGCGGAAACTCGGGGAATGATGCTTTGCATTTGGGCGCGTCGACCGGAACCGGATAATCGCTGAGGTCGTCCGGCCATCCTCTTCCGCGATACGCCCGCGCCAGCATCAGCGCATCCAGAGGAGGAAAATCATGCGCCAGAAACGCGGCAAACACGGCCCGGTCGAGATCGCTGCCGGAGCGGCTACGGACCTTTACGGTGCTCCCGCGCCACCGCAACCAGTCCTCGGCGTAGCTTCCGTCCGTGATCTTTGATTCAATGATTACTCCTCCCGCTGTAACCCAAGGATCTCCTGCGGCAGTATCATGCGGAGTGATCCAGGCAGAATCAGTATCGGGCAGGCATTCCGGCGAGTGCGTGAAGACGCCAATGCTGCGATCCGACTCATCGGATATCGCACCGAGATCTGCAAGTACGGCATGATACGTCTCCAGTTCATCCGCAGCGCGGCCGTCTATCCAGACGCGCACGCTCATCGCGTCTCCTGCGAGGCAAACCGGCCAGCTTCGGCCCAGAAAGGGATTCCAATGTCGGGCGTGCTTGGAACAGCCAGATCCTGTACCGGCATTGGACCCGCTAAATACGCCAACCGGCCCATCTGCACCGCTCCCGCAAACGCCTTTGCCATTTGAACGGGATGGATCGCGCGGGAAACAGCCGTGTTCACAAGAACTCCGTCGAATCCCCACTCCATCACCTGGCAGGCATGGGAAGGCAGCCCTAAACCGGCATCCACAATCAGCGGAATATCCGGGATGCGCTCGCGCAGTTCGCGAAGAGCTCTCGGATTTCGGGGTCCCTGTCCGGTACCGATTGGCGCGGCCCAGGGCATCAGCACTTCGCACCCGGCATCGAGCAATCGGCGGCACAACACCAGGTCCTCGGTACAGTACGGCAAGACGCGAAACCCGCGGCGAATCAAATCGACTGCGGCCTCGACCAGCCCGAATGGGTCTGGCTGAAGATTCACTTCATCGCCAATCACTTCCAGCTTGATCAGGTCCGTCTGAAAGACCTCACGCGCCATGCACGCTGTGTTCACAGCTTCCCTGACAGTGCTGCACCCAGCGGTATTCGGCAGCAACGGCCGGCCTGTTGAACGCACGATGTCCCAAAAGGCTTGCCCGGCATGCGAGCCTCCCTGCATCTGCTTACGAAGCGCCACGGTCAGCAATGCCGGGTCCGAGGCTTCGATGGCTTCCTTCAACAGCAAAGGAGATTCGTAGCGC
>JAJYAE010000096.1 GCA_021779695.1 Acidobacteriota bacterium | reverse complement strand
TTCATTGGACGCGGCATCGGTTCCGCCCTAACTTTGCGCCATGGCTGACCCACACGGTCAGCGGAGGTGCAAAGTGAATCGAGTCCGCCGTCTCTTCCGTTCCGATGCGAGCAGCAATCGGCTACCAATTCCACCCGGCATCCGCCGCGCACAACCCTTCCTGAAAGACACCCTCTTCCCGGCCATCCGCACGATGGCTCCCACCCTTCTTGCACTGTCTTTGACGAGTGTTGCCCACGCCCAGGGGACGATGGACTTCTCCGGGGCGCAAACACTGATGACAACCTTCAAAACTTTCGCCATCTATGCGGGCGCGGTCATCTGCTTCGGCGGACTGATCTTTGCCGGAATCCGCATGATGAGCGGACGTTTTCAGGACGCTATCCCAGGGCTCTTCGGCGCGCTGTTCGGTGCCGGAGTGCTGGGCTGGGGAGCGGGCTGGATTGGCAGCCTCACTGGTCAGACCATGCAGTAGGAGGCAGCCATGACCAAGCGGGGAGAACCGTTACCAATCAATCAGGCGCTTAATAGGCCACGAGCCAAACTTGGCCTCGACCTCAGCGCATGGATGGCGATCGTATTCGTCTGCGTAACGGTTTTCCTCGTTGGGTTCCGCATGGTGGCGATGATCGCCTTCCCTTCGCTTGCAGTAAGTGCATGGCTGATCGTCCGCAAACATCCGAAGATGTTCGAGCTTTGGGGCTTGAGCCTGAGCCAGAGGTCCTACTATGACCCGCGTAAACGCTGAAGAACTCAAATACACGCCGTGGTTCGCCAAAGCCGGGGCTGCGTGTTCGATCATCCCGATTGCACGGTTCGTCAATGACCGGATTTTCGCGCTCAAGGGCGGCGGTTACGGCTGCTTGTTCTCGCTCGCCGGCATTGACGAAGAGGGATTGACCGACCAGGAACTCGAAGCACAGATGCGGTCGATTGAAGGCGCGCTGCGCGGCCTTCCAGAAGGATCGTGTCTATACCAGTACACGCGCGTCCGGTCCGGCTGCGATCTGCCAAGAAAAGCGCATTACATGACTCCCGTCACACAGGTTTTCGTGGACGAAAGATTGGACTTTCTCGCAAAGACGGCAGCCTTCAGGCGCATCGATCTGCATTGGTGCCTGACGCTGGAAACGCCCAAGGCGGCGGCCTTTGCACGCAAACCCCAGGAACACGTAGCCGATACAACGAGGATGCTGGCCGACCTCGAAAAGACGGCCACGCTGCTCGAAGGGCATCTCGGCGCGTCGATTGGATTGAAACTGCTTGCGAAAAACGATACCTATCAGTTCTTCAGTTATCTCTTCAATCTCGAAGAGTGGGCCAGTAGAGACACATTGTCCGCCGATGACGGTGTGGACCGGCAAATCGTAGAAAGTCCTGTTGCGTGGCACAGCGACCATCTCACCATCGGTCGCAGATACGTCCAGATGTTCTCGCTCAAGACCACGCCGGAGGCGTCGCGGCCGTGCCTGTTTTCCGGCCTCACGACGCTCGACTGCGACAGCATCCTTTGCTCGACATGGCGACCGAAGTCCACTACCGCAGCGCGTAGCGAGATCGATGCCCAGGAAAAGTTCATCTCGTTTTTCAAGGTCGGCGTTCTGACGCGCGTGATGAGCGGACACGATTTCGCTTCGCTTGAAACCGGCGCAGGCGCACGCGCCGCCAACACGCACGTCGATGACTTGGGCGAAGTCATCCGTTCCCTCGATAAGAAGGCACAGGGCGAATACGGGCTTCGCTTCCTTGTGGCGGCGCGCAGCCTGGACGAACTGCACGGCATCGCGCCCGCCGTGCATCGCGTTTTCGTCGATGCGCGGGCGCAGGTCATGGAAGAAACGCTTGGGAACCTGTCGGCCTTCTACGCTATGTTCCCCGGCAACCACAAGTTCAACGTATTCCCCATGTGGCTGGCGGAAGACCACCATGCGCGCCTGGCTTCGATCTTCGCGCCGAACCTGGGCCATCCGTCTTCGGAGGACCTGGACAACGAATACCTGAACGTCTTCGAGACACGCACAAGGACGCCCTTCTTTCAGGACGCCTATGTGGACGGCGTGCGCGTCATGCTCATCCTCGGGCCTACGGGAACCGGCAAATCGGTACACGGCAACCTGGCTATTGCGCACGAACAGAAGTACGGCGGGTTTACCTACATCTTCGACATCGGCGGCAGCTACGAAAGCGTAGTCGAACTGTACGGCGGGCGCGTGGACCGCATCGGCAAAGATGGCCCGCGCGTGAATCCCTTCGCTCTGGAACCGACCGAAGGCAACATCACCTTTCTTTATTCATTCGTGAAGCTCTTGCTCACCAATGGCGGCGCGGAACTGGAGCCGGAAGACGATGACGTGATCCACAAGGCCGTGCGGGATATGTACCTGCTCGACTCGGAGAACCGCCGCCTGTCCAATCTCTTTCTGCCCAAAAAGCTGGATCGCTACCTTTCAAAGTGGGTTGGCAACGGTGTCTATCACGCCATTTTCGACAACGTGGAGGACAGTCTTTCGCTCTCGCGCCTTCAGTGTTTCGACTTCCAGGGCGTGAACAACGAACAGAACGCCGACCTGATCGAGCCGTTGATGGTCTGGCTTCTTCGGCGTATCAACGACGTTTTGTATAACCCCGCCAATCTGGGCGTTCCCAAGCACATTCTCATCGAAGAAATCTTCTCTTCGATGAAGAACCGGCAGTTGCTCGAAGGCGCGCTCGCGTCCATCAAAACCGTGCGCAAGAATCTGGGCGGCGTGACCATGATCGGCCAATCCGCCGAGGACCTGGGCGCGAACGCCGATTCGATTGTGAACTCCTGCACGTCGTTTCTGTTCCTGAAAGACGCCACATTCAACCGGAAGCGCTATGCGGAACTCTTCAAGATGAACGAGCAGCAACTCGCTCTCTTCGAGAGCTTGCAGGACCGCGAAGGTCTCTATATGCGCCGTGATGGGCTGACGAAAGTTGTCCGACTCAATCTTGACAGCCGCAGCTACGCAATCTTTTCGACCAAGCCGAAGGACCGTGTGCGCCGCACAAAGTTAATCGCCAAATACGGACTCATCGAGGGCATCGCACGCTTTGCCCAAGGCGAGACCGCATAACCAAAACTCACCGCAGAAAGGACACGAACGCCATGAGACCCCCTTTTCCTATCGCTATCGGCATCGGCCTGATGCTCGCCTCCGGCCAGTTACACGCCGCCGACTCCCATCCGCTTCAGCCCAGCGCGCCGCGCACGGTGATCGTTTCGGAGGCGGCTACGCCGCCCGAGGTACGCGCCGGACTGTTGCAATCGACGCTCATCGTATTGCCCGCTGAAGAGAAGGCCGCCAACGTGTTTGCCGGCGACACGGTGAACTGGATCTTCGACGGCGGTCATGTCGCTTCGCGTTTTATCAGTGTGAAGCCCAAGACAGCGAATACGGCGACGGATATTCACATCGTCTCCGACCACGGCAACGAATACACGCTTGAGTTGCATGAGGTATCGAATGACCCCGATGCACATTTCGATTCCAAGGTTTTCATTAACCCAGGCGACCAGACTGCAAAAGACCGTCTGGCGCAGCTTCCGGTATTTGTGCCTGCGGCGGAACTGGATAAGGCAAAACAGGAAGCTACTGCCTCGAAAGCCGCTCAGGCAGCGGAACTCAAAACCGAACAGAGCAAGGCTGAGCAGTTTCGCTCGGAGTATCCCGGTTCGCTGCACTTCGACTACACGTGGGATGAGAAAAGGGGCAAAGAACTCGGATTGCAACAAATCTGGCGGGACGACAAGTTCACCTACCTGCGCGGTCAATTCCAGGAGACGCCCGCGCTCTATGAATTGAAGGACAAGAAAGGCTCGCTCATCAACTTCGATTTCAACAGCGGCCTTTATACCGTGCCCAAGCAGTTGGAGCACGGGTATCTCGCCATCGGAAAACAGAAGGTTGAGTTCCACCGCACGGGAGGCGCGAAGTAGCCATGACCGAGCCGAATCAGAACACTCCCGTAACTGTCCCCGAGCAACCGGAGGCAAGGCCGCCACTGCGCAAGGGTATGCCTGTGGTCTTCGCGCTTGTGGCGATCCTCGGCATTCTCGGTATCGCCAACGTAACGAGTCTATTGCGCGGCAACAAAAAAACGACCCCGGCGAGCGCCCTACCCACGCGCCCGGTGTCGCCGAACGCGCAGCAGGTATCGAGTTTCGAGACGCAGCAACAGTTGCAGGCAAAGCAGGATGCCGAAGAACGGCAGCGTCAGCAGCAGTTGGCGGCAGCCATGCAGCAGCTTCAAGCTGCCGAGGGTGCGCCCGGTCCTGAGTACGCCAGTGCCTCGCCGATGACTGCGGCGCAGCGGGACGCGATCTACGGCGGCAGCCCGAATGCGCCGCAGCGCACCTCCTCTGTTTCGGAAGCCCAGGCCGAAGCCAAACAAAAAGCCTTGGCGCGGGAGAAGCAGAAACAGGATGCCATCAACAGCGGGACGGTGGCGATTGACTTTGAGCATTCGAGCACGGCTCCTGTCTCTCCCGCAGTGGTCCCGCCATCGACAGCGGCAGAACCGCCGCAAAGCCCAGCTATCGCCGACGTGGCCGGTAGCGCGGCGTCCGGCCAGCCCGCCGCTGCGCAGGCGAAAGCAACCGCCAAGACCGACCCGATGGGTCCGTATGACTTCGATCAGTATCAAGGCCGTCTCTATCGGATCTTCGAGGGCACGGTTTTTGAAGGCGTCGTTACCAACCACATCGACGGTGGTTTCGGTGGGCCAATCATGGTCATGCTCACGACCGATTATTACTCGCATGACCACCAGCAGTTGCTCATGCCGCAAGGAACACGTCTTATCGGCACGGTTCAGAGCGTGGGCAACGCCGAGCAGCGCAAGATGTTCGTCACCTTCCATCGCGCCGTTTGCCCGGATGGTTTCTCGCTCGACTTCGACAAGTACATTGGGCTCGATCCGTTGGGCACAACCGGCCTTGCAACCAAGGTCAATCACGGGTATCTGTTGGCTTTTGGTGCGGCAGCCGCCATCGGGGGCTTGGGCGGTCTCGCGCAAATCGGCAACAACAGCAGCATCCTCGATCCCTCGACGCAGATTCGCAACGGCATCTCCGAGCAGACGGCTGCCGAAGGCGAACAGGTACTCAATCACTTTCTGAATCGACTTCCGGTTATCACGCTGAAGGAAGGGTCGCGGGCCCGCGTTTACGTGGGCCGCGACATCCTTATTCCGTCCTATGCGGAACACCGCATGGACCCCACGCTGTGAAAAGAGGAACAGGGTGATGAGCATATCAAGTGATCGATACAACCACTTGCTCAATAAAACCAGGAGTGCCAAGCGCGGCGGTCACGATGCCTGGGCCGTGCAGTCCACCGGAGAGAAGGTTGCCGTCGCGCTTGTCCTCAACCGCGCCGATTGGCTTGCCGAGTACGACTACACCCTCGCGGAAGCCATCGAACGTGCCGGCCAGGAATGGGTTGCCATCATTCCGCAGATTGCGCGCCAGCTCGCCGAGGAGGAGGACGCATGACGCATCGCGCTGTGAATCGCCGCAGGTTCGTCGTTAATGCCGCGCTGGTTGCGCTGACGCTTCTCATCCTTGCAATGCCTGCCACGCAGAACGTCCTAGCGTGCGCGTTGGAGGAATTCGCTGAGATCACCGAAAGAGTGCTGCATTTTCCATGCACTCTTTTGAAGCACGGCAAATGTTTCACCATGGACAGGTTCGATCCGACCTGTCCGCAATGTCTGTAACCGCGCAAAAAAGAAGGAGGCTACATGCAACCCAAACTGAAGAAACACCGCAAATGGCTTATCGCCGGAGCGGCCATCGTCCTGACCGCAACGCCCAGCTTTGCTCTGTTCGGTCTCGGAGACATCGTTTTTGACCGTGCGTCCAGCTAAGGCTGGTATGTCCAGCAGGGGAAGGACCTGCCGGGGTAAAAGTCAGAAGCCCCGTAGCTAGATAGCAGGGAGGCGGGAAACTAAATCTCTGAAGCCTATCGACAAGCATCTCCTTGGGAGATGTGCGAGTCATCGGGCCGTAACGAAAGTGAACGCATGCATGTGGCCCCGTTAACAATCAACCCCGAAGGTCGAGCTCACGGTCGAAGGGCGAAGACAGCATGAGGAGACGCAATCTGACTGATGCGTTTCTCTCGCTTCGGCGGGGTGGAAGCGACAGCACGATGACAAGGACATACCGAGCAACTGGAGAAACCCTCCTCGTCCCGGCGCGAAATCGCCGGAGAAAGGTAGGCCCTATAACCACACACGGGAAAAGGGCCGAAGGCGAGAGGGAGACGGATGGGTTCGTAGTAGCGATGAAGCCGGGTAATGCCGGTGGAGCGAAGGAGCCCTGCTGTTTGTAACGGTTCCAACAACAAGGGAGGCAAAGGCGCATGACAAACACGCCTATCAGTTTGCAGGACCTGCGCAGGAACCTATACGTCAAGGCGAAGTCTGAACCGTCCTGGCGTTTCTGGGGTTTGTACGTCCATATCTGCAAGATGGAGACTCTGCGCGAAGCGTATGAGATGGCCAGAAAGAACAATGGCGCACCGGGAATCGACGGTGTGACATTTGAGGCTGTTGAAGCGCAGGGCGTGGAAGGCTTCATCGAGCAGATACGCGGCGAACTCATCAACCGCACCTATGTGCCACTACGTTCGCGGAAGCAGGAGATACCGAAGGCCGGAGGAAAATTCCGTACTCTGTCGATCCCTGCTATTCGTGATCGAGTCGTACAGGGTGCACTGAAGCTAATTATGGAGCCGATCTTCGAGGCGGATTTCCAGCCGGGTTCGTATGGCTACCGTCCCAAGCGCACAGCGCACCAAGCGGTGCAGCGAGTAGCGAAGGCAATCGTTCAGTGCAAGACCCACATCATCGATCTCGATCTCAAAGCATACTTCGACACGGTCAGACACCATCTGCTGTTGGACAAAGTAGCTCGCCGGATCAATGACGATGAGGTGATGCGATTGCTGAAGCTGGTGCTGTCAGCATCGGGGAAACTGGGTGTTCCTCAAGGCGGAGTGATTTCACCGCTTCTAAGCAACATTTACCTCAACGAGGTAGATCGCATGCTGGAGCGGGCAAAGGAAACCACACGCAAAGGGCAATACACCCACGTCGAGTACGCTCGATTCGCCGATGATCTGGTGGTACTGATCGACGCCCATCCGCGACATGCGTGGTTGCTTGGGGCGGTCTACAAACGACTGCGCGAGGAGTTTGCCAAGCTACAGGTCGAAATCAACGAAATGAAGAGCCGCATCGTGGATTTAGCACGCGGGGAGACCTTCGGTTTCCTCGGGTTCGATTTCCGCCGCCTCCGCAGTATCAAGGGGCAGATGTGGTGTGTGCATCACGCGCCGATGATGAAGAAGCGTACGACGCTGCTGCACACGCTCAAGGATGTGTTCCGGCGATACCACTCACAACCCGTGGAGCAGGTGATCCAACAGATCAACCCGATCTTGCGCGGCTGGGTGAACTACTTCGCCATCGGACACTCCGGCAAGTGCTTCGACTTCATCCGACACTGGGTGGAAAAGAAGGTCCGACGCCATATAGCTCAATCCCGGAAACTCTGGGGCTTCGGCTGGAAGAGATGGAGTAGGAAATGGCTGTACGAGGACTTGAAGTTGTTCCGCGACTATCACGTCCGCTACATGACAGACCCGAAAGGACTCCCATCATGATAGGTCACATAACCCTTGGCACGAAGCAAACAGGAGAGCGCAATGCGGGAAAACCGCACGTTGCGTTCGACGTGGCGGGAGCTGGAAACGGATTTATGAATGAGCTAATGAGGCACTCCCAGAGGGAACGGGGAGCAACAGATAGGCTCACTCTACGAATACCGCGCCAGTTCTCGACCCTACCCACCAGCTACGGGAGCCTGGTTCAGCAACTCACCACGCTCCAAATGCAGTACAACGCGATCAAGAACAATCTCACCCACTTCTCGGTCAAACAGCAGTGGCAGGCCGTCTTGACGACCCTGAAGACCACGAATGTCAAGAATCTGTTCGGTGAAACCAACGGGATGACCACCGCCCTCAACACCAACTCGCCGTCTGCATCTTCAACGGCGTGGACGGCAGCGACCGTCCCAGTGTCGAGCAACACAACCACTTACTTACAGGGGCAGACGCCGGGCAGCGCGCAACTTTCGCAGCTTGCCATGATCGAGGCGTCGGACTCCGTTTCGCCCGACTGCCTCACTGCCGTGGGCCAGTACCGGGCAGCGCGGACACAGAACACGACGGCTGTGAACACGCTCGCCGCCAACGAACTCGACGGATCGGATACGACCAATAGCGAAGTCCAACAGTTGAATCTCCTCAACGCGGCCGAGGCGCAGAAGATGGCCGAGATGCAAACGCAGGGCACTTTGCAATCGTGTCTTGCCACGCAGATGGCCGTCGCCAACATGCAGCAGCGGAACGCGGCGGCAATTGACCTGAACACCGCGGCCTTCGTTCAGCAGCAGCGAGCGTCGAACGATGTCAGCGCCGCCCGCGAAGGCAATACCTGGCAAACCTATCTTCCCTGAAGGACAACTCTATGCTGAGACTCCTTCAAACGAAGATTCTGATTGCCATCCTTGCGGCGCTGGGCATTCTCGCCAGCGCCGCGATTTACCAACGCTACGAAGCACACAAAGCGGCTGTCCTGCGCGAGCAATTTCGCAGACAGGTCGAGCAGAACAAGAAGCAGCACAACTCCGCCGCAGGCAAAGAAGGCGATACCTGGCGGTCCTACGTTCCCTGATTCGGATGGGAGGCAAAGATGATGGTTTCCCCGACACTATTGGCGCAGGCATTACCGAGCGCAAGCTCCGGCGTGGACTGGCTTTATCAGTTCACCAACAACTTGACGAATCTGACCACGCAGAATGGAGGCGCTTTAACGCAGCTTGGATTGACCGAGTTGAGTTGCATCGCGCTGTTCACGCTTATCAGTATGGTCGTCAACTGGAACACGTCGGGGATGACGCTGCGCTTTCACACGCACCCGGTCCGCGCGGGCGATCTGACACACTTTCTGCTACGGCTCATCATCTGCTGCCTGCTCATCAACTATTGGGTGAATCCGTTCCCCGGAGCGAGCTTTGGCGTCAACCACTTCTTTTCGTATATCGCGCAGGCTATGGTCGCCGCGTTTGACCAGAATTCATTGGATAACCTCCTGCAACTCCTGAAGACGGCAGGCGACAATACTGCCATGCCATCGCTCATGGCTCCGATGCAGATCCTTTGCTACTTCGTTGTGCAAGGACTCTTGGGGTTGGCATCGGCGATTTTGTTCCTTATCAACTGCTCTTCGTTCATCCTCTATGGCGTCACGGCGCTCTTCGGCCCGGTATTCATTCCGTTGCTGATGACCAGGACATTCCGGGCGAAGTTCTTTCACTTTCTCGACGTGCTGATCGGCTTTGCCATGATCCGCGCCGTAGCCGCCGCGTTCATCTTCGTTTGGGGAGGCTTTATGAACGCCTTCATCCAGCAGACTTTCAACGGCAACTATTCGATGGAGATGTGGCTTGCCAATCTCATCCCCTGCACGATGGTGTTCATTGCCTTCATCATCAACATGCTCTTTATCCCCAGCATGACCCAGGCAATCTTTGGCGGGACCGCTGGAATGGCGAGCAACATTACGCAGGCTGTCGGCGTTGCCGCCTCAGCCATTGCCATGACTGGAAGTTTGTAAAGCCATGTGGCAATACCTTCTCGGAATCCTGTTGCTTCGCCGGCTCGGGCTGACAAGGCCATTGCGTTATCTGTTCTTGTCCGTTTTCGGCATTCTGTCCGTTGTTGTTTTCTTTTACACGTTGAACCTGTTTCTGACTCTTGAACAAAGGACGAGTCCCCATCATGCTCACACGCACAGCACGCATTAAAGAACAGTTGGCCCCGGAGCAAGTCTTGCTCGCCGATCAGATCGGCAACGAGGTCTATGCTTCGCATTACGCAGAGCGGAAAACCTATCGCCTCATCATCGGTTGCGGCACGGTGCTGCTGCTCTGTTCGCTGGGGATGAACCTATCATTGGCGCACCGACCGATTGTCAATCGTTACATTCGCATCGACGAGATGGGACGGGCACAGGCGATCCAGTATTCGGACCTGAATTACAGCCCGCGTGAGGGCGAAGTCCGCACCTATCTGACCGATTGGGCAAACTACCGTTACACCGTAAACCGCGACGTAATCGCCAAGAAGTATCCGCTCAACTATTACTTTCTTTCGCAGGCTCTCGCCTCCAAATTGATGGCCGACGATAACGCTAATCATCTCGTTTCCCAAGTCGCAGCGGGTCAGATCGAATCGAGCGATGTCCAAGTCCAGAACGTAACCATCACATCCATGTCCGAGGAGACCGTTCAAGGCGCGAAAATTGCGCGCGGAACGGCTTTGATGACGCTCGATAAGTTCTACTCTGCGCAGAACTCCCACGAGCCGCGGACGGAGCATTGGCTGCTCAGTATCACCTACTATCTGAATCCCAAACAGGTCAGCGACCAGTCGCGCGTGTTCCCGCAATACGAGTTCATCAATCCGCTGGGATTGACCATCACCGAGTTCCACGAAAACCGTGTCTCCGTGGATGTAGTTGCGCCCGGAGCAAGCGCGGCAAAAATCACGGGAGCGGCAAGATGAGCTTCGATCTGATTCTGCCGTTCTTTCCCGAGGAACTGCGCGAGCTTTTGCTTGATCCGTCGATCTCCGACTTGATGATTAACGGGACGACCGGCGTGTTCGCGGATCGCAATGGTGTCATTGAGCACATTGCACTGCGCGCACCATACACCAACGACCGGCTTCAGGCCGCGATTGAGCGCGTCGCGCGCATTCTCGGCCAGGACCTCACCGGCCAGAATCCGATTCTGAATACGCGCTTGCCGGACGGTTCGCGCGTCGCCGTTGTCGGCCCGCCCTCGTCGGTTTATGGCCCGACACTGACGGTGCGCAAATTCAACCGCTGGTTCACCTCGGATGAGCTTGTTGCATCGGGCAGTTTTCCGAACCGCGTTCGGGATACCATCGTGCGGCTTATCAGCGAACGAAAGAACGGCATTATCGCGGGTGGAACCGGCTCAGGGAAGACGACCCTGATGAAAGCCTTGCTCGATCATATTCCCATCACAGAGCGGTTGATTGTAATCGAGCAGCCAGCCGAGTTGAAGATTGCGCATCCCAATGCCGTTCGCTGGGAGGCCGTCGCCGCCATTCCCGGCCAGGTTGCCGTCACGCCAAGCCAGCTTGTCGCCGCCGCTCTGCGGCATCGTCCCGACCGGATCATTATGGGCGAAATCCGCGATGAGTGCGGTTACGACCTCTTGCAAGCGATGAACACCGGCCACGGCGGAACGCTCTCAACATTGCACGCCGATTCGGCTGTCGATGCTCTCGACAGGCTGGCGGATATGGCGCTCAGCGCCCGGACCAATCTCGACCAGCAATTCATCCGGTCGCAGACCGGAAAGGCAGTCGATTTCGTTCTCTACTGCGAACGCAATTCCACGGGCCAGCGCCGGGTACGCGAGCTAATCACCGTAAAGGGCTACAGCCACGCGGACCAGTCCTTCGAGACCGAGGAACTCTATCGGGTTTCCTCTGCGCTTGCGGCGTGATCGAGCAGATGGAAACGCAGATCGGAGGCACGGCCATGAACAGCCTTCTTGAGCACGGTGTCGCAGACAGAATCCCCCCCACCCTGTGCGCACTTGAGCGTGGCCGCACCGAACGTGAAGACGGCAGCATGGGGTGCGAAATGTGGCTCTTTGTCCCGAGGTCTGGCGAGAAACGTGGATCTGGTTTGCCGGTCGATGGCATCGCCGGAAAGCGGAGAGATTGCGGTCAGATGCGAGTCTCCCCGGTTCAATTCCTCGCCTACTCGGTCACTGCTTCGGGGCCTATACGACGCCCGACGGCAAGCTCGCTCTTCTGCTTTTACGGTTTCCATCGAAATCTTGTTCGGAAAGTACACCGAAAAGATTACGCCGGACCCTCCGCAAATGCAGAGCTTCGGCCTTGGGAGTCGCGCCCACTCGCATGGCGTTGCCAGGTGTGACCCGAGCAGATCGGGAATTCAAAAACGGAGACTCAATCATGTATCTGAATCGCGCAACTCTCATTGGCTATCTCGGCAACGATGCCGAAGTTCGCACCGGCAAGAACAACCAGAAGTTCACCACTTTCTCCATCGCCACCAAGACCTCTTACAAGGACAAAGAGTCCGGCGAATACATCTCGCACACCGAATGGCATCGCTGCATCGTCTTCGGCAAGTTCGGTGAATTCGCGGCCACGCTCAAGAAGGGCGCGCACGTACAGGTCGAGGGCGAGATTCGGCACACCGAGTACACGCCCAAGAAGGCCAAAAAGCCGGTGCGCACCGACAGCATCCGCGTTACCTCCATCCTCAAGCTCGACCGCGCCGAAAAGGCCGCCGAGGAAGTCTTCGAGGAGGAGATTCCTGTCGAGGACGAGGCCGCGTAAGGCTTCGTCTTTGCCCTTCACGGGAGCCCGGCTTTGCCGGGCTTCCCGTCTGCTAACCGGCCCGTGAAATCGCGTTCCCGAACGAGGTTAAAGATGAATCGAGTTGCCACCGACTTTCTCACCCATTGTTTCGCCTCCTGCGAAACGATTGCGCTCCTGCTGCGCCGGGAAGATGCGCCTCGGCCACAGCAGCGCGTGGTTACGCTCGAACAAGTTCTCGCGCCGCGTTATCTCGCGTGGCTTGCCTTCGAGAACGACAATGGCGCAAACATCTACGTCTCCGCCAATCCGCTCCGCCCTGGCAGCCGGAAGCGGACCAAGGAGTCCATCGCTTCCGTCCGCCACATCTATATAGATATTGATACCGACGGCGACGCCCGGCTCGCTGCGCTGCGGGCGTCGGATTCAGTTCCCGCACCGACCGCGATTCTTTCGACTTCGCCGGGCAAGTATCAGGCGCTTTGGCGGGTCGCGGGCTTCGACTTCGGGCAGCAGGAACAGACGCTCAAACTGCTCGCCCACACCTTCGGCGGCGACCCTGCTTGCAGCGATCGGAACCGGGTGCTGCGCGTCCCCGGATTCCTGAATCGCAAGTATTCTCCCGCTCATTCTGTCGCGGTCGAATACCCGGCAGATGCCACCTACGGTCCGGACGACTTCCGGCTTGATGATACTGTCGGCTCTTGCGTGCTGCCGCTACGCGGGAACGCACGCAAATCACCATCGAATAAGCGCTCCCATTCGGAAAACGATTGGGCCTGGGTTTGCAGCCAGCTTGCCCATGGCCAGGACCCCGCGAAGCTGACCCACGAGCTTGCTTTGCACCGCGCCGATAAACCCGATCCCCTCTATTACGCGCAGCGCACCGTCGATATTGCCTCGGCCCGTCTTTGGCTTGCCGAGGGTATTCCCATCGCTGAC
>JAJYAE010000095.1 GCA_021779695.1 Acidobacteriota bacterium | reverse complement strand
ACCGGTCCAGGGTAGCGACGCAAACTTGTCGACTGTCGCGATCATGAAGCCCGGCAGTCTGCGATAGATCGGCTCATCCACCGCGAGGATCGGGAGCGGCACGCCACGCCCAAATGCGCATTCGCGCTTCATGCACGAGACGCGAAGATCCTGGGGATTATCGTTGTTGGGCAGCAGCCTGAAGGAAAGCTTTCCAAACTTCGTCCCGCACCAGGGGCATTCTTCCAGCGGTATCGGCGAAGGCTTGCGGTCATCGTTCAGGAATCGGTTTGTGCGCGCCCGCGCCGATTCCGAGTCACCGTCGCCGCGCTTGCCCATTCTGTTGGGCGTAGCCGCTTTCCCCACCCACAAGCCAATCTCGAACGGCCAGTCGCCCAGCTTCTCTGCATCCTTCTGACGCTCAAGTTCCAGCGCGCAGATCAACGTGGCTGCGCGGCTCAGTTGGTCCAGCGTCAGCAGCCGCAGCGTGTAACGCATTAACACGCTCAGTCCGGCCGATGCAATACTCGGGTTGCGCAACCGGCGCAGCACCAGCGTGAACGCGGCCAAGCCCAGGTAGGCTTCGGTCTTGCCGCCGCCGGTCGGAAAGAAGAGCAGGTCCACAACATTGCGATTGTCGTCAGTCGGATCAGCAATGCTCTTCAGGTTCATCAGCAGGAAGGCCAGCTGAAACGGTCGCCACGCAGGTTTGATCGACTCGGGAGCCTTGCCCTGCATCACGCCCTGCCGCTGCCGAGCCTGCGCAGCCATGCATTTGTTCGCCAGCCGGAAGGCTTCGAGGCACGCGTCGTCATTGAGCAGCGCGATGCCTTCTTCAATCCGGTTCGCGGCCACCCGCGCGCGGTTCACCAACTCCATGCCGGTCTCGTGCCGCCTCGGCGGCGCGGCGGGAACCGCAGTCTCCTGCTCATCAATCCACTTGCGATACTCCGCCACAAGAGGGGAAAGCTTTGCCTTTGCGTTGGCACCGTCCGCCAACGTGGCCAGTTCATCCATGCCCAGCGCAGCACCGGGAATATCTGCGCGGTGATCGACCTTCTCTACCTCGGCCTGCGGAATCCAGCACGTACGGACAAGCGAGCAGCATCCGACCTTCTTCTCGTACGTGCGAGTGGCGACATTGTGTCCCACTGCGTACTCGCCATCATCGCGATACTGGAGGTCCGCCAACTTTTCGTCCCAGTCGTCACTCATGTAACCGCGCAGGTCCGGGCGGCGCAGGAACTCCCCGCTGCCGATCTCCAGTTCCACCTGGAATGCGAACGCCTCGTCGCGAACCTCGTCTGGCTTTTCGGCGCGTCGATTGACGACAAAGATGGATGCCGTTCTTGCCCCTTTCGGCAGATCGGCGCCCTCGGACAGCAGGCCCACCGGTCGCGTCACCCACGCCACGGCCAGTCCATCGCTGCCAGGAATCTCTCGCTCCCGCATCTTGTCGGCGGATTTGGCCAGGTCCAGCGTCTGGGTGGCGCTGCGGGCAGTGCGTTCCCACTCATCCTGAGGTGCCCGGCGCTTGTAGTCGCCCCACGCCACCTTCACTTCCAGCGTGGCAGCGTTCGCGCCCACCAGAACCGTGGTGCCGATTGACGAAGGAAAGTAGCGCATGCGGCCAGAGGCGCGCTCAGCAGGATTGGCATCGTCGTCGCCGCCCTCGGCAGCTTCGTCTACCTCCTCCTCGGCGGTCTCGTCGCGGCGTTGTTCGGGCCGCGCGCCCAGCGGAACCAGGAAGCCTGTCAGGTACCAGCGCGACGGCGGCACTGCGAGCACTTCGGCCGGGTCTCCCACGCCGTTGGTGGGACCGACGAGGTCCAGCTCCAGAGCCTCAACAAGCTTGGTGCGCACATTTGCCGCGGACATCTCTTCCGGCATGGGGGACTATTCCTCTTCGCTGGTTGCAAAAAGCGGTGTGTCTGTCATCTTAGCCCGTTTTTTTCGGGTGGTCTTCGTTCGGCGACCAGCACCATTCTCCCAGTCCAGGGCTTCGGCCTCTTCGGCGGCGCGGCGCTCTTCCTCGGCGCGCTGGCGATTCAACTCCAGCAGGCGAGCCAGCACCTCATCGTGGATCGCCTCCGGCCACTTGTAGCGATACTTTTTCTTCTTCGGCCTGCCGTTGTCGTCCTCGTCTTCTTCCTCATCGAACTCGGGGATGAACTCGCAAACTGGCTGAATATCCTGCCAGCCGTATGTGTCCAGAACTGCGCGGTCCATGGCGGCGTGCAGCTCGCGCAGGCGGAGAATGTCGGGCGAATCCTCGTACGGATCGTGGAAGCGGTTGTAGGTCTTGGTCAAACCCTCATTGTTCCGCATCATCAGATCTGCGCGAAACTCGAAGTAGGCTTTGCCGGCTTCCTCCAAAATCGGATTGGCGTCATAGCCAAGGGGAAATGGGAAGGTTTCGAAGCAGTCGGAAGGTGTGTAGCGCAAGTCGTCTTTCATCGACGAGGCCATGAACCGCGCCCATAATTCGTGCGGGCGCGATTGGAGACTGCAGAACCCGGCGAACGTCTGGATGCAGAATACGACGAGGGAATCGGCGAATACTTGCTCCTTATTCAGGAATGTAAATGCAGCCTGTTGCCCGACTCTGGATATGGCTAAGGCTTTCTCTAAAGGGCCCAGCGATTCATAGAGAGCAGACTGCTTTTCCCCAAACTGCCACCACCGATTTCTGTAAGCGTCTCGTTTGAGACCATCACGGTACGGTTTGACCTTTGCTTTAACGATGTCATAGAGGTCAGGCCACTCTCGTGATTCGGACTCGCTAAGGGCCCCAAAATCGATAATGTACCGATGCCCTTCTTGAGTTGGGCTGTCGTTGGTCTCCTCACCGCCGATGTACTTCTTGATCCTTTGCGCATTCCGAGAATCTTTGGTGATCAGGCTCTCCATCAAATTGATTGGAGCAGTCTCACCCGAATCTCCTGTATCGTCAAATGTAAATCCCATACCAAGCGCGATTGTGCCGATGTAGCTGAGCCCTTTATTGGCCGCAAGCCTCGCAGGATCTTCATGTCCGCCCGCGTGAAAGAGAAAAGCTGTGATCTGAGGTACGACTCTGCCGTCGAGTAAGTAGGCGCCGTCATCGGTGCCTTTAGAGATATGAATCACGCTTACGATCACTGCGGCTTGTCCCGGCCAGCGAAGCCTCTTCACTGCCCGATAGATTGTTCCCCCGTGATTACAGATCCAGCGGAGGCCGGTCCATCGTGTGTCTCCCTGAGCGATCGTGTTGGTTGCAATAAGCCCCAGGTTCCCACACATGGCCAGCAAATCGAACGACCTTCGGAAGAACAAGGCTGACAAATCGGCACTGCTGTTGGTTTCGACGAAATACCCTCCTATCCAATCGCGATAACAATCCCCTAAGCTTGTGCTCACCCTTTTCCCGCCGAGGAACGGCGGATTTCCGATAATCGCATCGAATCCACTCTGCGGCTCTCCGCCGTCATCGAGGCGAAACACTTCCGGGAATTCCAACTCCCAGTGAAACGGCCGAATCCCCTTGGTCCCCGCGTACAGCTTTCGAACTGCTTCCTCGATTTTGGCGTTGCTCTCAAGATCAATCACGCTGCGCACGGTGTTTTCCGTCAGCTCGCGCAAGCCCTGCCGCGCCGCCTCGCGCGCCTTCGGCCTTTCGGCCGAAAAGAACGCTGCGATCACTGTGTCACCAATGCGCCGCAACCATCCGAGATCCTCATCCACCGCCTCCATGTGCTGCTCCAGTTGGGCATAGGGAATCAGGTCACGCGCATCCAGAATCCGCTGGCGGTATTGCCCGATCCTCTGCAGCCGCGCGCGTACCGTGTCCTCAAGAAAGCTCTGTTGCGCGTCCGTCTTGTCCCAGTGAAACGCAGTGATCTGCTTGCGCGAGAGTCCTACGAGCGAGTCGCCCGAGCGCAGTGCGTGGTCAAGAAATGTGAAGGGATGATCCTTGGCCAGCGTGGCCAACCACAGCGACAGCTTGGCCAAGTCGGCCGCCATCGGGTTCTTGTCAACTCCGTAGAGACAGCGTTGCGCAATCTGCCTCTGGGCATAGAGATTCTCATCCTCGTCGGGCGGCACATATGGCAACTCGTTGTGCGCGTGCCAGGCGCGAAGAAGAGCCTCGCCCAGTTGCCGACAGGCCTCCACCAGAAATGCCCCGGAGCCCATGGCCGGATCGCAGACCTTGAGCGCAAGAATCTGCTCGGGCGTTGGATTGTCGCCCAATTGCTTGAGGACCGGTTCCAACGCCGCCTGCACAATGGGGCCAGTGAGCGAGCTGGGCGTGTAATGCGAACCCGAGCGCCTCCGCTCATCGGACGGCTGGAAGATCATGGCGTCTTTGGCGACGATGCCTGGCGTGACTGCCGACGCAATCTTACGTTCCAGGGCGGCCATCAGGTCGTTGATGGCGGCCGCCGATTTCAGCGCCTCGGCGGCCTGGCCGGTCAGCTTCTGGTCGGTCTTCTCGGTGAACCATTTTGCCCTGCTGGCTGGTGTGGTGCGCAACAGTTCCTCAAGGTTAATGGTGGTGGGAGCACCGTGCCGTTTGACTGGCTTGATGGCGATGGATTGTCCCTGGGCCTGGTGCAACTCGAAGCCCATGATGGCCTCGTAGACGCTGCCGATCTGCTCGACGGCCAGCGTCCGGTAGCTGATGCGCTCGCCGTCGAGGAGCATGAGCTTGGAAAGGACGCGGAAGATGACGCCGTCGGGAACGCGAGGAATCTGAACCGGGTCGTTGGCCGTGTGCCGCCCCTCAAGGAAGGGGTAGCGCTCCGGATCGAAGAGGTATCCCTCGCGTGCCGGGATGTGCATCGCGCCATGGCTGCCACCTCTATATATAAGGTGGAAGAGCGTGAGCAATTGTGCCCAGGCGCCGAAGCGCTGATCCATGGTGTCTGGATATTGACCGTCGTCGATGCGGAGCCGCTCGTACAGGCCGGTAATGGAGTAGTAGTTCAGGTAGACGGGATCGTTCGAAAGCAGCCCGCGGTCCTCGGCATAGAGGATGAAGACCATGCGGAGCAGCGTGGTGAGCAGGCCGCGGTAGACGATATCGGGGTCGCGCGCCAGAATCGGGCGCAGCAACTCGCCCTGAGTCTGGTCGTTGGCCGCCTGGAATCCGCGCAGCAGTTCGTAGAGTGCTTCGAGAACCTGACTGGCAAGCTGGGTGGAGACGACATTCTGGAACTTACGGCTGTTGGCCAGCACGGCGGGAAGCCGCTCAGATTTGTCGACGCTATACAGCCGCTCGAAGCCAAGCAGCTCGCGGAAAGCCGCGAAGATGGGCCGGCCGGCGACCGTGACCATCTCCTGCAGCTTGAAAGTGATGTGGCCGCTGAGTTCCTTGTCTGGCGCATACACCAGACGAATCTGGTCGCGATTGACCAACAGGCCGATGGGAACGCGAGTCTGACGGAGCAACCGCTCGAACTTAGCCTGCGGGCTGGCCTGCCAGTGGCGGGCGTCGGTTTCGGGCACGGCATCGAAGTCCGGATTTCCGGCAAGCACCTGGACAAGCAGAATCCATTCGCTAGTACCAGGTGCCAGGTCGAACTCGCGCAGGGCGTAAGTGGGCCGGAGGGTTTCGTTGTATTCGGGGAGCGCGGCTTCAAGCGATTCAGGGAGAGGCTCGGAACCCGGCGCACCGTAGAGGTCGCTGGTTTGCCAGCCGAGGACAGCCTCGGCAAACTCGGGGAAGCTGCCGAGCATGGCGATGGGTTCACCATCTTTATCTTCGAGGAAGTACTCGAGAAATTGGCGGTGCTCCGGTCCCTGGTTGGCATTGATGCGGACATTGGCCTCGAGCATGGCGGGGATGGAGACCACGAGGCCGGAAGGCTGGACGTATCCGAGCCATTCCTGGTGGGCGAGAACTGCGGGGTCCCTGGCCATGGCCTACCTCGTCACCGGCCAGAGATATACGAGGCCGATGGGTTCGATCCGTTTGGCGCGGACCTCGTACTGGTCGCGTATTCGGGCGGGTTCGGTGGTTAATTCCTTATCGAGGGCCCTGAGGCGCTTGTCCCAGTAGCGGCGATTGGATTCGAGCTGACGGGTTTCATCTTCGGTGAAGTTGAGCGTCAGCTGGCGGTTGCGATCATGGTCGCCGATGGTTTTGGTGATGTGCTTCTGCTGCTGCTCCAGGATCGCGCGCATGGCCTTCGATTCCACCTCGCCGCGCTTCTGGAGAAGCGAGATGGCGTCGGCAGCGTATTCTTCAGCCCGGCGATCGAGATGGGGCAGCAGTTCCTGCACGTCATTCGGAGCGGATTCAGCCAACTGGCGGCTAATCACGTCCGGAATCTGCCCCTCGTGCAGATCGAGCAGAGAGGTGTCGAGGAGGGCCAGTGTCTTGTCTTCCCGGTTGCGCGCATACGGCGTTAGAGCTTCCTTGCGCAACGCTGGGTCGACCCAGCGTGCGGTGATGAAGATCAGTTCCTCGTGCAGACGCGCGGCGCCGGGGCCGAAGAGTGCCAGGCGCCCGATGAGCAGGACGCGAGGAACAGCATCGGTGGACTGCGCCAGGCAGGCGCGGGACAGATCGTGGTGGATGAATCCTTGGGATGAAAACCGGGAGAGCAGCCGCTGGACGACCCGCTGCTCCAGGTGAAGCTGGACGACCTCGTCGGTTACGACGCCGGGGTCCTCGAAGACAACTGGGCGGATCGGCGATTCGCGGCGCCACTCCCAGAGCTTCTTTCCCCGCGGTCGCGGCTCCCTGAGGCTATCCATGGTGGACGCCCACGTGGGGTCGGCGCCCTGCCTCTGATCCATGGCTGGGAAGACAAACTTCGAGCCGCTTTCTCCTGGACCGAGGGCCTTGAGCGGCTCCGCGCCGAGAATCTGCAGCGCGCACGATACCGCCGAAGCAAAGTGCGGCTTTGAAAATGCGATCGCCTCCTGGGATGACTCGAGCATGTTGCGCAACTGGTCGACCTGCTTTTTCAGATCTAATTTCCGCTCGCGGCTTGCCTCAAGTTCCTCTTCGACCGCTGCGCGATGCTCGGCGTCGAGATCAAAGGCGTCAATTTCTTTGGCCAGGTCTTCGCTCTGAGCGCGCCGGATGCCGTTCTTCATCAGGACATCCAGACCATCGTCAATGACCCGGGCCAGACTTCCAAGCTCTTCGCGGATGGTCTGGGTCTTGCGGACCAGAGCGCGGAGAACTCGATCTTCAGGCCGCTGAACATAGTAGAAGTAGTGGCAGTAGACCACCTCGCTGGGCTGCAGCTTGCGGTCGATGCGGCCATTCCTCTGCTCAAGCCGGCTGGGATTCCACGGAACATCGAAGTGGAAGAGGTTCCAGCAGTGCGCCTGCAGGTTCAGACCCTCGCGAGCGGCGTCGGTGGCAACCAAGATACGGAGGGGATTTCTGGACGGGGGATAATTGAATGCAGACTTGATTGCTTCTCGTTCATCGTTGGGAGTCGGTCCGTGAAAGACGGCAATGCGATCGTCTGCCCGGTCCGTCCCAGCGATTAACTTGGTCAATTGCTGAACCAGGTATCGCTTTGTGTCGTCGTACTCCGTGAAGATGATGACCCTGATATCGGTCCATTTTGCGCCCGGAGTCTCCAGGTCCGGGCACATGTTTTCGCGAATCCACTCCTCGAGTTTGTTGATTCTGGCATCAGGCTGGGTTCGTGCCGCCTCGGCGATCTCTGACATCTGGTCCAGAAGCGCCTGCTCGTTTTCGAAGAGCTGACGAGCAGTCACCGATTCAGTTGGACCGGAAGTTGCCGCTGAAACCGCGGCGATCTCGGCCTCCTCTTCGGCTGCCTGCTGCGCTTCCGGGAGCGCCGAGCGGTCGTCATCCGCGTCCATGCCGCGCTTGAGAATGTCGAGTCGCAGCGTTTGTCGGTGGGGCAAAGGCTTGGCCGCGGCGTCCCACTGTCTCTGGACAGTCTTCCGATGAACCCTCAAGGTTCGCGAAAATGCCTCCACGGATGAGAAGAGCCTCTGCTGGAGATTGCAGATCAGCAGACCGGAAGCCGACTGAATTCTCCGCGTCTCCTGGATCAACCTTGTCTCGCGCGACTGCCGGTATTGGTCGAGCAGTTCGGCAAGACGAAGCTCGGGCGCATCGGGAGGAAGCCCGTCGATATTGACCTGGACAACTTCCCGCCTGGGAAATCCCCCGACGACTTCGCGCAGATCGTCTTTCAACCTGCGCACCATTACCTCCCGGAGCGACGTTGTCGACACCTTCACTCCGCGGCAGAATCGCTGCGGGTCGAGGATTTCCAGCAGCGCCGAGAAGCTATTTGAATGCCCGTTGTGAGGAGTCGCCGAAAGGAAAAGCCGGTGTTCAAATCGCTGGGCGATGTCACGGACGACCTTCGTGATCTGCGAATCGATCGCGTAACGTTGGCCGCTCGCCGGTGCCGCGTGGTGTGCTTCGTCCAATATCAGCAGCGTCCCCGGGCGAAATGTGTCAAGCCAATCCGCCATCGGACCGGAGTATGACTCGTCAATTAGCAGTCGCTGGGAGACAAGGAACCGGGAATTGGTGGTCCATGGATTGACACCGAAACCGCGCTCCTGCCGAACCCGCTGCACGAAATCCTTGTCCAGGATCTCGAAGTGCAGACCGAATCTGCTATCGAGTTCCTCCTGCCACTGCAGCAGCATCGACGGCGGGCACGCAACTACAATTTCGCGAACCTTCTTCCGAAGTAGCAGTTCGCGGGCAATCAGACCCGCCTCAATCGTCTTTCCGAGCCCAACATCGTCGGCGATAAAGAGGTTGACTCGTGGAAGCTGCAGCGCCTTTCGCAGGGGCTCAAGCTGATAAGCATCCAGGCGGATGCCGGCTCGGAAAGGTGATTGGAGAAGTCGAGGATTCGTCGATGTGACGCAGTTCCAGCGAAGAGAATTCAGATAAGCGGAGAATTGACGGCCTGGATCAAAGCCCCGGCGAGCGATTGAATCCCATGCCTCCTCGGAAAGAATCCGGGCATCCAGCTCTTTGTCCCAAAGGATTTCGAGTGGCTGACCCTGGGCATCGTCATCGATGCACGACAGCCTAACCAGGGTGGAATCCTTCGAATTGACCGGCACTTGAACCTCTTCGGTCAGGAAAAGGCGCTGGCGAACTCCAACAATCTGACCGGGCTGCGGTACCGAGTCGTGTGCAATGGCTGGGTTGCAAATCCGATTGTGGCCGCCCTGGGGATACAAAGATGAGTCTCCAAACTATGCGTGGTTAACGGAAGTTTAGCGCATATGTCCATCCTTCCCTGCCGGCCAGTCCCCTTCTGACTCCCAATAGAGGTCCCGTCCCGGCTCTGGCCGGACCACTTGCCTGGATCTCTGCTGACCCGCTGGCCGAGATCTTCGCGTCTCGGCGTCCACCGCCACCTCATGAAACCGGGAGAGCCATGCTCAATTATGAAGACACTTTTTCAATCCAACTAACAGCCTGCTGCCCGTCCTGTCACCTCTCTCAGTACGCAACTGCCTCCGGTCACAATGTCGCAGGGACGAGATGCAGACGTTGCGGACAGCCCCTCGGGATCGTCTATTACCGACTTCGAGCTACCTCCCAGACAGGCAGTCCAGTTCCGAATCGAAGGTCGATTCGAGAGTCAGTCGGGGCGTTTATCCGACGCTTGCGGATGCGACGCCACATCTCGCAGGGTGTACTTGCGCGCCAAATCGGGGTGCACCGAACAGCTATCACCCGTGCCGAAGGCGGACAGATTTCTAATCTCGCGCTGTTGTTTAGGGCTGCTTCCGCGCTGGACCTTGAGATCGATCAGATAATTGTCAGGGTTCGCGATCGTCAACCTAAGGTCGATTCCCGTTCGAGAATCAAAGATTGACCTTCATCCCTGCACCGCTCGGGGTGTGCGAAATGGTGCACATTCCCTTCGTAACGAGCTGGGAGTTGAGCTGAGATTCAGTGCCATCATCGGGACTGGGTCGGAAATTCCGAACACCCGACCCCGAGAGGACCAAGCAGATGGAACTGATGAAAGACTCACAACCGACGATCCGGAAAGCAACGGATGGGGAGAATTGCGCACCGAGTAAGCTCCAACTCCAGCTGGCATCTGGCATCATCGACCAAATAATTGAAGCGAACGGAGGCCGCGAAGCAGCCGATGCATTTTGGGACGACGATTCATTCGACGTGCTGAATGACTTTGACACAGACCTGGAGTTCGACGATCCAGACGCGGAGACGGTGCCCGAGATGGCACTGATCATGCACAATATCTCGCCATGCTAAGCGAGCTAAATCCCGTTGCGGTCATCGCCATTGCCGTCTTCTCGGCGTGCTTTGCGGGTCTCATCTCCTGCCTGCTGGCCGCTCCCAGGCAGGATTGCTTCTTCCTGAGGTGGCACCCGGAGACCAGACTCTTGGCCCTAATTGTCACGCCATTTTTGCTAATCCTGTGGCCTCTGGTCTTGTTTTACTGGCTAATGCACAAGGGGATCTTGCCAGATGATCCGGATTTTTACGACGACTAGGGACAACTGGATGATCGAACTACGGGATGAAATCATGGCTGCCGAAGCCGGGATTGCCACACGAAATTGCGACATTAGCTTGGTCTTTGATTGACCTGCGGGCTTTGGCGCAACCCAGGAAGAATTCCATGAACCAGCATGATTCCCAGATCTGCGCTTCCGCATAACTCCGATTGGCTGCGTGAATAGGCTCCGAACGGCAGAGCAAGGGGCCAATAGAATCGGGAGGCGGATGCTGGGAAGTTGACGGCAAAGCAAGAGATTGGCCTGTATCCAACTCCGGATATCGTACGGAAATAATGTGATATCCGTACGTGTACAGTACGCGAAACGTACGAATTTTCAAAGATGGATTTTGGAGCAATAAAGATCCAAGAACCATCCTGTAAGTTACTTTTTCTCTTATAGTTGCGAATTGCACTTCAACTGGGAAGCCGAGCATGATTGTGCTGACATACCCCCTTTTAGACCACCTTTTCCCCTTGCCATCTGGACGTTCCCCCGAAATCTCCCTCACGCCGGTAGATTGCGCGACCGGGAAAGACACTCAACTCCGCAAAGATCCACGCCGAGGCCAGCTCTAAATCGCAGAACTCCGTACTGGACTACGTAGCATCAGCTCGGCAAAGATCCCAACTGCAAAGTGCTTCGCGCCGCACTGTCAATCTGCATCTCGATCGCGAATTGCACCGGCTGGGACAGAGAAGCGTGACTTATTCTCGAGATAGCACCTTGTCCGCCGGTGGCTTTTTTGCTTTTACTCTGAAACAAAGAATCTCAATTTCCTTCTGCCTCAACATCAAGTCGAAACAAAATCACGTTAGATTTGCCGGACTTCGCGGCATCGACCGGCGGTATTGCAACCTGATCGACGGCCATCCACGGAGCAATAGCTTGCCGAATTGTGCATCAGATGCATGGAATTCCCGAGCAACTCTCTGCGGTATTCGACTGCGCAATGATTCCGAATATCGATTGAATTTCCGCTCGATCAATGCTCCTATTTGCCAGCTTGCGCAGAATGGACCGGGATAAGGCTGCTCCTCCGTTGCACCCCGATCGACCACAATGACGGACTGGAGTGTTTAGTTCTGCGATTGCGAACCAGCCGCGAGTTGACCAGGCTTACATGTCGGCTCATCCGGAGTGGTACGCGCGGGATTCGAGTCTGAGCTGAACAGCGGTTGCATGCAGCACCGTAGCACGTGACAGACCGCGTATTCTGGCTGGGGATTGCGGGCGCATAAATGGATAGAGATCAAGAGAGACTGCGAGCGAGCGTGACAGTCTGGGCCCGGAAGACCCTTAATCCCTCGATCAACCGCCGGACCGGGCGGCGCCAATTATTGCGGCTGAATTCCTGACCAGCACCAGGACCGTTACCATTTTGCCGTCCCTCAGCGCAGTTGTTTCCCCCGGAGCTAAGTGCCGCGGCTCTGATTACAGTTCGGATTTGCCCGGTCGGACCTGCTACCGCTGGTGGTCAATGATGCAAGGTCTCCGGCTTTTCAAGCTCCTGGCGTTGACGCTAGACACCTCTGATTCTGGGATTGAGCGCACTAGTGCCGCATGCACAAACGGTCGGTACTCGCATTCAACTCCCCAATAAGAGGGTAGAGAACCCATGAATCCTAATCAGTATCTGACCAAGTTCATCGCGGAGCTGGAGCATCTGGTGGACCACTTGGCACGCGCCATTTCATCTCGACGACCCTCTCTGGCCAACTCGATGTGCGCCTTGGCGCTGGCGATTGGTACTGGGCGGCGGAGGTCACGCTGGCCGACGATCCGGTCAATGCGGCACAAGATGTGTCCAGGGCGGAGAGGTATTTTCCCACCGAAATTTGACTGCGTCCGGGCACGAACCGTGTCCGCACTAACTGCCGGGGATCAGATAGTCCTGCTGCTCTCGGCAATGATCCGGGGAAAAGCAACCCACCAGGAGCCTCTAGGACGCGTTGTTGGGGGGCCGGGCATGCTTAGGTATCAACTCGAATCCGCCAGCAATCCTGCCCTCGACGTGCGGTCGATTGCTCGGGGATGACCGGTCCAATGGTTCGGATCCACTGTTCCCATCACAATCTGTCGGTTGAATTGGCCATTGGCTGCGGCAAGCCAGACAGCCGTATTGCCTCCGACAGCCCGTTATGAATCGGCCACCATTGGAGGAATCATGAACGAAGAAGCGATCAGCATCATGGTCATCGCACACATGGATTCCGACGGTTATACCGACGTACCGCCGCCATTAATCACACCAGAGATCGAGCAATCACTCTTGGAACATGGCTATGCAGTCGCGAAATCTGACGCCACATGGGTGAACGGGTGGCGGGTATTTTCTCCCCGAGCCGTTCGCGCCGGGCATTATCGATCCTATATTCCGCCGTCAAACTTCACCCGGGTGGCATCACCGGGCGTGCGCATACCGGCCATCGATGAAATTGAGGGTGTCGAGGGGTCTGAGTCCATTATCGAAGTGCTGCTCAGAATGCGCGGCAAACCGCGGGGGGATTAGCCCGGTGCGAATCAGGCGGCGCGGAGCGAGAAGCCTCCGGGAGAAGAACGCGGGGGGCAGACAGCGAATTTCTGACCAGTTCCTTCTACGCTTGAGGCTTTGCCCGGTACTTTCTTTAAACTCTGGTCGATTCTGCTCGGCAAGCCTGGATTTTGGTTTGCTCCACTTTTACTCTTAATCTTGCAGCAATGGAGTTTCTGACTCTTCCTCAATGGGACTCTTTGTTGAAGAGGACTTGCTGGCCACGCCCTTAGGGGAAAAGTGAAGGCTGATTCGATGCATTTCGATAGGAACAACGTTATATTGCCGGAAGAATTCGCGCGGGCAATTCCCGGACCGATAATACGCAGCGTTGGCTTATCCTCGCGCGTATACGATCTTTGTTCTGTCACCGGGGATCTTCGGCGCTTTCGAGAATTGACCCGGGTCTGCTTTGCAGAAGTGACCCACCTGTCCGGTAATCAAGCTTGCAACTGAGGCTCT
>JAJYAE010000434.1 GCA_021779695.1 Acidobacteriota bacterium | reverse complement strand
TGCGCTGCGCCGAGCCCAGGGTGAAGACAATAGGCGCATCACCCGCCGCCAGAAACTCCTCCAGATGCGCAGGCAGAGCCGCATTCCCTGCATCCGAGTCATAAAAGCAGAAGCCCGTAATCAGCGTATGCGGCGGCCAGTCCTGCTGCTCCACGCCCAGCACGCGCGAGAAAAGCGCCAGCACCAGCTCCGGCGCGTGCTTCGCGTCAAACAGCGGATTCGCGCCGCGCCCCAATCCAAGCTCCCGGCGCAGCGCATAGATCGGCTCCGGCCACGCCCGCGTTGTCCACCGCGCCAGCCGCTTCATCCCGTGGCCCATGCCCGCAAAGCGGTCCACATGCGCCAGGTGCGGAAACGGCGGCAGTACCGGCGGATCAAATGCGGAAAAAAACGACAGCGGCGCCAGCACATAACTCGCCCACGGGATTCCCGTCACCTCCGCCACCAGCGGCCCCGCGTAATTCAGTTCGCCCAGCAGCAGCAGGTCCGCGCGCTCCGGCTCGGTCGCCGCCGCCAGCAGGTCGTCATAGGTCTGTCGCAGTGCGGGGAAGAGAAAGTCGCGCAGCCCATGCTCCGTGCCGTGCTTGATGTCATACACCATCTCCACCAGCACGTTATTCGTCGGGTCGATATCCGGCCGGATCGCGCGAAACTCCAGCCCCAGCGGCTCAATCTTTGGGCGGTAAACGTTCGGCAGCGCCAGCACCGGCGCATGGCCGCGCCGCTTCAGTTCGAGAGAAAGCGCGATCAGCGGATTGATGTCGCCAAAGGTGCCAATGTTCGAAAGGACAATGCGCACATCGGTGTCCGTCAGGTGAGATGGGCCTGCAGGGATTAGGGTAATGCATGCGCCCGGTTCCACTCGTTCAGGCAGATTTAATCTTGTTCCATCCATAATATGAGTGGAGCAAGACTCGCCATGCGCGTGCTGCTGGTAGAAGACGAAGTTCGGCTGGCGGAGAATCTGGCCGCTGCCCTGCGTGATGCCGTGGGCTTTGCCGTCGATTGGGCCGCCGATGGCGAAGAGGGGGACAGCTTCGCGAGCAATGGCGTCTACGATCTCGTCATCCTCGACCTCATGCTGCCCCGGCTCGACGGCCTCGGCGTACTCAAGCGCCTGCGCGCGCGCAAGGACGCCACGCCGGTTCTCATCCTCACCGCCAAGGAAGGCAAAGCCGCCATCATCGAACTGCTCAACGCCGGCGCCGACGACTACCTCGCCAAGCCCTTCGATCTCGGCGAGCTCATCGCCCGCGCCAAGGCGCTCATCCGACGCGGCAAAGGCGCATCGCATCCCATGCTCACCGCAGTCAACGTCGAGGTGAACACACTGGAGCAGACCGTGCATCGCGCCGGTTCATTCGTCGATCTCTCGCCCACCGAGTACCGCATCCTCGAATACCTCATGCACCACCCGCGCAAGGTCGTCAGCAAGCGCGAACTGCTCGAGCATCTCTACGACTACAACTGGGAGCACCACTCGAACGTGATTGAAGCGCACGTCTCCAACCTGCGCAAAAAGCTCGACGCCGCCGAATCCGAAGCCGCGCCGGTGATTGAAACTCTGCGCGGACGCGGCTACCGCCTCGCTGCCGCCACCGAGTCCGGCCATGACGAGTAACCGCATGCGCTCCATCACCTGGCGTCTCATCGCCGCCGTGCTCGCAGCCGAATTCGCTGCTGCCGTGCTCGTCATCGTCCTCTCATGGGGCTACGAGCGCCACGCACACTTCCACGCATTTGACGTAATGCTCCACGGCCGCGCCGACAGCGTGCTCGGCGCCGTGCAGGATGCCGAGGACGCCGCAGATAACGTCATGCTCGACATGGCCGATCTCCATGTGCCGCCCAACGATCTCTACGAGGTCTACGACGAGCGTGGCCGCCTGCTTGGCCGCTCGCCCAACTGGCAGGGACTCGGCGAAGGCTTTTCGGCAACAGCAAAAGACGGCTTCATCCACAGGATGGTCAACGGCCAGCACTATCGCCTGCTGCGCGTGCACGGCTCCCGCATCATTGATCCGGGTGAGCCAGGCGGCGGCACGCTGCGCCATGTTGTGGTCCTTTACGGTGCGCCCACCGAGCACGTGTGGGACGCCATCTGGCACGCCGTCGCCGTCTACGCCGCCGGCAGCCTGCTGCTCCTCCTCGTCACCGGCCCGCTCGTGGCCTGGGTGCTCCATCGCGGCCTCGCGCCGCTGCGCGAACTCGCTGCACTCGCGGGCAATGTCTCCGCCAACGCATGGGAGTTCGAACCGCCGGAATCCGCGCGCACCACACGCGAGCTCGCCCCGCTTACCCACGCCCTCGAAAGCGTCCTGCAGCGCCTGGAGATGGCGTTCGTCCAGCAGCGCACCTTCGTCTCCGATGCGGCCCACGAGCTCAAGACCGCCGTCGCCGTCGTCAAGTCATCGCTGCAGTTGCTCGTCCTGCGCACGCGCACGCCGGCTGAATATCAGGACGGCATTGACCGATGCCTCGCAGATACCGGCCGCATTGAAGACCTCGTCGCCAAGATGCTGACACTCGCCCGCGTCGAAGGCGTTGCGCCAACTGCCGCCGCTCCCGCTTCCTGCGATGCCGTTCATTGTCTTGAAGAAACCATGCGCGAGATGGAGACAGTCGCCGCTCTGCGCCAGGTGCGTGTCGACAAGACCGCGCCGGAACGCGCCAGCGTGCCGCTCACCGCGGAGGACTGCCAGCTCGTCGTTTCCAATCTGCTGCTGAACGCACTGCAGCACAGCCCCGCTGGCTCGCAGGTGCAGTTGAATCTGAGTGTCATGAACGATGCAGTCGAGCTGCGCGTAGCCGATCACGGGGAGGGCATCGATCCCGCGGCGCAACCGCGCGTCTTCGATCGCTTCTTCCGCGGCGATCCATCCCGCTCCCGCGCCACCGGCGGCGCAGGCCTGGGTCTCGCCATCTGCAAAGCGGTTGTTGAGAAAGCCGGCGGCAGCATCACGCTCGCCAGCACACCCGGTCAGGGAACCATCGTCACCGTGCGCCTGCCGCGCGCGTAGCGCCGCATGCAGTCAGCCCTTCGCGTCTTCAAACTCTTCGTGCCACGCCATCTGGATCGCTTCCAGCCGCGCCTCGTTCGACTTCGCCGGATCATCAGCAAAGCCGGCCAGCTCCGTCACATAGCGATGCAGATCTGTGAACCGCACGGTCAGCGGATCCATCTCCGGATATTTTTCCTGCAGTTGAATCC
>JAJYAE010000433.1 GCA_021779695.1 Acidobacteriota bacterium | reverse complement strand
GTCCCGAGCGTACGGTCCAAAGTTCGCCTTCGATATTAGAAGCGAGGCCGTATCCTGGCAATTTGCTAGGGAACGGAACGCAGTACCTTGATTGGGTCCGCCGAGGCGGCGCGAACCGCGGGCACGGCAGAAGCAATGAAGGCAATGCAAATCATGAGGAAGATACTTCCGATGTAGATCCAAGGGTCAGTGGGGCTGACGCTAAACAGATAAGAGCGAATCACCTGAGAAGTCGCAAGCGAAGCCAGAGCCCCTAGTGTGCTACCCACAAGCGCCAACCTCACTCCCGAATGAAGCACGAGCTTTACAATGCCTTCGCGTTGCGCACCAAGCGCCATGCGGATGGCAATCTCCTGAGCCCGCAATGTGACCGAGAAAGACACAACTGCATAAATGCCTGTGAGCGCAAGAATAAGGGCGGCGAGCGCAAAGGAGCCGATCAACTCTGTCATGATGCGGCGCGGAGCCTCAGTGGTGGAGACAACGTCCGCCATGGAACGCACCTGGTCGAGCGCAAGCTGCGGATCAATTTCCGCGACGGTGAGACGAACGGTTCCGATGATCTCCTCGGGAGGTATTGCCGCGCGTACAACGATGGAGCCGCCGGCTGGAATGACGCGGGATTGCGGCAATGCGGATCCATAGAGAATAGCTGGTTGCAGAGCCGGTGCGTACCACTGGTCATTGGCTTTTTGATCGCGCGAACCGATCCGCGTGTCGCCAACAATTCCTACCACTGTAGCCCAGGGCAGGTTTTTCTTAGGGTTGCCCACGTGCATTCGCTTGCCGATAGGGTTCTGTCCTGGCCATGAGTGTTGAGCCATGGACTGGCTCACAATGATGACCAGAGGAGAATCCGCACGGTCTTCGTCCGTAAAGGTGCGCCCCGCAATCAGGGGAATGCCGAGCGCCCGGAAGTAGTTTCCGTATATGGCCCCGAATGCCGCGAATTTCAGTTTCCAACCTTCAGTAGATTGCCCCTCAACCGTATAGGCGGCCATGCCCGAATTGCCGGAGGATGGAAGAGTATTGCCAAGCCCTCCAGCGAGAATGCCGGGTTTCTTCGACAACTGCTCGATCAGATCTCGATTGAATCTCTCCACAGAGGCATCGGTGGCGTATTGCTGCTGGGGGAGCCGATAGCCGGCCACCAGCACATTCTGCGGTTGAAATCCAGGGTCGACGGAAAGCATCTTCTGATAGCTGCGCACGAAAGCCAATGAGGCGATGAGTAAAACAAGTGCGACCGCAATCTCCATGACGACAAGCACTGAACGGAGCCGCGCGTGACCTACTGCGCCTGTAGTCGTGGCTACGGTATCTTTGAGGCCTGCGATCAGATCAGTTCGCAAAGCTACAAATGCGGGTACGAGGCTGGCGAGAACTCCGACGGTAATTGCGATACCCAGCGTGAAGAGCGCTACCGGAACATCGATCGATATGGAATCGATAAGCGGCATGGATTCCGCGAGCGAGTGCGAGGCAATGCGGATTGCAACCCCTGCAAAAATCAAACCAAGCAATCCGCCGCTTAGGCTCAAGATAAGTCCTTCCAGAACAGTGTCTCGAAGGATCGCACTGGAACGGGCGCCGAGCGCGAGGCGAACCGCGTATTCGCGATGATAGCGGACTGCTCGCACGAGCATGAGGATTGTGACGTTGGCACAGACGATCAAGAGGACCACAGAGACGGCGATCGACAACACGCGAAGGAGCGGTCTGGTGTTGCCGGTAAGTACCTCGCTTAGCAGTTGGACATCGCCGCGGATGTGAATCTTGGACATCGACGGTGGAAAACTGCTCATGATTTGCCGCGAAACTCGATCCGCATCCTGTGCAGCCTGCGAAAGGGAGACGCCGTCTTTTAGGCGCGCGACCATCTGATATCCCCAAAAACCAGCCTCTTCCTCGGACAACTCCTCGGGGGTGAGACTCATGGGAACCCATAATTGCGACTGATTCAGTCGACCCACCTGGAGCGGGAATTCGAAATCGCGGGGCATCACACCGATGATGGTGTAAGGCTTGCGATCCAGTTCGATGGTGGCTCCCACGACGCGCGGATCGCGATGATACCGGTTTGTCCACAGAGCATAACTGATGACAGCGTCCTGTGCTCGCGCATCTTCTTCCTGCTGCGAGAAGACGCGACCGAGCAAAGGCTCCACTCCGACGGTCGGAAAGACGCCGGATGTCAGGCGCGCCGCAGGGAGGTTTTCAGGGGAAGGACCATCAGAGAGTACAAAATTGGCTCCTGTGAAGGCGCCGGTGGACGAGAAAGCTTGAGCTTCAGTCGAATAGGCCCTGATATCTCGCGCCGTAATCCCGATCCCCGAATTTTCCCCGACATGTTCACCCAATTGCACCAGGCGGCCAGGGTCCAGAAACGGAAGCGGTCGTAAAAGGATTCCTTCGATGAGGGAGAAAATTGTCGTTGTCGCACCGATGCCCAAAGCCAGCATCAGGGTAACGGTGAAAAAGAACTTACGCGCTTTTGCGAGGCGCCGTGCGGCGTGTCGAAGGTCATTGATCCAGAAGCCCATGAAATTCTCCTGCTGGCCTTACGTATGGACAAACCGCAATTGTAAAAGTCTTCGAATATGTCAAACAGTCTTTGTTCTCTCTTGCTCCCAGACAGTGGGGCCAGTAGGTATTTGATGATACAACTCATTCGCCGCAAAGTGGTGGAAAGGTGCATTATCGCCAATGCACTCATCGACGTTCTGGCTTTGAGGATCGAAGAGCTGTTCACATGTCCGTAGAACGGCCTATCCGCCTTTTTGGAGTAATCAGAATTATCATTCGCCAAGTTGCCACGCCGGATCACCTCTGCGTCGGCAGGCTGCACGCAGTGAGTATCGAGTCTTCGGTGATGTTCATTCATCGGTCCCCTAGCTCCTCGCTCGATGTTTGATGGGCAGTCAGGAAAACCGCTCGCGAAAGGTGGCCAACATAGTGTTATCGAGTGTGCCGTAAACTGTGCCGTGCCCCTGCGATCTCAAATCTGTCAAATCAATGTTTTAGCTCACCATACTCCAGTGCTTCCGTGCGGGCCTATTCTGAAGGCAAGTTCTTGATTCTATGATGGTGGTCCCCAGCTGCCGGAGCTCCGACTTACTAATCGGGCATCCGCCAACCCCGGGCCGGGTGATGGAGAGTTTCGCGACTTTGTGGCGCGTCCGGTGTGCAAGCGGTGTGCCGGGAAAGTGGAAG
>JAJYAE010000432.1 GCA_021779695.1 Acidobacteriota bacterium | reverse complement strand
CGCGACATCCAGCAGTACCTGGCCGACGCCGATAAGCTGGGCCTGCAGATACGCCACGTCTTCCTCACCCACTTTCACGCTGACTTTGTTGCCGGTCACCTGGAGTTGCGCGACCATTGCGGCGCGACCATCCATCTCGGTTCCCGCGCTGAGGCGGAATACGCCTTTGTCGCGATGAAGGACGGCGATACCCTTGAGTTCCCGGGACTGCGCCTGCAGGTTCTGGAGACTCCCGGCCACACGATTGAATCGATCTCGATTCTGGTGTTCGATCGCCACAGGGATGAGGCAAAGCCTTATGCGGTCCTCACGGGCGATACGCTGTTCATCGGCGATGTGGGCCGCCCGGACCTGCGCGCGTCGCTTGGGTGGACTGCCGCCGATCTCGGCGCCCGCCTTTACGACTCCCTCCACAACAAACTGCTGACGCTTCCCGACGAGGTGCTTGTCTACCCGGCACACGGCGCCGGCTCCCTCTGCGGGAAAAAGCTTTCCTCTGACACGGTTTCGTCCCTTGGGGATCAAAGGCGCTTGAACTACGCGCTGAAGCCCAGTACGAAGGAGGAGTTTGTGCGCCTGATCATGACGGATCAGCCGGACGCTCCGCCTTACTTCACTTATGACGCCGTGCTCAACACACGTGAACGCGCCACGCTCGAAAAGAATCTTGAAGATGTTCTGCAACCAATCGAACTCGCAGAGGTCCTGAGGATAGGAGACAGGGGGGCTCAGTTTCTCGACGTGCGCGATTCGGTCGAGTACGCCAAGGGGCACCTGGCCGGCAGCATTAACATCGGGCTCGGTGGCGAATACGCCACGTGGGCGGGCACGGTACTCGACCACGCCAAGCCCATCGTGATTATCGCCGAGCCTGGACGCGAGCAGGAAGCCGCTCTGCGACTCGGCCGGATAGGTTTCGACCATGTGAAAGGCTACCTTCTGGGGGGTATGGAAGCACTCGCCGACAGACCTGATCTTGTCTGGCCCACGGAGCGCACCAGCGTACTCATCGTTGCTGAGGAACTGGTGGGTGATGACCGGACCCTGGTGCTGGATGTCCGAGCCCCGCGCGAATGGGCCGGCAAGCACATCGAGGGCAGCTTGAACTTCCCGCTCAACCATCTGCAAGAGCGCATCGCCGAAATCCCCCGCGACCGCCGCATCGCCGTCCAGTGCGCGGGCGGCTACCGCTCTTCCATCGCCGCCAGCATCCTGCAGCAGTATGGAATCACGAATATGGTGGAGATTGCGGGCGGCCTTGCCGCATGGGAAGCTGCAGGACTGCCGGTTATTGCAGAGGCCTAGCAGCGAACAGGGAATATCTTCAGGCAATGGCTTGATGAACGGCAGGCCACTCGGCCTGCAATTGGCATAGAGCGACTCGTGGCAGTTGCGCCCGGCTCTGGGCGAGCAGGAAGCATAACCCGCCCTTCGACCAGTTTTTAATCGCGGATTCCGGAGGGAGCCGGGGGGCTTCAGCCCCCGGAAAGAGCCAGCGCAATTCGGCAGCGCTCGTCGCTTGACTGAAGCACGTTTTCCAATACGTATCCGGTCGCGGGCGTTCACGCTATAGTCAACGAGCGAATTGCCCTGTTGCCAGCAATTGACAGTTCCGCTACTGAAAATTCCTGTAAAACCAGCCTTTTCCTGTAGCGAGGTTCTGCTGATTGGCAAGTTAGTGAAGCCATGCTGATCATGCGAAAAAGATCTCATTTCCCGGGAGTAGCAATAGGCCCAACAGCAACCGGCACAAAATACTCGGGCACTTTCACTTCTGTATGCGGAGAGACTGCCTTCACTTCCGCTATGAAAGATTGAACCCTGTCGATAGCAGGCTGTTGTGAGACATCGTAACCGACGTTGAAGCGATCCCAATGTGTCGGCATCACGAGAGGTGGATACCCGAGGGCATGAAGCAGGCGTTCTGTGTACCGATAGATCTTATGGCGTTCCGGCATAGCTCCGATCAAGGCTACATCGGGCCGTAGCCCTTCCAACTCACGCTCGATATAGTTCATTGATCCAAATACGATGATTTGGTGACCGGCGATGCGGATAAGGTAAGCGAGTGTCCCTCCCTCAACAAAAAGTTGACTTAGCCGAAATGGAGGTCTTGCATTTGCCGGGAAAATAGTCGATGGGGACGGAAAACTACTGGGAAGAATGCCATGCAGACTGGGAATTACTTGTACGGAAAAACCGTGCAGCTGCAAGTCGTCACCCCCGCCTACCGTCAAGATCTGAGCATCGGGCACTCCGTTGTCGCGGGCGAAATTGCTGGTACTTTCCGTTCCGATTACTGTAGCGCCTGTCTTGCGCGCGATATACGGCACGTCGAGCACATGATCCATGTGGGTATGTGTAATCAGAATGTAATCCGCCTTACTGATGTGGGCGTCGATTACTTTCGGGTCAGAGATGGCGAAATCGTTGTCCGTGACAAGCGAACGCGGATCGGAAGCGAGTGGCGGATCATTTGGCGTCTCGGTCTTCAGTCGCGTCAGGTAGGGGTCGACCAGGATCACCGTTTGTCCATCCGTGATCTCCCATCCCGCAGTTCCCATATAGGAGAGCTTCACAGTTCCCTGAGAAAGTGCAACAACGCTGGAAGACCACAGAAACAGCACAAGGAAGCAGATTCGAGCACTCGCCACCATCTATTCCTCCGATTGCGGGTGAACACCCAGCACAATAATGGCTTAATCGAGACTGCAATCGGTAACGAAATCAGTATAGGCGCTGAAAAGCCTCGTCCAGTCCTTCGAGCTTCCATCGAGGGGCCAATGAGCGCATCATTGCCCCTGCGCTCATCGATCTAGGATAGAGAACGATATGTCGCCTGACCGGAAGTAATCCAAGCCACCCTTAGCCCTCCGCCTTTCGCGAAGTCAACACCCTCGCACCCAATCACACCCATAACCCGCTCATTCCATTCGCCCCAAAACCCGCCGCCATTTTGCAGATGATTTCCCCGTCCCGGCGCACAATGAATACATGAGAAGCCAGAGCCCAGCGAAACTGTCAGCCATGTCCCCGGTTCAAAATGTCAGGCATATCCCCGATCCCTGCAGGATTCCATCGAGTCACCACCCCGGCTGGAAGCTGGAAGCTGGAAGCGCATCGAGGCGCGTTGTCCGCATCATCCATCGCGCGAACCTGGACTGAGAGCGGCGCCTACCTGCTACGGTAGACTTCCTCCCAGCCACCCCCGGGCAA
>JAJYAE010000431.1 GCA_021779695.1 Acidobacteriota bacterium | reverse complement strand
GGGTGTGAAGTGCCCGGTGTCCGCGCCGATGTTGTCGAGCATCTGCGGCATCTTGGTCGTGCCAGGAATAGGGACAATCCACGGTTTCTGCTCCATCAGCCTGGCCAGGGCGATTTGTGCGGGAACAGCTTGTTCCCGCACGGCCCATCTCTTCACAAACTCCACGAGCGCCATATTTGGTCGCAGATTCTCTCTCGTTGTTTGTGACTAATTCTTATTGCTATTCATTTTTACCGGCCTAAGCAGATGCGAGAACGTGAGTTGGGCGAGCTTCCACCTGCCGCTTTCCTTGATATAAACCTCAGTCACCATAAAAGGATTGGTGACTTCGTGCTCACCGACTACTGCCTGCAAATCAATGTCCTCTAGCAGGATGGCTGTGGTGCCAAATATGCGGGCGTCAACTGCGTAAACTACAGCTTTTTTGTACCAGATGCCACCGCTCTTAATGGTGGCTAGTTCTTGGGTTTTTCCCCAAGTTCCTCCCATGTGAGTGAACATGGCTTTGTCATCAAATAGTGTCTCTAAGGAATCGATCTTCTTGTCTGCCATCCAATCCCATTTCATGTTTGAGAGATTGATGACTTCCTGTTGCTCGGGTGTTTGACTTGCGGCAGTTTTAATCGTTTCCGTTGGTGGCGCCGGCGATTGCTGTGCGTAGGACGCTGGTGCAATCAGTGTTGATATAAACAGACCTAACATCAAGGTCTTCATGGCTCTCCCTCGATATGTGTGGTTGACTCGTGGAGTAACTTGAAGTAGCGAGGCTGGTCGCTCACGCTACGCGGATACAAGAAGAACCCTGCACTCAGGAATTAGGGCTGATCTCGCCTTTATCCTGTTTTTGCCCGAGCCCCAGTGGCCCGAGGCAGAAAACAAAATCACTGCGGAGACAATCGTGAACAAGCATTGTTCGTCCCATCATCCTGAAACCTTCCCGCCTTTCCGATATCGGTAGTGCATCATTCACTTTCTATCTCTTCGGCGGCGCTTCGACGCCCGAAAGCGCGAGGACAAAGTCTGGCAAGCGTTGCCCTTGTACGTGAATATCCGACAGCGCGGCATTCAGCTCTTCGAGTTCCTCCGGTGTGAACGCAAGGGAGTCGGCCCCGGTGTTCTGCACCATGTGAGCCATCTGGGTTGTGCCAGGAATAGGCACGATCCAAGGCTTCTGCGCGAGAAGCCACGCAAGCGCAATCTGAGCTGGCGCAGCGCTCTTGCGGTCCGCCCATTGCTCTGCGAGTTTGACGAGCGCCAAGTTGTGAGTCAGGTTGTCGGAAGAAAAGCGGGTTTCAACGCCTCGTATATCGCCAGCAGCAAAGCGAGTGTTCCCGTCAATGGCACCGGTCAGGAACTGTACTCCAAGCGGGCTCCAGCAGACAAATCCGATGCCTAGTTCTTGGCACAACGGGATGATGACCTCCTCGGGGCCGCGCCACAGCATCGAATATTCATTTTGCACAGCGCTGACGGGAACCGCCGCATGAGCGCGCCGAAGCGTGTTTGGCCCCATTTCGCAGAGCCCCCAGTGCAGCACCTTACCTTGCAACATCAGGTCTTTCACCGCTCCAGCCACATCCTCGATCGGCACCTGCGGGTCGACGCGATGCTGATACAGAAGGTCAATATGATCCGTCCGGAGCCGCTTGAGCGACCCTTCGACCGCACGCTTGATGTGATCAGGCTTACTATTGAGCCCTCCTAAGGAGCGCCCGGTTCCAGGGTCGATGTTCCAACCGAACTTCGAGGTGATCACGACCTTGTTGCGGAACGGAGCGATGCTCTCACCGAGAATTCGTTCGCATTCAAAAGGCCCATAAGCCTCAGCGGTATCGAAGAACATTACGCCGTGGTCATAGGCGGCGCGGATGATGTTGATCATCTCTGGGCGGTACGGCACGGTCGTCTCATACGTGCGGCTCATATTTTGCACGCCAAGGCCCACGCTCGAAACCTCGAGCGAACCGAGCTTGCGTCGCCCATTTATCAAGGCCTGCTTGCTTGCCTCAGCCCTGACGGGAACGGATAGAGCACTCGCGATTGCCCCGGCGGCGACAACTCCTGTGATGCCCATGAATGAGCGGCGGTCCAGGCTTGGCTTTGCGCCTTTGTCTTCGAAGTCCTTCATTTCCGATCCCTCCATCGATCTCAGGACCGGGAATCGGCGACCAACCCGCTGCAAGCGTCACGGTACGTCGAACTCCGGTATGCCTAAAGTTAGTCCAGAAGTGAATTGCTCGCCCTGCCAACCCCGCCAATGTGGCTTCCAATCACGCCAAAGTATTTCCGGCAGCTTCGTCGCGTTTTGCAGAAGATTTGGCGCATACTGCATGGCATGCGGAGCCAAGTTTCGATACGCTTTCAGAAGGAGGACTTTGCCATGCTGAAGCACTTCCGGGTTCCGGGGCGGCTAGCGGTCAAATTGCAGGAGCTTGGAGTCTCAGTTCCCGCAGTCTTGCGCAAAGCTGGTCTTCCGCGGGATCTGTTTGATCAGACGCGTATTCTCGTTTCAACCGGCGAACTCTTTGCGCTCTGGCGCGCTATTGCGGCCGTCAGTTCCGATCCACTGATAGGTCTCAAGCTGGGCGTCGAAACGAAGACAGAGCGGTTTCACCCGATGGCTATCGCGGCGCTCTCCACACAGAATCTCGTGGCGGCGTCAGAACATATGGCCCGCTACAAGAAGCTGACGGCACCAGAAGAGATCCTGACTCAACTCGACGAGAAGGAGTTCAGTGTTGGATTTCGGTGGCTGCTTGCGGTCGATGCCGAGCCGCGGATTCTTACCGACTACTGTTTCGCCTGGACGCTCTCACTCGCTCGACACGGAACCGGGACGCAGCTGAGCCCCCTTCGAGTTGAGTATGTCCAACAGCCTGCGAATCTGCGCGCAATCGAGCGAAATCTCGGCTGCAAGGTAATCGGCGGCGCGGTGCGCAACGCAATCATCTTTCGCGCTTCAGACGCCACCGCACCGTTCGTCACTCGCAATGCCGAATTGCTCGATATGCTGGCGCCGCAGTTTGAAGAGCAGTTGCGGCAGTACAAGGACGAGGATAGTTTCATAGAACTCGTTCACCGAGCCATTCAGGACCGGCTGACAGGACAACGCCCCTCCATTGATGCAATCTCGCACGAGCTCCACATGAGCCCGCGCACGCTGCAACGGCGTTTGCAGGAATCCGGTTCCAGTTTTCAACGGGTCCTGGATGAAGCCCGGCATCAGATGGCGCGATACTACCTCT
>JAJYAE010000094.1 GCA_021779695.1 Acidobacteriota bacterium | reverse complement strand
TCGCGGCATGTCGAATGGGGCAGTGTCGCGGCGGCGTCTCGTGGTTCTTTTGGGCGTGGGCGCACTGTTGTTTTCTGCCCTGCTGGGCGTCTTGCAAGCCTTCAATTTTCCCAACATTCGATTTCTGAATCCGGAAACGGCGGGTGAAACGCTGGCATTCACCGGGCTCACGGTGCTGGTTTTTCTGGCCCTTGTGGCTCTCCTGATTCTGTTGCTGCGCAACATCTTGAAGGTCTATGCCGATCAGAGCAGCCACGCTCTGGGCGCCAGGCTGCGGACACGGATGGTACTGGGAGCGATGCTGATCGCTCTGACCCCGGCGATCTTCATGTTTCTGTTCAGCTTCCAGCTGATGAACCGCTCCATCGATCGTTGGTTCTCTCCGAATACTTCGGAGCTGCATGAAGACTCAATTCGAGTGGTGCTTGAGCTTTCGCAGTACGTCACCGCCAACGCGCGAGGCGAAGCGGAATCCATTGCGACTTCGGGTGGACTTGACGGCACGCAAGAGGCCCTCCAAGACGTGCTCAGCTCTCATCGGATCACGCTGGATGGCGGCTTTGTTCTGGTGTATGGACGGGACCGGCAGGTCATCAGTTCCTTTCTGGCGCCGCCGGAGGAGCAGCAGGCAAATCTGATCCCGTGGCTGCCTGAGAAGAGCAGCCAGGATGAGACGGCGAAAGCGACACCGCTGCATGGCCCACTCTCCGCAAGCCTGCTGAAGGCTGCACAACGTACTGATGAGCCAATTATCGGCACAGGCGGGCAGCAATATGCTCTCGGGTCTGCCGTGACGACTTCTGGAAAGATTGTGGTCGTTGCCTTGCCCATGCCTCAGGGGCTAAGCCAGACAACGGAGCGTATTCAATCCGGGGCGGCGGCATACTGGAATCTCTTCCGAGCCCGCCACAGTATTCGCACCGTATTTTTCCTGATGCTGCTGCTCATCACCGTGGTGGTTTTCTTTTCCAGCGTCTGGCTGGCATTGTTTCTGTCCAAGCAGATTACAAGGCCTGTAGAGGCTCTGGCCGATGCCATGGATGAGATCGCGGCCGGAAAGTATGAGCATCGCGTTGCGTTGATCACCACGGGAGAAATGGCAGAGCTGGTTCGATCGTTTAACCACATGGCTGCCGACCTTGACGCGAGCCGAAAGCTTGCTGACACCTCTTCCGCGCAGTTGAAAGCAGCGAACGAAGCGATCGAAGAGCGACGTCGCGAATTGGAAACGATTCTTGAAACAATTCCGAGCGGCGTGGTGACGCTGGATGGTTCGGGGACGGTTCTCCAGGCGAATCGAGCCTTTGCAACTTTGATGGGGTGGCATAAGGATGAGGATCTCCGTGGAAAAGTTATCGGCGAGCTATTTCCTCCCGAGGGCGCGGAAGATCTTGCGGGCGTGATTCGACGGGGGCAACGCATGGGGGCTGCTTCGATCGAAGCGGAGTTCGTTTCCCATGGCAAGAGATTGCACCTCTCGATCACGAGCGCGCGACTCGAGCTGGCAAACGGAAAAATTGGCACGGTGCTCGTGGTGGAGGACACCTCAGAGCTGCTGCGCGCGCAACGCCAGACCGCCTGGAAGGAAGTTGCGCAGCGTGTGGCGCACGAGATTAAGAATCCGCTGACACCAATTGCATTGTCGGCCGAACGAATCCGGCGCCATCTGGATCGCAACCAACCGGACTCGCCTTCCATCATCCGTAAGTGCAGCGAAGTGATTCTGGGATGCGTGGGGACTATGCGAACTCTTGTTGACCAGTTCTCGGCCTTGGCGCAGTTTCCTGTGCCGCAGCCGCGGGCATGCGATTTGAATCGGGTTGCGGAGGAGTCTCTTGCGCTCTTCACCGGCAGGCTGGACGATATTACGGTCCGCCGCCATCTTGAGCCGGGTTTGCCGATGGTGCTCGCAGACCCCGAGGCGATACGGCGGGCATTGGCAAACCTGATCGACAACGCAGCGGAGGCGATGCAAGGGAGCTTGTTACGCGTGCTTGAAGTGCGCAGCGCACTCAGCGAGGACGGCGCGGCGGTTGAAGTTGCTGTTTCCGATACGGGCCATGGGCTCACGGATGAGATCCGCGAGAGGCTTTTCCTGCCTTTCTACTCAACAAAGCAGCGCGGTACCGGGCTGGGGCTCTCGATTGCGGCGAAGATTATTCAAGAGCATGGTGGCTCGATTCGCGCTGAGAGCAATTCGCCGAAGGGCGCGCGGTTTCTAGTCCGGCTTCCGCTGATGAGTCAGTCTGTTCAAGCCTCGCTGGAGCCTGGCGCGGCCGTACCTGTTACGGGAGTGCGCTCATGAATCACGTGCTGGTAGTTGATGATGAGGCGGAGATTCGCAGTTCGCTTCAGGAGATTCTGAGCGAAGAAGGATATGCAGTGGCGACCGCAGCCACGGCGGCCGAGGCACTGGTACTGATTGAGGATGTGCCCTACGATGTCGTGCTTCTGGACATCTGGCTGCCAGATCGTGATGGCCTCGACGTGCTCGGAGATATTCATGCACTTGCTCCGGAGGCGCGCCCAGAGGTGATCATCGTTTCCGGACACGGCACGATCGAGTCAGCCGTTAAGGCCACCAAACTCGGGGCGTATGACTTTCTGGAAAAGCCGCTTTCGCTTGACCGAACCCTGATCGTTCTGAAGAATGCGGTCGAAGCGCGGCGGATGCGAACGGAGAACCTTGAGTTCAAGCGTCAATTTAGTGTGGGGTCGGTGCTTACGGGCGAAAGCATTCCGGTCAAGGCCCTGCGCCAGCAGATCCGCCTGATGGCTCCGACGAACGGTAGAGTTCTGATCTATGGCGAGTCCGGTACAGGCAAAGAACTGATCGCCCGCGCGATTCATGCGGAGAGTCTGCGACGCGAGCGGGTTTTTGTTGAACTGAATTGCGCCGCGATCCCGGAAGCGCACATCGAGTCGGAGCTATTTGGCTATCGCCATGCTGCTCGTCCGGGCGGGCCCCCTGAACAGCGAGGCACGCTGGAGCGGGCTGACGGGGGATCGCTCTTTCTGGATGAAGTGGGAGACATGAGCCTGAAGACGCAGGCGAAAGTTCTCAGCGCACTGGACGATCAGCTTTTCACTCCAGTCGGCGGGACACAACCCCTGCGTGTCGATGTACGGCTGATCGCATCGACGAACAAGGACCTGGAAGAAGAGATCGCCAAGGGAAACTTTCGCGAGGATCTTTTTTACCGGCTGAATGTAGTTCCGTTTTTCGTTCCTCCGCTGCGTGAGCGCAGAGAGGATATTCCCCTGCTGGTCCGCGAGTTTCTGGCGCAATTCGGTCGGCAGTATGGCCGTCCTCGCGTAGAGATAGGCGAAGATGCTCTGGAGGCTCTTGCCCAATACCATTGGCCAGGTAATGTGCGGGAGTTGAAGAATGTCATCGAGCGCATTCTGATTCTCAATCCGCGCACGCTGCGGATTGAACGAAAGCACTTGCCGCCACTCATGCACAAAGCCGGCACTCGAACCACGGAGGATTTCTCAACACTCCAGCAGGCGCGCGACGCCTATGAGCGCGACTACATCCTGAAGAAGATTGAAGAGGCGCGCAATAACATGAGCAGGGCTGCCGAGCTCCTTGGCCTGGAGAGAAGCCATCTCTATCGCAAGATGAAGGCCCTTGGTATCAACGTGCGCGAGTAGATTAGTTTTTCGACGACGAATCAGCAAGGGGGCTAATCGCCTTTGGGTTGTCTCCCATGCCAGGCGCGACCCGAAAGTCCCAGACTGCGCTCCCGACCTGATCAGCAGACTGGATCTCGACCAGAGCGTACTCTCCAATTGTGAGACTCTTCTGCGGTGTAATCCTTAGCCAATGATGACCGGGAAGGGAGTCGACCTTGGCTGGAATCACCTCATCGCCCGGCAGAACAGATCCATCTGCCGCTAGATTCAGGGGGCCAATGAAGCGCAACGCCTGCCGCTCATCGAGCGCGAGAATGACAAATCGGGATGCAGCCGAATGCGCTCCGAACTTTCCGTTGGCCACCTGTGCGGAATCCGTGTGGACCGTGAAGGCATGGGATGTGACGACGTCTCCATGATCGACGGTGTCCAGTGAGGCATAGATGATCGGATCGTTGACATGCAGATGGACATTGGCGTGTTCCCCATCGAGTTCCAGATGGGTCCTTCGGCCTGCGAGCGGATTTTGCGTATCACCACCATGGCGGTGATGCGCGTCAACGAGTAAATTGATTGGCTTTAACTCCACCAGTTCAGGCATCCCCTGAAATGTGTCCATCACAAAGATGCCGTCTTCATCGGGGAGTTGAAGGCCTGGCGCAATCGTCGGCATCCGGTACCTCTCGTCTGCGCGCTCTTCTGCCTCTTCCCGATCCAGCTCTGCCGCCTCCTTCATGGCAGGCGATGCTTCATCGCTCATGTTTCCGTGGTCGCGCTCCCACTTGCGCGTCGCGTCCCAGTCCACCAGGCTCACGGGGAGCTCTTCCCAGTCACCTCCGCGTTCTATGGAGATGTAGCGGACGCGGTCACCTACGATCTCATAGGTGCGGACCTCCTGATATGTCCCATCCTTGAGGATCAAGCGATGATTGGCGCCCGTGTTCGGGACGGGTTGCTGAAGGGGCAGCGGATGGTCGTTATCCTGATGCGCCTGCGACGACTGTGAACTCGCCGCTGAAGATGCCGTCATGAGTAACAGGGCTAGACTGACGACCCAAGCGTCACGAGATGGAGGGAGGCTCCACATTTGCAAACCACTTAGACGTCACTCAGACTAAGGCGTTGTCTATGATTTCGTCAAAACGCAACAAGCCGGCTGCATCAATCGACTTCTTTCCGCATCGAAAGCCATGTATCCTTAACTTGGGTATCTGTTTGCGACAGCCGCTTTCAACTCGCCGCGTGGGAGGTTACGCTGACAGGCCAAAGTGGCTTGCTGTCAGCGTGTTGCTTTGCCTCACCTTGCTGCTGCTCTTGACCTGCGTGCAGGCAGTGCACATGCACGCAGCGCAGACCAGCCAGGATCACTGCCCGATTTGCATGGTCCTGCACTCGGCGGTTCCCATTGCGGTGACGGCGACAATCCTGATACTCGCGCAGAGAGCGGAGTTGGCGCCAGTGCTTAAGGCGCGGGCTGTTTCTCGCCGTTGGCATTTGCAGCTTTTCACCCGTCCTCCACCTGCTTGCAACTGAGCCCTCTTGTACTGGCAGCCTCGGTCTTTTGAACCCGGCTTGCTTGGCGCAGTCCCAGTTCTGCGCCGGGTGCGGGCTCCGATTCCGGAGGCGCACGGCTTGATTCCAATGCGTCTCTTGCATTCTTACGGCCGTTGTCCAGTTTCGATCACTTTTTAGTTGTGGCAGGTATTTTCCGGAGGTTTGGTATGCCGTTGCGTTGCGGCTACATCTTGCGAACCTTAGTCCTATTCTTATTGACTCCAGGATTGTGTTTCGCGGAAGGTCAGAGCGGAAATGCGGGATCCCTGCGGGGTGCCGTGAAGGATCCGAGCGGCGCAGTGGTTCCGAATGCACAGGTGCACCTTTGGAACACCGTCAGCCGACTCGACCGCACAATGACTACGGATGGAATGGGTCAATTCGTCCTTGCGAATCTTCCCTTCAATCACTACAACCTGCAGGTGAGCGCGCCGGGCTTTTCCTCGCTGACTGAAACCGTCAACATCGATTCCGTGGTGGGGGTGACCATCAATCCGGTGTTGCAGATCCAGGTGAGCGGCTCCACGGTGACTGTTGAGGCTTCTGCAGATCTTGTGGAAGATGATCCGACTTTTCATACCGATGTCGACAGGGACGCATTCATCAAGGTGCCGCTTGAAAGCCAGTCGTCTTCCCTCAGTTCCCTCGTCACTTTGACAACGCCCGGCGTCTCGGCAGACTCCAATGGCCTTTTCCATGGACTGGGCGATCATGCCTCGAATTCGTTCTCAGTGGATGGGCAGGCGATCTCAGACCAGCAAAGCAAGGTGTTCTCCAATCAGCTTCCATCTGACGCGATCCAGTCGATCCAGGTGATTTCAGGTGCGCCGCCTGCGGAGTACGGTGATAAGACGAGTCTTGTCATCGTGGCCACCACGCGATCCGGACAAGGCGTCACAAAGCCTACGGGAAGTCTGCAAAGTTCCTATGGGAGTTTTGGATCAGCCTCGGGCGGATTTGATCTCTCGTATGGACATACAAACTGGGGAAATTTTCTGGAAGCGGACGGATTGAACACTGGCCGATTTCTCGATCCGCCCGAGTTTGCGGTCTTTCACGACAAGGGGAACGAAGAGAACTTTTTTGACCGCGTGGATTACACCATCAACGCTGCAAACTCCGTTCATCTCGACATGAATTACAGCCGGTCCTGGTTTCAGACGCCGAACGACTACAACAACCTGAATGTGCAGAACGTTGTGAGTGGTGGAGCTGGAGTCAATCCCGTCTTCGGCATTGTGGGCAACGCAGATCAGCATTCGAAGATAGGAACTTTCAACATTTCACCGACTTACACCTGGATCGTCAGCAATGATGCGGTTCTGAACGTAGGCGCATTTGTCCGCAAAGACCTCTATAACTACTTTCCGAGCAAGAATCCGCTTGCCGACCTTGGTCCGGCCAACCTGCAGACCTCGTCGATTTCGCAAATCCGTACGTTGATGAATACAGGCATCCACTCGGACCTCACATATTCGAGGGGGATTCATGACATCAAAGCGGGTGCCCAATACCAACAGACATTTCTGCGAGAGAGTGATGCACTGGGCATTGTCGAAAATACTTATAACTCTCCCTGCATGGATGCCGGCGGCAACCCGCTCCCTGGCTATTCTGGAACGATTGACTGCGCGGCGAACGGCGTCCTCGCCAATCCGAATTTCCTTCAGGTCTTGCGTCCTTACGATCTGACGCGCGCCGGTGCCTACTACTCCTTCCTGGGACGTACCGACGTGAAGGAGCTTGCGCTCTACATTGAGGATCAGATCAAGGCAGGCAACTGGAATTTCAATGTGGGCTTGCGCGAGGATTTGTACAACGGCCTGACGGCTGCGAACCAGACGGAACCCCGTGTAGGCATGGCGTACAACGTCAAGCGAACGAATACCGTGCTTCGCGCCTCGTATGCCCGCACACTCGAAACACCCTTCAATGAAAACCTGGTTTTATCGAGCGAAGGATGCCTCAGCCAGGTGCTGGCTCCCTTGCTCCTGTGCACGCCAGGTGTCTCGGACACAATGCAGCCGGGGTTCAAGAATGAATTCCATGCCGGCTTCCAGCAGCAAATTGGCTCCAAAGTGGTTGTCAGTGGCGAATACATCTGGAAGTACACTCACAATGCCTTTGATTTTGCCGTACTCGGCAACACCCCCATCAGCTTTCCCATTGATTGGCATAACTCCAAGATTCCCGGCTACGCTCTGAATGTGGAGGTGCCGCAGGTGCATAACTTCAGCGCCTACGCAGTCATGTCCTCGGTGGCTGCACGCTTCTTTCCGCCGCAGGTGGCTGGCGCCGGAGCGACCGTAGGCCATACCGGCTTGCCATTCCGCATCGACCACGACGAGAAATTTAACGAGACGACGCACGTGCAGTACACTCTGCCCGCTGGCCGATTCGTGAGAGGCATCTGGGGTGGATTCAACTGGCGTTTCGATTCAGGGGCAGTTGCCGGGTCCACGCCGTGCTTTGGCATCACCGACCCCAACACGCCATGCACCAATAGCTCGACGCTGCTGAATGGCCAGCCCGCGATCGCCATGGTCGATACCAACCTGCCGCCGACCACCAATCCCGTCACCGGTGCCCCTGTCTATTTGCCGCTCACGGCCGACGAAGAGTTCCAGGCGGGGCTGGAATGCAATGGCGTCCGCGCCACGCCCACCAAGGCGCTTCCCGCAGTCTGCCCAGCGAACGAGCTGAACTCCAGCCTGATCAACATCCCTGCGCCCGGCACGGGGAATAACGACAAGAATCCGCAGCGCATCGCGCCGCGCAACTTGTTCGATCTCTCCCTGGGCAAGGACAACCTGTTCCATGCAGATCGCTACAAGTTTGACTTCGAACTGACGGCGATCAACGTGGCAAACGAGTACGCTCTGTATAACTTTCTGTCGACGTTCAGCGGAACGCACTACGTCACCCCGCGTGCGCTGACGGCAAAGGTCACGATGAACTTCTAAAAGGCTCAGGCACTGCGCCATCTCCGCATGCCGGGGCGGCTTGCGGAGAACTCACTTCTCGCTGTCGAGAGCTTTCATCTGGATTGAGTCGTAACGCGTTCCGGCAACCGCTTCGGCTGAAACCTCCGCTTCGAGTGCGGCGGTTTCGCCCGGCGTCAGCCTCACTTCCAACGCCTTCAGTGTCTCAGCAATCTGCGCCTGGGTCCGCGCGCCCATCACGGGGACGATGGTCCTGCTCCTGGCCATCACCCAGGCGGTGGCCAGTTGCGCCGGAGTTACGCGCTTGTCCGCAGCCAGCTTCCGTAACCGCTCGATCAGATGCTGATTCTTCGCAAGGTTTTCTTCCTTGAATCGCGGAAAATGTCCACGGATATCGCCCTTGCCCATTGGGCGTGACCCCGTCAGCAGCCCGCGCGAGAGCACGCCATAGACAGTTGCCCCGATGCCCAGCTCGTCCAGTACGGGAAAGATCTTCTTCTCCGGCCCGCGGCTCACCAGAGAGTACTCAATCTGCAAATCAACAATCGGATGCACGGCGGCGGCGCGCCGGATTGTTTCCGGTCCCACCTCTGAAAGACCGATGTAACGCACGTATCCTGCATCGACCATCCGCTGAATAGCGCCGATGGTGTCTTCCACCGGTACCTGCGGGTCCAGGCGCGAGGGCCGGTAGATATCGATGTAGTCCACCCCGAGGCGCTGCAGAGAATAGGCCAGAGAAGTCTGCACCGTTGCGGGGCGCGCGTCGAAGCCAAGCCATGCGCCGCTGGGACTGCGCTGGGCGCCAAACTTCACGCTGAGCAGCACCTGCTCGCGCTGGAAGCGCAGCGCCTTGGCAATGAGCATTTCGTTATGGCCCATGCCGTAGAAGTCGCCCGTGTCGATCAGGTTCACTCCTGCGTCAATGGCGGCGTGAATGGTTGCAAGACTCTCCGCTTCGTCGGCCTGGCCGTACATGCCGCTCATGCCCATGCAGCCCAGGGCAATCGGAAAGACCTCTGGCCCCATTTTGCCCAGTTTGCGCCGGTCAGTCAGGATCGCTGTCGTCATCTCGGTGGCTTCCTCTCATCGAGCATCCTAGGCCCCGGACCCCGAACCAGCAAGGGGCCTTTGTGATCCGCTCAAATGTGCCCTGTTTTCCACACGATGGCAGTGTCGGCGGTCACAGAGCGCTTCATGCGGGAGCTTTACAAATGTAGTTGATTCAATAAGATGAACGCGAGGGCGAGCTCGCTTATGCGCCGACCGATCACTTTGCTGTTTCCTCGGCACGCGCATCTCTGCCATACTTGATTGTGCCCACCTGGTTCGGCCAATCAGCACAAACCAACAATGAGGTTGCATCGATGTCGGCAAAGTATGTCTTTGTGACGGGCGGAGTTGTATCCAGTCTTGGCAAGGGGCTTGCGGCGGCCTCCATTGGCTGCCTGCTTGAAAGCCGCGGTCTCCGCGTCAACATGATGAAGTTCGATCCCTATCTCAACGTGGATCCAGGCACCATGTCGCCGTTTCAGCACGGAGAAGTCTTTGTCACCGACGACGGCGCCGAGACCGACCTCGACCTTGGGCACTATGAGCGCTTCACCCACGCCCCGCTCTCGCGAGACAACAACCTCACCACGGGCCGCATCTACGAGCAGATTATTTTGAAAGAGCGCCGCGGCGACTACCTGGGCAAGACCGTCCAGGTCATCCCCCACGTCACCAATGAGATTAAGAACGCCATGCGGAAGGTGGCATCCAATGGCGCAGATGTGACCATCGTCGAGATCGGCGGTACCGTCGGCGACATCGAGTCGCTCCCATTCCTTGAAGCCATCCGCCAGATGCGTCAGGAACTTGGCCGTGAAAGCACCGTCTTTGTGCACCTCACGCTCGTTCCATGGATCGCCGCAGCGCAGGAGTTGAAAACGAAGCCGACGCAGCACTCGGTCAAGGAACTGCTCTCCATCGGCATCCAGGCTGACATATTGCTCTGCCGCTCAGACCGCAACCTGAGCCGCGAGATGAAGCAAAAGATTGCTGCCTTCTGCAACGTGGAAGAACGCGCCGTGATTGGCGCCACGACGGTGCCGACCATCTATGAAGTGCCGTTGCACTTTGCCGCCGAGGGACTTGACGCCCTCATCCTCAAGTACCTGCACAAGGAAGCGCCCGAAGCGGACATGAGCAAGTGGAGCGAGTTGGTCAATCGCTGCCATCATCCGCATGACGAGGTGTCCATCGCCATTGTCGGCAAATATGTGGAGTATGAAGACAGTTACAAGTCCCTCAAGGAAGCTTTGACCCACGGAGCCATCGCTCAGCAACTCAAACTGAAAATCACCTGGATTGAAGCCGAGGGCCTCGAATCGAAGACGCCGGATGACCGCAGCTACGAGGCTCAGCTTGAAGGCTTCGACGGTATCCTCGTGCCCGGCGGCTTTGGCAAGCGCGGCATCGAGGGCATGCTCAACGCCATCCGTTACGCCCGCGAGAAGCACGTGCCCTATTTCGGCATCTGCCTCGGGATGCAGACAGCGTGTATTGAGTTTGCGCGCAACGTTTGCGGACTCAAGGACGCCAACTCCAGCGAATTCGATCCGGCCGCCCAGCACCGCATTATCTACAAGCTGCGTGAGTTGCTTGGCGTGGAAGAGATGGGCGGCACCATGCGCCTTGGTGCGTGGACCTGCATCCTGCAGGAGGGCACGCTGGCGCAACGTGTGTATGGCAAGACGGAGATCAGTGAGCGCCACCGGCATCGCTACGAGTTCAACCGCGAATATGAAGCGCTGCTCACAGGCGGCGGACTGCAAATCAGCGGCACCACGCCGGACGCCACTTACGTGGAAATCGTTGAGTTGCCCAGCCATCCCTACTTCATCGGCTGCCAGTTCCATCCGGAGTTCAAATCCAAGCCGCTCGAGCCGCATCCACTTTTCCGGGAGTTCATTGTGGCCAGCTACAAGAACCGGCAGTTGCGCACAGGTCACCCATCTCCGGCAGAGATCAACGCCCACGCTTAGAGAGACGAGCGTACTGACAAAGCGCCGCAGCCCGTCATCCGGCTGCGGCGCTTTTCTATTCCATGCGCAGCCTGCATCACAGCCCCGTGTGACTTCCCATCTCTCGCGCTCATCCGCCCGGTGAACGTACGTGCCCATCATTCCTGAGCCAAGTTTGCTATTGACAATGATTTTTCGCCGGGCCTATTGTTGCTCTCGTTTTTTGCACGGAGGGCTCATTATGGGTGCGCACTTTGAACTTCAGCCAGGAGCAGGGGAGTTGCAGGGCCTGGCAGAGCAGTACTGGGCCAAAGCTGGTGAAAAAGAAAAAGAGTTGGAGGCGGCAGCGTATGAGGCCGGAGCCGCGATCCGCAACGGGGAACATACGCTCGTAAACCTCGAAGCCATCGTCCGCTGGAAGTCCGAGCGGGTGGTGCATTACCTCATCGCCAACAGTGGTGAGAAAATCCGCCATGCATTGAAGATTGCGGCATCGCCGAACGCATCTGTGCATGATGCCGTCGGAGCGTTGACCGGGCTGCACGGAGTGGATCTGTCCATCGCATCAGCGATTCTTGCCGCCATTTTTCCTGATCGATACGCTGTTCTCGACTTCCGTACTCTTGAGGCGCTTGGCAACGCGCGTCACGATGTGGATTTTTACGCAGACTATGTGACGTTTTGCAGTAGGCTGGCTGCCGGCGGCATGGTGCAGCCGCAGGATGAGCTACCCGGGCCAACGCCGCTGCACGCGCTCGAGCGCGCGCTTTGGGAGTGGTCTCGGAAGCGGACCGACGAAGCGCGCTCCTAGCGCTTTGCGCGCACTGCGCCGGAGAAGCCGTCAAGTCTCCTCCGGCGCGATAGAATCGCACACGTGAGCCATACGTTTGAAATTGGTCCGGTGCACGTGGGCGACGGGAGCCTCTTTCTCATCGCAGGCCCGTGCGTTATCGAGTCGGAAGCGCACGTGCGCCATATGGCCGGGGCGATCCAGCGCATTACCAGCGACCTCGGCATCCCTTACATCTTCAAAGCCAGCTACGACAAGGCGAACCGCACCAGCGTCAAGAGCTTTCGCGGACCCGGGCTGAAGGAGGGCACGGCCATTCTTGCGCGCCTGGCCAAAGATACCGGCCTGCCGGTGCTCACCGATGTGCATGAGCCCGGCCATTGCGAAATCGCCGCGGAGGCCGTTGACGTGCTCCAGATTCCCGCTTTCCTCTGCCGCCAGACGGATCTGCTGGTTGCCGCTGGCCGCACAGGCCGCGCCGTGAACATCAAAAAGGGTCAGTTCGTTGCCCCGTGGGACATGGTTCATCCGGTCGAAAAGGTCCGCTCCACCGGCAATGAGCGCGTCTTCCTCACTGAGCGCGGGGCCAGCTTCGGCTATAACACGCTGGTTGTGGACTTCCGCTCGCTGCCTGTAATGCGCAGGATGGCCCCGGTGGTCTTCGATGGCACGCATTCCGTGCAGCAGCCGTCGGCCGCGGGCGGGGTCAGCGGCGGCCAGCCGGAGTTCATTCCTTTGCTTACCCGTGCCGCAGTCGCCGCCGGCATTGATGGCCTGTTCCTCGAAGTCCACGACGACCCGAAGAATGCCAAGTCCGACGGCGCCAACGCGCTGGACCTGAAGCTGCTCAAGCCGCTGCTGGAGCGGCTGCTCGCGATTCATGCCGCGGCCGGCGAGTAGGATAACGCAATGAATCGACGCAGATTTCTGGGCGGAAGCACTGCACTGGCCGGCTCCGTGATCTCAGGCGGCCTTGCGCTTCCTGCCATCGCTGCACCAACGGACCTCACCAGCCTCGACCTCACCCGCCATCGCTTTGGCGTGAACTACACGCCTTCGCACAACTGGTGGTTCTGCTGGAATGACTGGAACGCCGATCCCATCCGCCGTGACCTGGATGCCATCGCCGCGCTCGGCGCCGATCATCTGCGGCTCATGCTGATTTGGCCATTTTTTCAGCCGAATCCGCAGTGGGTGAGCCCTGCGCATCTTGACCGGCTCAATCAACTCCTATCTCTGATGGAGGAACGTAAGCTCGACGCGCTCGTCACCGTCTTCACCGGTCAGTTGAGTGGGTGGTTCTTCCTGCCACCATTCAATCGACTTTCCAGCGGCTTCTATACCGATGCTACGATGGCCTCCGCGCAGAAGCTTTTCATCCGTGAACTGGCGCGCATCATGAAGCCGCATGGCAACATCATCGGCTTTGACATGGGCAACGAGATCAACACCTGCTGGCAGGCGCCCACTTCGCAGGGCGACGCATGGATGGCGCGGATGTTCACGCTGATGCAGGATGTGCTGCCCGGTCATGTGCATGTGAATGGGGTCGACCATGCGCCGTGGTTCGAGAACAACACCTTTTCGCCGCAGGCGCTGGCCGCGGCGCGCTTTCCCGTCATGCATTGCTACCCCTACTGGACCGGCGCGATGAAGTATGGCGGCGCGATGGACCCGCCCAGCGTAAAGCTGCTCGCCGC
>JAJYAE010000430.1 GCA_021779695.1 Acidobacteriota bacterium | reverse complement strand
GCGCGGTCTGGTATCACCCGCAACTGGGCAAGCTCTACCCGGAATTTCTCTTTGCGATGTTGGGGGTGATGCGGGCCTCAGTCCCGGTAATGCGCAGGGCCGCAGATCGATCCTGTGAGCTCGAGGGCGATCCCATCCGCGAGGAGTTGCGCGAGTATTACCTCGAGCACGCAGCGGAAGAACAGGGACACGATGAGTGGCTCCTGGAGGATCTGGCAAGCCTGGGTATAGGGCGCGATAGAGCACTGCGACGCCTGCCGTACCCCAGCATTGCCGCGCTCGTTGGCACGCAGTACTACTGGATCGAGCATGTTCATCCCGCAGCCTTCATGGGTTATCTTGCAGTCCTCGAGCAACCCGCGGAGGCGGCGTTCCTTCATGAAGTGCACCATCGAACAGGAATACCGCTCGCTTCAATGAGCTGCCACCTGAAGCATGCGGAGCTGGATCCAGGGCATGTTGCGGAGTTCGACGTTTTCCTGGACAAGCTCCCACTTACGCAAGAGCAGGAAGAGCTGATTACGGTCAGTGCGATTGCGACCATTAGCCATCTTGAGAAGGTATTTGCAGATATCGCGGAGCACTTCGATCGCATCGAGAATCCAACCTTGCGCCATTCTGTATTCACTGTGTGCGAGATGCAGGCTGCGTCGGCAGCCCTACTGTAAGTCGGTGATCCAATGATTCCCGCGATCAGTCCCGGAACTCAAATCCTCCATTACCGAATCGTGCGGAAGCTCGGCGAAGGGGGAATGGGGATTGTCTTCGAGGCTGAAGACTTACGACTTGGCCGGACCGTAGCGATTAAGTTGTTGCAAAACCTCATTTCAGAAAATGCTTCAATGCGTGCACGCTTCTTAAGGGAAGCGCGAGCCGCATCGGCGCTGGATCATCCGAATCTTTGCACGATTTATACGGTCGAAGAAACGCCGGAAGGAGCTCTTCTGCTGGTGATGGCATGCTACCGCGGCAAAACGCTTGCCGAACATCTGGCCAGCAGCGGCCCGCTTGATCCCGCAAGAATTCTAGACATCGGCCGCCAGGTCGCCGAGGGCTTGCATGCGGCCCACATGTTGGGCATTGTGCATCGAGACATTAAACCCGGCAATCTTTTCCTGACGCAGAGCGGCGATGTGAAGATTCTCGATTTCGGCCTCTCACGCATCCTTGATGAAACTCAACTGACACTGTCTCGCCAGGTGATGGGAACCTTGGCGTATATGCCTCCCGAACAACTGGACGGCGGTCCGGTCGATCACCGCGCAGATCTATGGGCTTTGGGCGCTGTTCTATACGAAATGGCCGTGGGCCATCCACCGTTTCGCCATGCGTCACCTGCAGCCATCTGTGCGGCGATTTCGCGCGGCGAGTACATTCCCCTGCGTGAAATCCACCCGAGTCTTCCGCCTTCTCTGATGCAGGCCGTCGAGCAATGTTTGCGTGTACAGCCGCATGCACGATGCAGCTCTGCTGCCACACTCGCGCAGCTACTAAGCCACAACGCGAGCCATGGAAGCGCGGATGGAATCCCTCAGCAGGCTGAGGCGTCCACAGAAGGTGTTTTCACTCGAGCGCGAATCCGTCCAGGACCAGAAGACTGGGTTACTACTCTACAGAGTTCGGTGGATCGCGACCGTGGCTTCGACAAATCCATCGATGCGGGAGTCTCCATTGCTGTACTGCCAATGCAGAACCTGAGCGCGGAGCCTGACAGCGACTACTTCAGCGATGGCCTTACAGAAGAGTTGATCGCAGCCCTGGAGACCGTCGCCGGGCTGCGAGTTGTCTCTCGCACTTCAGCATTTGCCTTGAAAGGAACTAAGAAAGACATCCGTGAGATTGGGCAGGCTCTGCATGCGCAGGTCATCCTGGAAGGCAGCGTCCGGCGATCAGGTTCCCGCGTCCGCGTCCATACACGACTGACTGACGCACGCACTGGCTTTCATCTCTGGTCCTCGCCCCGGTTCGACCGCGAAATTGCTGATGTCTTCGCGCTTCAGGACGAAATCTCTTCCGCCGTGGCATTGGCGTTGGGCGAAACGGTTGCGCGCCATCTGAGTCTTTCGGAGCCTGAGCCGGCAACGCCGATGCGTGCCGAAGCCTATGAGGCATATCTAAAAGGCCGTTACCACTGGAACCGCAAAACCATTGAAGACATTCAGCAGGCGGGCCGCTACTTCGAACAGGCTCTCCAATTTGATGAGAACTCCGCGGCGGCACATGCAGGATTGGCAGACTATTACTGCCTGCAGGGTAGTCTTGGCCTGATGCCGCCGCATGAAGCGTGGAGCCTTGCACGCTCTTCTGCACTGAAAGCGTTGCGGCTCGATCCAGATCTTCCCGAAGGACACATTGCGCTGGCTTCGGTCTTGCAGTTCTATGACTGGAATTGGGAGGATGCCCACCAGCACCTTATCCGGGCAATCGAACTGCGACCTCAGCGGGGTGATTCCTACTACATCTATGTCACATATCTCCTCATTCATGGACAGTTGGAGGAAGCGCTGGAGAAGGTCTTCATCGGCCTGCGATATGACCCGCTTTCCGCGCCTCTTCTTGCAGAAGAGGCTATCGTTCGCGCCTATCTCGGAGAACACGATACCAGCATTCTTCTTGCGCAGAGCGCGTTGGAGGCTTCACCTCATTACTTTGAGCTCTACTACGCGCTCGGCCTTGCACAGACTCAGAGTGGGCGTATCCATGAGGCAGTTCGTACATTCGAGAGCGGGATTGCAAAGAGCCGCATGCCGTTGCTCATGGGGTGGCTGGCTGATGCCCACGTGCAAAGTGGTCATCCGGAAAAGGCGCGCCTTGTCCTGAACCAGCTTCTCGATTTCGAAAAGAATGGTACGGCTCTCCCGGTCGCCATTGCCGTTGCAGCTGCTTCCCTCGGTGACGACGATCTTGCGTTTACCTGGCTCGAAAAGGCGGCTGAACGCAAGGACATTCTGCTTGCCTATATCACTGTTCTCCCAAGCCTGAGTCATTTGCACGAAGATCCGCGTTATCATCGCCTGCTGCAGCGGATGAACCTAAAACATCCTTCCACTCGCAGGAGACAACATGCTGCTCGGTAGAGTTCGATCCAGGCAGGATTCACGCACACTGCAACTAAGGAACTATGTCGATGTGCTTAACCTGCCCGTTCCTCCAGCACGGGAGATGGTGGAGACCACGCCCGTGTGGCCAATGCTGGCAAATGACCGCTTCAACTGCTGCACCTCTGCGGCCGCCGGCCATATGATCCATCATTGGACAGCC
>JAJYAE010000093.1 GCA_021779695.1 Acidobacteriota bacterium | reverse complement strand
CTCGCCGCAGACCTCGCCGTGCGCAGCGCGGACGAGCACACACTCCTCGCCACAGACTCCTTCCGCGCCATCGCCACTGCATTTCAATTTCCCATGCACGACAGAAACGGGTATGTTTGGTTACAGGGGCTCGCGCATGATTGGACCCCAGCCGCGCCTTCACACAGGGGAGAAGCATGAGCAATGTAGCTGCCGCCGAAGGCCGCATCCATGAGTTTCGGACGACCAGCGGTGCCGGCACCATTGAACTCGGCCGCAAGCTCGCGCATCTGCTTCGTCCGCCGAAGATGCTCATTCTGCGCGGCGATCTTGGCACCGGCAAAACCACCCTCGTCAAAGGCATCGCCCAGGCCCTCGACGCCGCAGACCCCGACGAAGTCACAAGCCCCACCTTCACGCTGATTCACGAGTACGACGGCATCCTCGACGGCAGCCCGATCAAGCTCTTTCATCTCGATCTTTACCGTCTCGAAAGCGAGCGCCAGTTGGAGTCGCTCGGCCTTGACGATCTCCTCACACCCGATGCTCTCGTGCTCGTCGAGTGGGGAGAAAAGTTCAAAAGCATCCGCAAGCGTGCTTCAGGCGAAATCGTCATCGCCTCAGAGGGCGGCGATGCGCGCCGCATCACGATCACACTCAGAGATTAGTCCGCAAAAACGCCATGCAGCGCATTCCCTTCAGTGAAGTTCAGTCCACGCTTGCCGCCATCCTTCTCCGCTACGGCTTCGCTCCGGAGCCGGCGCAGCGTTGTGCCACTCTCTTTGCAGAAACTACGCGCGACGGCGTCTACTCCCACGGACTGCAGCGCTTTCCGCGCTTCATCGCCACCATCCGTAACGGCAACGTTCGCGTCGATGCAGTGCCATCTCTTGCTGCGCGCTTCGGCGCCATCGAGCGCTGGCAGGGCAATCGCGGCCCCGGCAATCTCAACGCATGGTTCTGCATGGACCGCGCCATTGCCCTCGCGCGCCAGCACGGCATCGGCTTCGTTACCATTGCCGACACCAACCACTGGATGCGCGGCGGCACGTACGGCTGGCAGGCCGCCGATGCCGGCATGATCGGCATCTGCTGGACCAACACCCTTCCCAACATGCCTGCCTGGGGCGGTGTGCAACCCTGCATCGGCAATAACCCTCTCGTTCTCGCGGTTCCGCGCTCCGCCGGCCATATCGTCCTTGACATGGCCATGTCGCAGTTTTCCTTCGGAGCGCTTGAGAGCTACAGCCGCCGCGGTGAGCTGCTGCCCGTTGATGGCGGCTTCAACGCGGCCGGCGAGCTTACGCGCGATCCTGCCGCGATCCTCGCTTCCAACCGCGCGCTGCCCATCGGCTACTGGAAGGGTTCCGGCCTTTCCACCTTGCTCAACGCGGTTGCCGCAATGACCTCGCTCGGCGTTGCAACCCATCAGCTCGGCCCCGATCCATTACAGGAGGCCGGTCTCTCGCAGGTCTTCTTCGCCATCCACTACGCGGCGCTCGGTGCGGCCGCGCAGGCGGAGCACATTGCAGAAGAGATCGTCCAATCGCTCCATCGCTCTCCAGCCGCACAGCCTGATTCGCCCATCCGCTATCCCGGTGAAAAAACACTGCGCACGCGCGCGGAGAATCTCACGCTCGGTCTTCCCGTCGATCCAGCCCTCTGGCAGCAGATACTTTCATTTTGACTGCCGGCTCCCGGCACACTGCGCCTTCTTTCCACGCAGCCTTGCCCAGGCTCTGTGCAGACCATTCCTGCTTCGCCCTACACTGCCGCGCAAAAAAAAAACGCCTGCGGCGGAGCGGGCCATTCCGGTCGTGCTGGAAGATGTTCCGCTCCGCCTACAGGCGGTTCAGTCTATCGAAGGACTGCTTGATCGTTCAGCTCTGCCGGCAACGACTGCCGTCGCAAGCGTTGAGGCTATGTTGTCGATGAGATCGTGGATGCAACCAGCCGCCACTTTCCGCCGCTATAGAAGAGCAAGCCATGCACGCGCAGGGTGGTTTCCGCTGCGATGGTGGTCTGGTCTTCCACGTTGGTACTCGCCTGCTGATACACCGTAATCTCGGTCGCGGTCGTCAGCTTCGTGAACGCGCAATCCGCCGGTAGCGTCAGGGTGAACGTTGTGGTTGCTCCCGGCGTAATGTCCACAGTCGTTGTGCCTCTGGCGCCCTGCTCGCGCAGGCGCACCGTGCTTGCCGTCAGCTCGCCGCACGCCGGGTCGCACGATGCAATCGGCGTGATCGCCGCATCGCTGAATGGAAGGATGCTTTGACCCACATGGATATTGCTGGCGTCGAAGGCCGGCTCAAAGTCAAGACCAGTCAGGCTCACACGGTCTGTATCGATTTCATACGTGGTTGTGTCGAGTAGTTTGACCAGCAGCGTCTTCGAAAGGTAGTCCGTGTTGATGCTTGCGCCCGCTCCGTTCTGCATCACAATGGTCAGTTGAGTCGCAGGAACCGCATCGACCGCGGTAATGATGCCGCCTCCCATAGCGCCCGCTGCGCTCATCGTTACGCGCACCATTTTGGCAAGATAGCTTCCATCCGACTGCAGTACGGCCGTCACCAGTACGCCCATGCCATTGCCCAATTGCGACATCTGGCTGATCCGTCCCTGGAACCTTGTCTCCGTCGTCACCTGGAAGCTGAACATGTTTGTGCTTTGCAGCGCCTTCATGCTGAATCCGCCCGGCGCTGTGCCCGTAACCACGCCCATCAGTTGATACATTCCGCCATTCCGTGCATTCATGCCATATCCATTGCCGCTGCCGCTGCTGCTCAGCGCACCCGTGGAGATATGGAATTTCGGACTGAACTGGAATGCGCTTCCTGTATCTCCAGAGAGTGAGTGCTGCAGATCCAGATCGAAGTTCACCGCCAGCGGCGTGCTGCCAACACTCACGCTGGAACTGAATGGAACAGATGCCTGGATGGGTCCGTTGATCGTCTTCTGCTGCAGCGCACCCGTGTTCGGATCAAGATACGAAAAAGTGCAGGATGCAATATTCAGTTGCGCGCTCGTGTAGGTTCCTCTCGGTGCTGAGACCAAGGCCACTGGTTCCATAGTGCCGAGCCGGTGAATCATCTCAACTGGCGTGCTGCTGCCCGCCACCGTGACCGTTTGACCATCGCTGGTCTTCATGGTCATCGACGAAACGTTCATTGAGAAGGAGAGCAGCCAGTCCGCCGGCGCATCTCCCATGTTCACTTGCACGGCCGTGGTGGCTGCGGGGTTGGTTGGAGTGCTCGACCCGCCACCACCGCAACCTGCCAGTCCCAACGCCACAACGGCTGTCACCCACGCTCCCAGCTTCAGGCCGGTTCGTAGATGCGACAGGGTGAGATATGAGGTTAGGGATTTCATTTCTTGCTCCTTTCCACTTGCAACATGCACGTTGGTTTCGCTGACTCAATCAACGCTCCATGTCGGTGCGGCAATGCCGCGCGGGAGATCGTTCTCCCGCGTTCTACTGCGGCATCACCTGGGTTATGTAGACTCCAGTTCCGCCAATCAGAGCTCCTTGCGGACTGGTGTAAACTCCGGTGCTCCCAATCCGCATTTCTGTCCCGTCAGCGAGCGCGAAAGTCCTCACTGGTTGAGACTGGCCGCGGAACGCCGCCGTATCGGAATCCTCGTCAATCCATGGGAACGACTGGAATTGAATGAAAGCCGCAAGCGCACCGTTGTGCGAGGTGTTATTCGGTTGCGACACAGGTGTCATGTTTTCGGTAAGCTTCATCACCGGGCCGTCGCCTCCGGGTGACATCTCGCGCGCGTAGACGCCGATTGTCGGCCCGGGAATGGACTTCGATTGGCCCTTGAAGACCAGCTCGCCTCGCGCATTCACAAGGGACCGACTGAATGCCTTGTAGGGCGGCGCCGTGTCTGGCGCGTTCATCCGGTGATTGGCCGCGGTAAGCCCACGGGGTCGAGCGTTGCTGCGAAGTGCCAGGCTCACTGAGTCTGATGGACCGCCGCCACATCCAGTTGAAGGAGCCAGGCGGCATGCGGCTGAACCAGGCAAGTCAAAGTGCGCCACGTTTTGAGTCATATCCAACTCCCGATCTCGCATCTGATGAGCGTTCTTCAACGTGCATTCATCGAATGTCGTCAGGGCATACATTTCGCCATGGCCCCGGTAAAGCCTTTGCAGCATGCACGGCATTTCAGCTTCCAATCGAGGTGATTCGACATAAGCCGCGCATTCTCTGCAAGTTCGGCAAAAACTGGAAAAGAGGAAGAGAGCTCGCGCGGTTCAAGCTCTTTTACGAGCCGTCCAAGCAATGAGACGAGTCCTGGATTTCACGATCCGAGAGCGACACGTCCGTCTCGCGGCGCGGCCAGGAGAGCAGTTCCGTCCCAATGGCGTCTCGGATTGAATCCTTTGACAACAAGTCAAACTCCTTTGACACTCCCATAAAATTCACAGTCCATCATGGGACTGATGCTTGATTTGCGAGGCTGCTCCTCGTTGCATGACTGGCCAGCAACGTGCAACACCAAGGTCATGGTGTGGCGAGTCGTGTACTTCGGATCTGGTTTGGAGCAGGGAAGCCACGGAAGGTCTTCGTGCTTGGCCACCGGGACCGACCGCGCCTGGGCTGCACGATGGAATGGAAAGCCGCAAGGATCAATGCAGAAATGCTCATCTGAAAGGGGTCACGCAATGCGCTGTGCAAACCCAAAGTGCAATGCCGCCATGATGGAGGCAGCTGGCGGAACAATGACGATGCTCGAACTTGAGCTTCCGCCTGAAGCGAGAATTGAGCGGAGCGAATGGGGCTTTCCCATTCTTTGCGTCCCGGCGAAGTATTTCTGGCTCTGTGAAGAGTGTTCCCGGCTGTATCTGATCCGTCGTTGGACCACCGCAGGCCTCCTTCTGCAGCCGCGCTTGGCGGAAGTTTCAAAACCCGAGGTCATCCGAACTGTCTCGCGCAAGCCCCCGGTCGGTTCCCATGGCGCGCGCCATGACACTGAAATCGCCAGAATTGCTTGAAGGGCTCAGAGTGGGGCTCCCATGAACGCGATCCGTGCAAAGTTGTGGACACTTCCCGCGACAACATTTCATTCCGTGATTGCCGCCTGCGCTCTCGCAGGAATGACGGCGGCCTGGATCGCTCCTCATCTTGGCGCAGCTCCCCATCTGCGCCCTCTCACTCTGCACGCCGTGGATCTCATCACCGCCGCCCCACTTGCCATCGAGATCTTTTGGCAAATTGCAAAGGGGAATCTCGGCGTGGATATTCTCGCCTTCCTCTCCATCGTGAGCGCATTCCTGCTGCGTCAGGCAGATCGGAGACTTCAACCCGTCCGGCGCCCTTCATTCATCCGCACTGCCGTTCTTCGCGTCGATCTGGCATCACTGAGAGCCGTCAAACAAAAAGGCTGAAAATCGTATCAATTCCAATCGCAACGCTTTCATTCCCCTGTCGCCAACTTGCGACATCCATGTCAAAAAGTTGAACGGGCGCAACAAGCTCCTCTGCAAGTGTGTGAGTTGCATTGGCTTTCATTGCATAGGACTGGCACGCCATTTGCATTCATCTGTATGTGCAGGATTCGCGCAGTATCGCAGCACATTGGCTGGAGCGCGGGTCTGCTTGCATGGCGTCTGCGGAGCACCCTCCGGCTGCGCCACTGCCGGCCATTGCCGGTGGTCCTATGCATCTCCGGCAGGACAGCACGCGCCGGATCAATTGACCGGGCTCCAGACTGAATCAAACAGGGAGGAATCGCATGAAACCGAAATCCATTGTCCACCTTGCATCGAGGCTGGGCCTCGTTGCTCTGCTTCTGTGCATCTCAGGGGCGGCATTCGCGCAAGAGAAGGATTCTGCTGCCATTAGTGAAGCGCTCAATTCCGCCAGATCGCATGCGGCCCTGGCGCACGATGACTCCGCGACACTCGAGAGCTACATGCGCTCTTCCATGTCCTGGCAGTCGCATGCAAGGCAACTCCAGCTCATCAAGGAGCATGCCAATGATCTTCTTGGCGACTTCAACACTCTCACCAGCCTGCGTGCCGAAGGATCGACCTGGCAGCGGGAAGCGATTGACCGCATCGATCCTATCCTCCGCGAGATGGCTGATCATCTGAACAGGACCATCGACCACCTCAACAACAATCAATCCCGCTTCCAGATGCAGCCCTACAAAGATTACGTGCACGCCAATCTGGATTACATGGAGCGCGCCCATCAGACGATCTCGGATTTCGTAGAGTATGATGCGGCCAGATCCAAGGCGGATGATCTTGAAAAGAAGCTGGAGATCCCTGCGGAGCAATCGGCTTCTGCAAATCCAACTTCAGAGTGATCCATTCTTTTGCATGTCAAGTCATGCAGGATGCGCCTGAAACGTCATCGCCTGGATGCTGCTCATTGAAATCATTGGATGGCAGCACTCCAGGCGATGTTCTTGTTGGGCCGCGGCGAGCACGGAAGTGCCAGGCTACTTCTCTCCCGAAGCGCTTCGCATCGGCATCGAACACAGATCCTCAATGGGTTGACCCGGTTTGTATTCAAGCTTGGCCGGCGGTGTGCAGCCCTCTTCCTTGGTCATCAACAGGCTGGGCTTGCCCACTTCCTCTTTCTCCGCGGCCGTTGCAATCGGGGCCAGGTTCTTCTTCATCGTTTCAAATGCGGAGGTCTGCACCGTCTCCATTCCCTTGTTGGGCAGGAACAGGATCTCGCGCTGTGCGTCCACCATCCTCTGGTAGAAGGGTGGATGGGTGCGGAACCAGCTCACTCCATTCACATAGCCTTCCCGGGTTGCCATCTTGTCAAAGAAGCGAATGAAGCCCGTCGTGTCGTATCCCGCATTCCACGCATATTGAATGCCGAGCTGGTCCGCTTCCAGTTCATATTCCCGTGAGATACCCAGCAGCTTGAGGTTCAGCACCATTCCCAATCCGTAGTAACCGTATTGCAGTGCATAATAGAGCCCGATGCCGGCGACTCCGCCTGTCAGGAGAATTGCCGCCATCTGGGCAGCCTGATAGAAAATGCCGGCAATCGTCGCGCGCTTCATCAGCTTCGCGCTGTGCCGCGCCGTGTCATGGGCCAATTCGTGGGCAATGACTCCGGCAAGTTGTGATTCGTCGTCGACTGCTTCAAGCAGCCCGCGCTCAATATAGAGATAGCCTCCGGGCAACGCAAACGCATTAATCTCACGAGACTGCAGCACAGCAACGTGCAGGGGGATCTTCAGGTCCGAATGCTGTGCCACGCGATCTGCAACCTCTTTGACGTATTGCTGAATCTCCTTGCTTTCAACTTCAGGCGGCAGCATGCCCGCACGCTTTAATTCATCCACCGCCTCCTGGCCCCGCTTGATGTCATCGCGCTGGCCCGACGCAATTTCTCTGAAGCCAATGTCCTTGACATCCGCCCAGCGGCGATTCGCATACGCGCCGCTCGACAAGTCAGCTTGTGCCTGCTTCTCCTGCGCGGGCCATTGTTGCAGAAGATCAAGTTTGGCGTTCAGGTTGTCGTATGCGTTGGGAATTGCCTGCCCGGCGAGAACTTCAGATTCGCTGCGCAGAATTTCCAGGTTTTGAATCCGGCAATGCAGCGTATGACGGTTTGTATCGTCCAGCTTCCGCCCGCCGCTCTTCAGTTCCTTCCGGGCCGCGTCCAGTTGCCGCCCATATTCTTTGGTGTGCTCTTTCAGCCTGCTGCGGCAGCGGCCCTCATTGCCCTTCAGCTTCTCTCGCATCCCGGTAAACTCATCCCGACTGAATTGCAATTTGGAAGCTGTCTGAAACAGATCGAGATAGGGTTTCCGCAGCGTCTCCTCAAGCGTCAGATTCCTGCCCTCTGGCTCAAACGAAGCCTGCGTCTGAGCCGCAACCGGAAGCTCCGGCATCAGCGTCAAAAGCGCGCTGAGTCCTAACGCTACATATTTTTGCAGTGGTCCGTCCATACATCCCTCCTGGCCGGCAACTCACCCTGCTTATCGCGCAGGAAAGCAGGATGGATCCCTGTCACTGCGCTTGACTCGCCGTCGCCGTATAACCTTCGCGTGCAAACACTTTGACCCTGCGCTGCTTGCCCTTTTCGTTGGTGACAACCAGCGGCTTTCCTCCGGGCCCAACCACTTCGACCTTCAGCCTGTGGAATCCCCCGTCACGGCGCTCCTGCGGAAGTCGAAAGGTGAGCGTGTACTCGTTCCGCAGAAAGCTCACGACGGTGCGAAAAATCGAGGGCAGCTCTCCGTCAAAGCGGGGGAATAATGCGATGCCGCCCGTCTGCCTGGCAAAGCTCAATAGAGCATTCTTCTGCTGGAGATAGGAGCTGTCCGTGCCGCCCCACCGAAGAAACTCAGCTTCCGCCAATCCGACACAAAAGAGGACCGCATCGGTCCTGCGAATTCGCGCCTGCACCTCATCCATCGTGGCTTCGCTCAGGCTGTTATTCCCGGTTGAAAGCAGCAGAATGGACTTCCTGCCCTTTACCCCATCCAGCTTTTCCAGCGTCTCTGTGAGGGCATCGTATAGATCGGCTTCATTGAAGGATGTGGGTCCCAGCGCAGACAGTGCGTCGCGCACCTTGTAGCGCTGATGCGTAAAATCCACGCGCACGGTGGAACGCAAGTCATAGGTGACCAGAGCCACCCAGTCCTTCTCATCGAGGTGATCAAGAAAGCCGCTCGCCCACTCCGCGCCTTTGGCGGCGAAGTACCCGTAGGATGCCCCACTCGCCTCCATCAGAATTACAACCGTGATGGGTGCTGAAGTAGGAGCAAAGCTTTCGATCGTTTGTGGAACCCCATTGTCCAGGATGCGAAAGTTGCCCGCTTTCAGGCCCGAGAGCACCTTCCCGTCCTCGTCCGTCACCAGGACGTCTACGTTGACAAGCGCAACATCCAACTTGAACGAATTGGGCAACTCCTCTGTCTGGGCGGTCCGCTGCGTATTGCTCGCTGTCGTGTCCTCGCTTTGCGCGAAAGGCGTCAGCAAGAGAACGCCGCCTGCCAATAGATTTGCCAGGAGAGCCGTAGGCCGCTTAAAGCGGGTTCGCTGCCGGAAGGATGACATAGACCACCTCCCAACCCTTCACGACCTCCGCATCAAGTCCGTCTCGCCGGTTCACGCGCTCCGAGCCGCTCGATTCTCCGTCTGCCAGAGATCGCTGGTCGAGGGACCGATCGAATCTGCGCGCGACTCCGCACCCAATGTGTTGCCGCTGGATTCTTCCTTTCCAGCGCGCATCGACGTTCTTCTGGTTCCAGCCTGCGCAATCCCATTGCCCAGCACCATCACCGGGCAAAGCGCTCCCTGGATAAGCTTATGGATCGTTGGCATCTCATCGTCGTCCGTAGCGCCAGATGCTTGCGTCTGCGGACCAAGGATCAGGCAATCCGGCGTGCGTCGCTCCAGCAGGGCCAGTGTTTCATCCACCGGATGCCCCTCCCGAATCAGCACTTCGAACGGAAATCGCGTCTGCATCGCACGCAGCAGCCTAAGGTCCTGCTCCGAGCTGGGGTTCGCATCTTTGCTCAACTCAGTTCCCGGAAGGTCAGGCCCTGAGACGTACACCACACTCAGGCTGGCGCTGTGCTCTTCCGCATACCGGCAGGCGAATTGGAGCAGTAACTCGGCGTGCATGTGTGGGGTCAGCATCAAAATGACCCTGCCGGTCGGAGCTGTAAAGACTGGAGCTGGCCGAGCCGCCGACCCAAGAACGCAGACGGGAACACTGACGCGCGGGAGAATCTGTTCGGTGATCGCGCGACTGGCGATACTTCTTATATTGGGGTCCGGCTGCGTGGTCACGATGACCCGGTTCGCCCCGCGCAGTCGCACCAAGTCCGGAATCTCCTCCGCAGGCAACCCCTGCAGAAGCACTGCTTCGCTGGAGATACCCGCCCAGCGAAGCTGCCGCACCATTCGATCCAGAGTGATCTGAGCGTAGTGTGCCGGAGACTGGCTTCGCATCGCCCTTCCGCCGTGCGAACAGAGAATCCGCGGACCCACCGGCCGGGCGACATAGGCCAATAGAATCTTTGCCGAACTGTGCTTTGCCTGCCGCACCGCTTCCAGGAGCAGCATGCGTTCATCCGCCGCGTTGGTCACGATCAGAATCACTTCTGGCGCGCACCAAAGCCGCACATGCCGCGGATTAGCTGCGCACAACAGAGACTCATTTGCATTGTCATTCTGCCAGAGCTCTCGCATCGTTCTCCTCGCCACCTTCTCTTTCAGGAAAGTGCACAAGTCTTTTCAGAGGCCTTCAAGAAAGATGGCTGCATTCCGGCATCCATCCGGGAGGCCGTCGCCATGGGCACTTCATCTGTCGCGACAGAAAACTCTCAAGCACGCAGGGTTCCAATTTGCGGCTTCCTGCCGGCGCGCGTCGATCGCATGAACGGATGCAGGATAAGCACGCAGAATCATGAGTGACGGGCTGCGTTCGGAAGGGCTTAGCCCAAAGGAAAAAGGCGCTATGGGCCTTTGATCCCGAACAGGACTTGGAAAACGGTCTTATCGTGGCTCAATTGCAATGCGCGGCTCGATCAACAGTCGGACTCCTGGTGCAAAGTTTTTGACTTACTTGTCAAAATCTTTCAACACGGAGGGCCTGCTGAGCGTGCAGTTTGGGGCGAAATCGCAAACTTGCAGGGGCAATGCCCCCCATGCAATGGCAACAGACTTGCTTCGTTGTGTATGGACGTCCGTTTGAAGTCGGGTCCGCTGGAAGGAGAAGTCATGAGTCAGGGCATCGTCAAATCTGGTCGTACGTGGAGATCATTTCTACTCGCGGTCACACTGGGAACCTTAGCCGCGAGTGCAGCGGCCGCGACATCGACGCTGGAAAACATGCAGGCGGCGTACAACGGCGAGAGGAATGCACATGTGCGCTATCTCGCTTTTGCCCAGCAGGCCGACCGCGAAGGATACGGGCGGGTTGCCAGCCTCTTTCGCGCCGCCGCGCGCGCAGAGGAGATTCACGCGGGGAATCATGCTGCGGTGATTCGGCAGATGGGCAGCACTCCGGAAGCAAAAGTCGAGGCGCCTCAGGTTGGGACAACACGGGATAATTTGCAGGCCGCCATCAAAGGAGAGACCTACGAACGGGACACCATGTACCCCACCTTCCTCAGTCAGGCGCGAAAAGATCGCAACCGAGAGGCAATCAAGAGCCTGAACTATGCAAAGACCGCTGAGGCGGAACATGCCAAGCTCTACTCTGCTGCGCTTGAGTCGCTCGACAGCCTGAAGGGAAGTCAAGCCACAGCCTATTATGTCTGCCCTAACTGTGGATTCACCACGGCGGAACTGAGCTTTGCCAAATGTCCGTCGTGCTTCACGCCGAAAGAGAAGTTTGAAAAGGTGTCCTGACTTGAACGGTGTCCGCTGGCAACGGTGGGCACGCAACTTTTCCAAAGAGGGAAGCCATGTACCACATTCCACCCATTCCGACCTGGGATGCGCTTCACCCGCTGGTGATTCACTTCCCGATCGTGCTCCTGCTTCTGAGCCCAGTGTTCATCCTTCTTGGTGCCATGTTGAAGGAGCCGATCGGGGAGTCCTACAGGATCGCCGGGTTGATCCTCCTCCTGCTTGGAACCATCAGCCTGTTCGTCGCCACCTCCACCGGCGAGGCTGCTGCTGAATTGGCGGATCGAAGCGGCGGAGTCGATGCCGTTCTGACGGCACATCAAAACATGGCTGCTGACACGCGTATGTTCTTTGCGGGATTGTCTGCAATCCTTCTCGGAATGACTCTTCTCCCAAGGATTCTGAAGCGGGAGGGAACGCGATTTTCAACCACCTTCATGCATATGGCTTTTTTGATTCTGTATTCCGTTGGCATCCTGTTTCTGGTGAACACGGCTCATGCCGGCGGCCGGCTGGTGCATGAGTTTGGAGTCCACGCGTTGCTCCCGTCTGAAAACTCATCCGCCGTAGATGAGGGATCGAAGAGTCCCGTTACCTCCGCGGATCTTGACAAGCAGCCCTGAGCGAGAAACATCCTCCAGAGACCAGAGTAGTATGGGGACAAGTTCAAATCAGCGAAGTCGATGATGGTCAACGTTCCGTCCATTGAGCGTACTGAATCACATGCATTCCGGAGGCAGCAGATCGCCTTCGGCAATCTTGCTCTTTTTGTCATCGCAACGCTGCTTCTTTTGCACGCGGCCTTTGCCTCTCTTCTGGGCGAGCCGTCACGCGCTGTCATCCTCCTGCTCGGACTGAGCTTCTCGCTGAAGATTATGGAGATTCTCTGGCTCCAGGGTAAGAAGGACGGCATTTCGGAGAATGTGGCGCGCATCGAGACAACCATTTCGTCCATCGGCATTTTTGCCCTGGCCGTCTCGCTTGCTTTTCTTACCAACCGCGACGATTCCCCTTACTTTGTCTTATTGGCGATTCCTATTCTGCAGTGCGCTTATCATTGTGGTCTGGTCTCGACCATTGCTTCGGTGATTGCCTCGGTCAGCATGATGTTTTGGTGGGATGTTCACTATTTTGCTGTGCATCCACCGCCGCGCCGCACGGAGTATCTGGAATCAGGCATGATTGCGGTGATTTATTGCGTCATGGGGCCGCTGGTCTGGTTTCTGGTGGATCAGCTGAAGGGCAGACAGGCCCGGCTGCACGAAAAGATCAAAGAACTCGCCGAGGCGCGCGAGTCGCTGATTGAGCAGGAAAAGCTGGCAGCCGTCGGCCGCCTGGCGAGCGGCGTCGCACACGAGATTCGAAATCCTGTCGCGATGATCTCCAGCTCGCTTGCCACTGCCGCTTATCCCACCGCCGACTCGAGCGAACGCGAAGAGATGTTTTCCATTGCGGCACGGGAAGCCAAGCGGCTTGAAAAACTGACCGGAGATTTTCTGACCTATGCGCGCCCGTCAAAGCCGCAGCGGGCAATGATCTCTCTGCGTGACATTGTGCACCATGTGGTGGAGGTGTCGCGCGTCCGCGCAACCGAGCGTTCCGTGGAGGTAGTCTGCGGTCCGATAGAGGACTGCCTGGTAGAGATCGACGAAGCCCAGGTGGAGGGAGCATTGCTTAATCTTTCGCTGAATGCGATCGATGCTGTAGCGAGCGGCGGCCGAATTGCCTTCCGCAGCCGGATGGAAGAAGGCGTGGTGCGGATCGACGTGGAGGATTCCGGTCGGATGATCTCCGAGTCGGACATGGCGCGTGTCTTCGAGCCATTCTTCACCACGAAGAAAGACGGAACCGGGTTGGGGTTGGCAATTGCGCGTGGCGTGGCGATTGCGCATGGCGGCAATCTCTGGATTAGTTCCAATCGGGATGGTTCTGTGATTTTTACGATGACCCTGGCAAGGTAGTGCCGCGGAAGAGGGCGGAGGAAGCACATGGCAAAAATTCTGGTAGTCGATGATGAAGCTGGAATGCGGAGAATTCTCGACGTCAACCTGCGCCGCGACGGGCATGTGGTGGTGCAGGCTGATGGTGTTACGCAAGCTCTGGAACTTCTCAAACGCGAGGACTTTGACGTGGTCTTGACTGACCAGAAGATGCCCGATGGAACGGGGCTCGACATTTTGCGTGCCGTGCATATGGATGATCCCACAACGTCTGTCGTCTTCCTGACCGCTGTTGGGACGCTGGAGCTGGCGGTGGAAAGCATGCGTCATGGCGCGTTTGACTTTCTCACCAAGCCGTTCGTTCCGGACGTTGTGCGGGCAGCCATAGGGCGCGCATCGGAGCGCACGGCATTGTTGCGCGAG
>JAJYAE010000429.1 GCA_021779695.1 Acidobacteriota bacterium | reverse complement strand
CCACACACCGTGAAAGATGGATCTCCGCCCACGACAACCGTTTGATGTTTTTCTTCAGCCAGAACTTCGAGCAGTGCGGCTGATTCCTTCGCAAGATCGAGAACTCCCACAGTGGTGCGTTGCAACTGAATCTGTCCCGCGTCGGCCCTCGACATAGTTAACAGGCTTTCGACGAGGCGGGTAAGACGGTTCACCTCTTCCAACATGCTGCCGATGATGTCCCGGTAATAGGTCGCATCTCCCGTGTTCTGAAGTGCAACCTCGCCAACGCTGCGGATCGCCGTCAACGGAGTACGAAGTTCATGGGACGCATCCGCTGTAAAGCGGCGGAGTTGTTCAAAGGATTTCTCCAGGCGTGCCAGCGTCTCGTTGAAGGCGAGTCCGAGATGCCCCAGTTCATCGCCAGGGTTCTGTATGGTCAGCCGTTCGTTGAGGCGTTCCGCGCTGATCTTCCTGGCCCGTTGCGCCATTGCGTCCACGGGTTGAAGGGCCTGTCCGGCAACGGCATACCCAGCAAAACCAATCAGCAAGACCGTGACCGGCAGACCGATCGCAAGCACGGAGACCATATCCCAGAACTCGTCCCAAAGCGGCTCCTCACTGACGGCAAGCCGAAGCAGAAGAACACGACCTTCAATCCCATGCCGACGTGCCTCCACCCGCACTCTCGCGCCATTACGCAATCGGTAGGTGTGTGGAAACCTGTCAAAAGGCTTCTGCGTCAAGTCTGGTGCAGGCCCAAGGGAAGAACCATCCAGGCCCTCGCTTAAAAACATCGGTTTGCCATCAGCAGACCATATCTCCAGCAGGTATCCACGTTCGGGATTTTCCGCGCGGGCTTCTCCCTCTTCAGAGCGAAGCTCAACTTCGCCATCGGGAGACAGGGAGATCAGGCCCTCCACCGTCTCGATCTCACGATCCAGACTGGCGTCCTGTTGCTTTCTCAAGTCATGCAGGAGGTAAACGGAGGTCCCCACAGCATAAAAGGCGAGTCCCAAAGTGAGCAGGATTCCGTAGAGCAGAGTAAGTCGTCCCCGTAGTGTTCTGCCGGGCATTGCTTTCATGGGGTCTCCTCGCTGAGGATGAATCCGACGCCGCGGACGGTGTGCAGCAGCTTGCGTTCAAATGGGTCGTCCAGCTTCTTTCGCAAGCGGGCCATGTGTACATCGATTACGTTGTCCAGCGGGGTCGCCCGAACCGGCTCCTTCCATACATCCCGTGCCAGCATTTCGCGGGACACAACTCTGCCCCTATTTCGCGCGAGGAATTCCAGCAATTCAAATTCCCGAACCGTAAGCTCCAGGCGCAAGCCTTCCCGCAATACCGTCCGGGTCACGGGATCGACCTCAAGAGTGCCAATTCTGAGCGATGCCACTGGCTCCGACTTACCCCTGCGTAAGAGTGCACGAATGCGGGCACTTAATTCCGGAAATGCGAAGGGCTTGACCAGATAATCGTCGGCTCCGGTGTCCAATCCGGCTACGCGGTCCTCAATCGCGTCCTTCGCAGTGAGAATCAAGACTTGGGCCGTCATGTTCTGCTTGCGGAGTGCAGCCAATACTTCCAATCCATCGCGTCCCGGTAGCATCACATCCAGGACAATTAAGTCGAAGTTGCGGCTGCTGGCAATGAAAAACCCCTCCTCGCCGGTCTCGGCAAGGACGACTGCGTAGCCCTCAGCCTGCAATCCTTCCTGCAGGGCATGGCCAACCTTCGGTTCGTCTTCAATGACAAGGAGCCGCACGTTTGTACCCTCTTTCTTGTATAAAGGCGAATTGTGCCTGAGTGTTCTGAATTCTTGCTGAAGTTCTCCTTACGGCGAAAGTAAGGAAATCGTCAGAATGTCTTCAGTGTTGCTTTCGGTGATTGCGACTATAAACGAATAGAGTTACGCATCTTACACTGCGGCGTATTGGGCAACGCACTGTGTCCTCGATCAAACCCAAAGTGTATGAAGTCCATAAACAAGTATCCGAAATTTTCTATACGAAGCACAGGATGAATGCATCATGACCAATCGTCGAAACCTGCAAATGCTCGCAAGCTGCATGGCCGCAGCCTTGTCGCTTGTCTCCGTTGGAACCTTTGCACAGTCCACGAAACCTGTCGGCACGGTGCTGACATTAGTTGCCGACGTTCCACTGCCCGGTCCAGCAGTTCGGTTTGATTATCAAAGCCTCGATACGTCGAATGGGCGGCTTTACATCGCTCATATGAATGCCGACCAACTCGTCGTTTTCGACACTGCGAGGAGAGAGGTCGTCGCCAATCTCGACGGTTTCAGACGGGTGCATGGCGTGTTCGCCGCCCCGCAGGTCCATCGGCTGTATGCCTCTGTGACGGGAAACCACCAGGTCGCCGCTGTCGATACGCAAACGCTTAAGATCGTTGGCACTGCGGGACCGATTACCTACCCGGACGGGCTGGCACACGCACCGAAACAAAAGAAAGTGTTTGTTTCCGATGAGCACGGCGGCGTAGACGCAGTTATCGACGCGACGACCAACACGCTTACCACCACGATTCCTCTCGGCGGAGGCGCTGGAAATACCGTCTACGATCCGGTATCGGGACACATCCTGGTGGCGGTACATGGCGTGAATATGCTCGTTGTCATCGATCCGGCGACCAACAAAATCCTAGGGCGACACCCACTTCCCGGAATTGAGAACCCTCACGGAATAGCTCTCGATGTGGCTGGCCACCTGGCATTCGTCGCCGGAGAAGAGAACCATTCGCTTGCCGTGGTCGACTTGAACACAATGAAGATGAGTGCGAGTTATGAGGTCGGCGACGATCCCGATGTGTTGGCGTTCGATCCGGGCCTCAAACGGCTATATGTCTCCGCTGAGTCCGGCACAGTCACGATTTTCCAATACCGCAACAGGAAACTTGTCCTGCTCGGTTCACTCAACATGCCTCACGCGCACACCGTTGCTGTCGATCCGCAGACGCATCTTGTCTACTTTCCTCTTGAAAACATCAATGGTCACCCGTTATTGAGAATTATGCGGCCTTCTGATCGGAACTAGGAATGTGGAGAAGGAATTCGGGAGACAGGTATGAAACTCTGGAAACCATTGTTTGTGAAATTCATGGTGGCGGCCGCAACCCTCGGAGTTTTGTGTTTAGCCCTGCTGATGTGGCGAGGCTTCCGCGCTACATCAACCCCTTCTGCATTCGAGACAGTTGTGGCACGGACTGTGCGAAATCTGGCGATTCCCAGACACGAACGCAGCAAGAAGAATCCCTTGGAGGCCACTCCAGAAAACCTCCA
>JAJYAE010000428.1 GCA_021779695.1 Acidobacteriota bacterium | reverse complement strand
TGCTCGACGATACCCTGGCATGCTGTTGTCGATGTGAGAGAAGCACTCATGGCCCTACGATAACCGCATGAATCGCTTGTCGCTTGTGATATTGCTCACCCGATCCGTCGAAATTGCCAAGGTATAATCAGGGTAGCGAAGCGATCCGTTAATTGCGTGGGATCATCACTCTGGGAGCACGAGGTACACATGAGCAACAATGGCCATCATCTCGACACAACTGCAGGCAATCCCACCACGAAAACCCCTACTGGACGAGCAGAATGGATCGTAAAACGGCGTGAAGAAGCTACTCGGACAGGTGACTGGAACATGTCGCAGATGCACTTCGCGCGGCAGGGAAAAATCACCGAAGAGATGGTGTACATCGCACAGATTGAGAAGCTGACGCCTGAATTGATTCGTGATGAAGTGGCGGCGGGGCGCATGATCATACCCGCAAATGTGAATCATCCGGAGCTGGAGCCAATGGCGATCGGCGTGGCTTCAAAGTGCAAGATCAACGCAAACATCGGCAACTCCGCCATCACATCGAACATTGACGAGGAGCTGCGCAAGCTGCACACTTCCGTTCACTATGGGGCGGATACGGTGATGGATCTTTCGACCGGCGGCGACATTCACTCCATTCGCGAGGCGATCCTGCGGAATTCTCCCGTGCCGATCGGGACGGTGCCGATTTATGAGGCGCTGAATCGTGTGAAGAAGCTCGAAGACCTGAACATCGACGTCTACTTGGAAGTGATCGAGGAGCAGGCGGAGCAGGGCGTCGACTACTTTACGGTGCATGCGGGACTGCTGGTGCAATATGTGCCGATGGTGGCCAAGCGCATCACTGGAATCGTTAGCCGCGGCGGGGCGATTCTGGCGCAGTGGATGACCCACCATCACAAACAGAATTTTCTGTACGAGCACTTCGACCGCATTGTGAAGGTGATGGCCAAGCACGACGTCAGCTTTTCACTCGGCGACGGGCTGCGTCCCGGCTGCCTGGCCGATGCCAGCGACGAAGCACAATTTGCCGAGTTGAAAACTCTCGGCGAACTGACCTCGATTGCATGGAAGTCCGATGTTCAGACCATGATCGAAGGTCCGGGCCACGTGCAGCTGGACAAGATCAAAGAGCAAGTGGAGAAGGAAGTGGAGCTCTGCCACGCCGCACCTTTTTATACATTGGGACCGCTGGTGACAGACATCGCGCCCGGTTACGACCACATTACGAGCGCCATTGGCGCGGCAATGATCGGCTGGTATGGAGCTGCCATGCTGTGCTACGTCACGCCGAAAGAGCATCTCGGTTTGCCGAATGAAAAAGATGTGAAGGACGGTATCATCGCTTACAAAATTGCCGCCCATGCAGCGGATGTTGCCCGTCATCGCCCCGGCGCGCGGGACCGCGACGATGCGATCAGCCACGCTCGCTACACCTTCGATTGGGACAAGCAGTTTGCGCTGTCGCTTGACCCCGAGACGGCTCGCTCGATGCACGACGAGACGCTGCCTGACGACTATTACAAGGAAGCGGCCTTCTGCTCCATGTGCGGCCCGAAGTTCTGCTCCATGAACTGGTCGAGCAAGGTGGATGAGTTCAACAAGCGCGAGCATGGGTTAGAGAAGCGCGACATGACGCAGTTGGTCACCGAGCAGATGCTGGTGGAGCGGCGCTAGATGGATGAGACCATTCGCAAGGTCAGCGATCCCCGGCAACAGCGGGCAGAGACATACCGTTATTGGCATGGGCTATCCGTCGGGGAGCGTCTGTCTGCCGTTTGGCAGGCCAGCGTCGATGCGTACGCGTTCAAGGGAGTTCGGATGGATGATGAACAAAGATCTGAAAGAACTCTTACTCGCGTTCAACGCACACGGGGTTGACTACCTGGTCGTTGGTGGCTACGCCGTTGGCGTCTACGCTGAACCACGGGCGACAAAAGACCTGGATATCTTCATTCGCGCAGATGAACGCAACAGTCATGCCGTCTACATGGCCCTAGCCGCGTACGGTGCCCCACTACACGGATTCCGCCCCTCAGATTTCAATGATGAGCAAGGTTCTGCGTTTCAGATTGGCCAGCCGCCGACGCGCATCGATATCCTACAACGCATCGACGGAATCAACTTCGAGGAAGCGTGGCAGGATCGGATGGAAGGTTTGGTCGACGGCGAAATCCCCGCGCACGTTATTTCAAGGGAACGTAATTCGGAACAAGCTCAAGGTCGGGCGGGCACAGGACATGGCCGACGTTGAGGCACTTCGCGAGTCTGCAGACGAAAGCCCAGCAGAATAGCAACTTGGCCTCGGAGAGGGTAGAGCAAGGTGGATGAATTCAACAAGCGCGACATGACCCAGTTCGTCACTGAGCAGATGCTGGTGGAGCGGCTAGGTCAAACGAAATTTAGTTCCTGCAAGAATTGCCGTTTGCTGCTCCGCGGAACCTTGATTGACGGCTATCTCCAAAAGACCTGAGCTGCCCATGATGGCGAACAATTCGCCCTTGGGGGCCTCGGCATAGTAGTGGCAGAAGCGAGTAATCCGCCGGCTTCCAAGCTCGATTGCAAGATTGGTTCGGGCTGCGGGCACGTCTCCAGAGGCCAGATTCGTGAGTAGATTGCCGAAGCGATCGCATTTCAGGATGACGCCTTCGATGGACCCGTCCGGGCTGTGGACCGGTTCGGGCACGTCGAGTTGGATGAGGCATTCGATCTTCTGTCCGAAGGCTTCCGACTGCACCTGTCCGCGTTCGACTTGGGCGGCCAGGTGTGCGGCCGCCGGCGCAAAAATGTCGCGGCCGTGAAATGTATTGCTTTGCGCAGGAAGCATGTATTCTCGATTTTCAATGGAGCGGTAGGAAGCTGACCCGCCGCGTCGACGCACGTCGCGCTCCACTAGTGTGAGTACGCCGTTATCTGGCGCAATGAACCAGGCATTCTCCATTCGGCAGAGAACCGGTAGGCGACTGGATCCTACACCCGGATCGACAACGATGGTGTGAATTGCTCCGGCAGGGAAGTAACGCCAGGCTTGCCAGATGGCCAGCGCGCCCTCCAGGACATCAAACTCCTTGACTCCATGGGTGATATCGATGACGTTCGCCGAAGGGCAGATTCACGCGATGACCCCCTTCATGACGCCGACGAAGGGGTCACTCAGGCCGAAATCGGTGGTCAGCGTGATGAGGGGGCGAGTGTCCATAACCAAGATTTTAGATGACGCCATAGGATGGCGATCCGGCAGGTTTGGATGTCAGCTTTCGACAAAGCATGTTATTCTTAAGTAGACACTTATGC
>JAJYAE010000092.1 GCA_021779695.1 Acidobacteriota bacterium | reverse complement strand
GAAAGGAGGCTTTGTATTGGCGGGGAAAATAGTGGATGGTGGTGGAAATTGTGAACCGCTCGAAAGAATGCCATGAAGACTCGGAATGACTTGTACCGAACAACCACGCAGTTGAAGGTCCTCGCCGCCCTTGACCGTCAAAATCTGACGATCAGATACGCCGTTGTCGCGTGCGAAGTTGCTTGTGCTTTCGGTTCCGATGACCAAAGCGCCTGTTTTACCTGCGATATACGGCATATCAAGGACATGATCCAGGTGAGTATGCGTGATCAAAATGTAGTCCGCCCTGGTGATATGTTTGTCAATCACTGCGCGATCGGAATGAACAAAATCGTCGTCCGTGACAAGCGGGCGCGAATCGGAGGCGAGTGGAGGGTCATTCGGCGTTCCGGTTTTGAGACGTGTCAAGTATGGATCGACAAGAATCACCGTTTGTCCGTCAGTGATCTCCCATCCTGCGGTTCCCATGTAAGACAATCGCAGAGTCCCTTGAGCCAGTACGACAACGCTAAAAGACCACAAGAGCACCACGAAAACGCAGATTCGAGTGAGCAACCGCATTTTGTCCTCCGGATAGGCGAGCCGCTACCCGAGGCCCCGCGGATCACCCGGTAGATCACTAGGATCATTGCATACGGAAGACCCATGGATTCATCAAGAATAATTTCCGATACGAATGCGGAATGAGTCCGTCTCATCCACCTACAGCGTCACCAGCGGCTCAGCCTGCGCGGCATGTTTGAACGCCGAGGCCTGCTGCTCCAGCTCCGGGTCCCAGTTCTTTGGCTGATAGATGCAGCATGGCTCCTGCGCCAGCGGGTCGCCGGTAAGCGCATAGGCCCGCGCGCGTGATCCGCCGCAGATCTCCTTGAACTCGCAGGCGCCGCATTTGCCTTCCAGCTTGCTCGTATCGCGCAGCGCCTTGAAGATCGGCGCCTCGCGATAGATCTCCGCCAAAGGAGTCTCGCGCACATTGCCCGCATGAATCGGCAGAAACCCGCTTGGGTACACATTGCCCACATGCGAGATGAACATGAAGCCCTTGCCGTCGTTCACCCGCCGCGTCGCCCAGCCCATCGCGCGCGTCTTGCCGTCGGTCGTCGGCGCGCCTGGCTCATACTCCTGCGCCGCGCCGTGCGGGTGCCCATGGCCGTGCCCCATCTTCCGCTCTTCCAGATTGTGCTGTAAGAGGTAGCGCCGGTAGTGCATCGCTTCGGTCGACTTGATCTGGAAGCTCACCCGGTGCGACAACTCATAAATCTTTCCGAAGACCTGCTCGAACTCTTCGCCGGAAAGCAGATCGTCCAGTTGCCCGCGGCCCACGGGGACGAGGAAGAAGACATTCCACATCACGATCTTCTGCTTCTCAAACAGCGCACAGAGGTTGTCCAGATCGTCCGCGTTATGGCGGCTGATGGTGGTGTGCACCTGGATCGGAATGCCTGCCTCGTTGGCCCACTCGATGGCCTGAATCGTGCGCGCCCAGGCACCCGGCAGCCCCCGGAAAGTGTCGTGAATCTCCGGCGTCGAGCCATCCAGCGAGATGCCCAGCCGGACGATGCCGGCCTCTTTCATCTTGAAGATGGCCTCGCGGGTCAGCAGCGGCGTGGCGCTGGGCGTCACTGCCACCTTCACACCCTTCTCCGCCGAATAGCGAATCAACTCATACAGATCCGGCCTCTTCAAGGGGTCGCCGCCCGTAAACACAAAAATGGGAATCTGCATCGCCGCAATCTGGTCAATCAGGGCCTTGCCCTCGGCGGTCGACAGTTGGTCCGGATGCGCAATCGGCTGCGCGGCGGCCCGGCAATGCTTGCACGCCAGATCGCAGGACTGCGTCACCTCCCATATCGCCAGAAACGGCGTCTCGTCATAATTCAATCCGCCCCGGGCGGGAATATTGTGCATGGGCTGCATCGGTTGCATACGGACCTCCTGCGCAATCGCGGCTAGCTGGCCCGGCATTTCCTGGAGCAGCGGGAAGCACCGCGATTCCTCTCTAGGAAATCAGTACGGTCATGCAAAATCTGTGATTCACATCACTATTCCTTACAGGGATGCCAAAAATTCACCGTCTCTCCTCTCGACGGCTGACCCATTCTGGTCCACAATGCTGGTTACCGATAAGTCGAAAGGTAATCCACCGCGTCTAACAAGCAGAAACCAATACGCCGGCAACCAACGACCCAGGCAGGGCCGCTTCTTTGGTGATTTGGCTCACCTGGCCTCGTGCTACCGGGCACCGAAAACCTCAACTGAGTCTGCCACTGTACAGGCGCACATCAAGGAGGTTGCCATGGCTGCCAACATCAAGCCCGGGTGGACAAAACCCACCACAATCCTCTTCGCCTCCGAGATCCCTGCCAACGAAAAAGCCCTCTCCTTTGCCATCGCACAGGCGAAAGAATTTGGCGCGGATCTCATCCTGTTTCATGCATATGACACCCTTGTTGTCGCGGCGTCTGAAACTTCCGGCATCCGTTACTACGACTATGCCGCCGCCGCCCGCGCCGAACTCCATCACCTTGAACCCATCGCTGAGCGCGTCCGCGCGGCAGGCGTGCGTTGTGAGGTGATCGTGCGCCCAGGCCTTGCCACAGACCAGATCCTTGCCTTCCTGCGCGAGCGGGATGTGGACCGGATCGTAATGGGCACCCACTCACCAGGTCCGATTGGGAAGCTTCTGGTTGGTTCGGTGGCGGAAGCGGTCCTGCGCCATGCAAGGGTACCCGTCTTTGTCGCCGGCCCAGATGTCGTCGATGGCGCCTATCGCCACTTCGCGACCCATACCGTGCTCTGCGCAGTCAGCTTCACTGAGAGCAGCACCGTCGTCACCGCTTTTGCTGCCAAGCTAGCCGCACAGCATAAGGCTCGCCTCGTTCTGCAACACGTCATCCGCCCGCAGGATCGCCCCAATTTCCTGGCGGGTCGCTCCATCGAGGAGATTGAACAGGATCTGCTCTCTCTGGTGCCGGAGACGGAACGCAAGCTGCTCCAGATCCAGCCCATCGTGGTGCCTGGCGACCCTACCGAGGAGTTGCTCTATCAGGCGCATGCACAGCAGGCGGATATCGTTGTCATGGGCGCGCACAGCACCACTGCATTTGCGGCCATTGCGCGCACAGGCATCGTCTACAAGATGCTTGCCCATTCATATTGTCCCGTCATCGCATTGTCCCCGGCCGTGCTGGAAGCCTGCGGCTTCAAGTACGAGAACGAACATCCAGCCGAGGTCTTTCTCGCAGGCGTCTTCTAACCTGCGGGGCCATCGGGGGGTCTAGAGATCACCGGCACACCAACCGGACGCGCGCCGGATGGGCCTTCACCAAGAGGAGGAGGCTCACCCGGCGAAGCGGGCCAGTGGAGGTCACTTCGCGTTTGCGCACGGCTTGCCCTGGCAAAGAGCGGCTGTAATCCCTTTGCCCTCTTCAATCGTGTAAATTCGGTCCTCCGCGGGCAGTTTCACGAATTCCTTCTGGCCCGAGGGCCAGTGAATCTCTGCCGTGCCGGCATCGGTTGCATCTCCCAGCCCGAAGTGCACGCGGCGGTCGTTCTCTGAGATATAACTGCTGCTCGCCAGCACATCCTGGCGCATGCGCATCCCGTTGGCCTTTAGATACACCGTCGCGCACGTCGCGTCCCGCGGACTCTTGTGCCCATTCGCGGGATTTGCTCCCCCAACCAGCTTCAGCTCCACCCAGTGATGATGATCAGGATTCACATTCCGCAGCAATACCGGCGGTCCGTCGATCGGATTGATCACCACATCGACCTTGCCGTCATTGAACAGATCGCCAAATGCCGCGCCCCGCGCCGGAATGACATCCGCCAGTCCCGTTCCCGTCACTGCCGGCATCAACTCGAATCTCCGGTCCTTAGGCCCATCCGGCACATTGTGAAAGAGCAGCGGCCGCTCTGCCCATGAGGTGCCCCAGTCGTGTTGATCCACCTCGGGATAGACATGGCCATTTGCCTCGAACAGATCCAGCCATCCGTCGTTGTCGTAATCAACAAAAGCGTCCCCCCAGCCCACAAAGGGAATCGTCGGCTGGGCAAGGCCCACCTTGTAGCTCACATCCGTGAAGCTCACATCGCCGTCATTGTGAAACAGCACCTTGTAGTCATCGCCAAAATCGGTGATGTAGAAGTCGATGAGACCGTTGTTTTCGTAGTCTCCCGGCGCAATCCCCATCGATGCAATCTCACGCCCATCCTTGTTCAACGCAAAGCCGGAGACGTAACTCTGGTCGTCGAAAGTGCCATCCCCTTTGTTGATGTAGAGAAAATTGGGCTCAGAATCATTCCCCACCACCAGATCGGGCTTCCCATCCCCGTTGATGTCAATAAAGATGGCAGTAAAGCCGTAGTACTTGTCCTTGTCCTCCACGCCGGCCTTGACCGTTACATCGGTAAACGTCCCGTCCCCGTTGTTGTGATAGAGATGATCGGGCTCGCCCGGCAGTCCGCGTGGGCCACAGTTCACATTCGCGCCACGATACAGGCATGAGGCATACCCCACGGCCTTGGTGCCGGCAATCGGCAGATTGTTGCGATCAAAGTGCACGTAGCCGCTGACATAGAGGTCCAGCTTGCCGTCGCCGTCGTAGTCGCCCCAGGCTGAGCCAGGTGTCCAATTGTCCGTGTCAAAGCCCGCCTTGGGGGCCACATCCGTAAACGTCCCGTCGTGATTGTTGTGGTAGAGCCGGTTCTTGCCATAATTGCCGACAAACAAATCGGGCCAGCCATCGTTATCGTAGTCGGCCACGGAGCAGCCATAGCCCCAGCGATCGTTCGTCACGCCGGCCTTGGCCGCCACCTCTGTAAATGTCCCGTCGTGGTTGTTGTGAAACAGCGCCGCGTGCGGCGACGCTTCCTTGCCATCCAGCGCATCAAAAGTCGATCCGTTCACCAGGTAGATATCGAGCCAGCCGTCGTTGTCATAGTCCAGGAGGCACACCCCGGAGCCGTTCGTCTCCACAATGAACTTCTTGGCCGGCGTGCCCATTTTGTGCTTCCAGAGGGATAGGCCCGCCTCCTTCGTGATGTCTTTGAAGATGATGGGGCCCTTGTCCACAAACCCGCCCGCGGTGATCGGGCGCCGCTGCGCATCGTACTGCGCCGGTGCTGCTACACCGGCCGAAATCCCGCTGCTCATGTTTTGCTGCGTGGAGGGCGCCTGTTGCGCCTGACTCAGAATGGGAATCAAACTGGCCGCAAGAATGCCTCGGGCCACAACTCGGAAGTACAAAATGCGAAACTCCTCTTTGGTCCGCAGTGTACCGTATCGGCATCACCACCTGCCTCCGCGCTGCCCCGCGCTTGAACTCCTCCTTACATCCCCATGGCGCGCTGCGCCCGCCCGGCGTATACTGGCGCCATAGCGGGGTGGCTTCCACTCCGCAGCAAGTGAGGTGCGTCTTCCACAAGGACTACGGCTCACTCACGCTCGAAGGCCCTCCGTCAGAGGCTTCCAGTTGGCGCGCAGTGGCGCGCGTTCTCCGAAGTCCCGCGGATCCTCTCAGTTGCGTCGTCTATCCCACCCGCTGCGCCCTTTGCGGCCACTTTCTGTCGCACTTCCTCCCCGTTCCAATCTGCGATGTCTGCTGGGCTGAATTTCCAGCCCGCTCCGGCTCCCATTGCCATCGATGCGGAGACAGCCTTGCCGCTCCGCCAGTCAGCGATGCACCGCTCTGCCGGCCCTGCCGCATGAGCCCGCCCTCCTTTGAGCGCGCCGTCGCATGGGCCACCTATGAAGGTCGCATGCGCGACGCCATCCACGCCTTCAAATACGGTCGCCTCAAACCGGCCGCTCGCCCCCTGGGCCACATGCTCGCTGGCGCCATAGAGCAACTCGCCGCCGACGCACCTGCGGAACTGCTCGTCGTCCCCGTTCCGCTGCACTCCTCCAAGCAGGCAAGCCGCGGATTCAACCAGGCCCGCCTCCTCGCAGTGCATGCCCTCACAGCCCTGCACAAATCGCATCCTGCCTGGCATCTGAAACTTGCACCTGCAGCCCTGCTCCGCCAGCGCGCCACAGAAAGTCAGGCCGGACTCACTCCTCGTCAACGCCGCATCAACCTGCGCAACGCGTTCCGCGTCTCTGACCCGGCTCTCGTCGCCGGCAAGGATGTGCTCGTTGTCGATGACATCCTGACAACCGGCGCCACCGCCCGCGCTGCCGCCCGCGCCCTGCTCCGCGCTGGAGCCCAATCCGTCTGGGTCGCAACGCTCGCCCGCGCCAGGCACGCTGGCTTCGCTCGCTCCCAAGCGGCCGCGCATGCGCTTCGGGAGCCATTGCCGGGGCAAGCCAGTCTGCCTCAAATCGTTCCTCAACCACCAACCGCTCGCATGTACTCACAGGACCAACCATCTTTTCAATGAGGGGAAAAGAGATGTCGCTGGGTAAAGCCATGATTCATGCACGAAAGCAGAAATCCGCCGCAAGGGCCGCCGCGCTGGCCGCGGAGCATGCCGCCAGCCAGCCAGCTTCGCAGCCGAACCACATGCTCCAGATGCCCGTGCTGGTGCTCAATGCCTCCTATGAGCCCATCAACATTTGCGGGGCGCGCCGCGCTCTCGTCCTCGTGCTCAAAGGCATCGCCCGCACGGAAGAAGAACACGGCCTCACGCTCCACGCGCAGCGCAACCGCATTGCCATGCCCTCCGTCATCCGCTTGCTTGAATACCGCCGTATCCCGCACCAAACCCGCGCCCTCTCGCGCAAAAACATCCTGCTGCGTGATCGCAATACCTGCCAGTATTGCGGCGTCATCCTGCCTGCTGGCGAGCTGACTCTCGACCACGTCATCCCGCGCTCCCGTGGCGGCAGTTCCACCTGGGAGAACCTCGTCGCCTGCTGCCATGCCTGCAATCGCCGCAAGGGCAATCGGATGCTCCATGAGATCGACGACATGATCCTGCTGCGCGAACCGAGGCCCTTTTCGCTGCACACCAGCCGACAGATCATGCGCATGCTCGGCCACGGTGACGACCGCTGGCGCAAATATCTCTTCTATTAAGTCGCGACTCGCACAGTCTCAGCGGTGCTGGTGCTTTTCACGACCGATCAGCAGCATCATCCGCAGATTGATCGCAAAGAATCGCCATATCTGCCACGGCACAAAGGTCCGCATAAACAGCGTGAGGCGCGTCGGCTGAGTGGCATAGACATTCGTGTTGATCTCGCTCACCTCTGTACCGCCCTTTCTCGTCCCGCTCCTGCTTCAGTTCCACGCTTACTCTGGAATCAGCGACCATCCAAAGCGCAGTTGGGCCTTGTATAGAAACATGTGGTGCAAGACAACCTTGATCCAATGTCCTGCCAGTCCGATCTCTCCCGTCGTGTACCTCAAGTCGCGTCCATACTTCGGATAGCGCTCGTGGTCCGGCACAATGGGAAACACCGTCATTGACGCAGCCGTTCCCTTCAGCAGGCTTGCTCCGGACGAGGCCACGCACGCTGCTCCCAGCTCGGCCATTGAAGCGCCATGCAAGGGCCGCTCGATCCCGAGCATCTTGTCGGCAATGCTGCGCGCCACCACGCGTCCGGTTGTCGCTGAAGGCATCCCAGTCCGCGGTGCCGTGGCAAAAATCGGCGTGCCCTTGGCGCTCATGTGCGGCCGTGAAATCGGATGCGGTGGCGCAAAGGCAATTCCCGCCGCGAAAATATTGGGATAGACAGGGCTCTGATACGTCTTTGGCCAGTCCTTTGCCTTCCACTCCTCGTATGGCTTCTGCGTGTAATCTGCATCCACCCGCATAAAGCCGTTCGGAGCAAATACCTTTGCAGTCACCTCTTCTCCTGCGCGGTCGTATGCCTTCATTCCCGCGCCCCGGAAAGGCGGCAACAGCATCGCCATGTCGAAAGTCAGTTCGTGTTCACTGCCATCCAGCATCTCGTAAAAGATCTTGCCCGGTTCGACCTTCTTCACATGCGCCCGGGTAATCGACCATATATTCCGTTCAGCCAGAACCGATTCGGTAAAGATGTGGGTCGGCGTAATATAGCCGTTCCGCCGGATGAACGCGCCATCCATCCCGAAATCTCCCAACTCATATTCATTGGTCAGGAAGATCACCTCGGCCTTGTCACGCACTCCATGCCGCCGCAATTCAAATTCCAGGTTCACTACGTACTCAAACGCCGCACCTTGGCAGGTACATTGCCCATGGCCCGTCCCAATCACGAACCGGCAGTGCTCGCCGCCCTTCATGCGCTCCACGAGTGCTAGAAACTGCTTCGCAGCCGCCTTGGCATGATCTGGCGTGCAGACTGAAGCCGTATTCTTCTCCGGCCCAAGCCCTTCCGTGGCCTCAAAGTTCAGCTTTGGACCGGTAGCATTCACCAGGTAAGCGTAAGGGATCCGGCTGCGCTGCCCCAGCGTCTCCGGCTGCGTACTCTCCACCTCCACAAAGGGAGTCAGAGAATGAGCATCTCCCTCGGGATACAGCGCCACCGCACGGGCTTGCACAAAGCGGATTCCCGCCCGCCGGTAGATCGGCTCCAGCGGCAAAACCACCTGCCGTTCCTCCATCAAACCCAATCCGAGCCAGATATTGGAAGGAATCCAGTTGTAATAGGGAATCGGCGCAACAACAACAACTTCATGCGCCCTGCTGAGCCACTTCCGCAGATAGGAAGCAGCCGTGTGACCCGCAACACCCGCACCTAAAACGACGACTTGACTCACGCTCTTTGCGCCTCCCGCGCCCGGCTCCCGTGTGACGGTTCCCTGCTCAAAGCAGAAATTTGCGTCCTCGGTTGCAGCCGGCAACATGCGCGGCGCCTGGGCTCGAGATGCGCTCTCTAAGCGGCCGTCGAGCTGCCGCCAGCTTGCTTCTACCGGCCCGTAGTCTGCGATGTGGCTGCAACGCCTGTCAAGAAGGTTGCGGCGTCCAAGCGGCAAGACGCCGGTGCACACTCGCGCACCCTTCGCCATCCGAGCTTAGGGCTTCTGCTCATCCTGTGGCCGCACGCGCACAATCTCCACGGAACAGGGCGCATGGAGCGACACCGCTTGCGAGACCGAGCCGAGAAGCAGCCTCATCGCAGCGTTGTAGCCATGAGATCCCATCACGATCAGATCAGCACCCCAATTCGCTGCTTCGTGAAGAATCTCATCCTTCACCACGCCTTCCAGCACCTTGGTCGTGACCGTCAGTCCCGCGGTGTTGTGGGTAAGCTCCCCGACAGCATCGTCCACATTCTCCTGCGCACGCTTTGTCTCCCGTTTCAACGACTCGAGGCGCACAGAGTGCCCCATCAATTGTGTATCTGGATACTCAGGCAAGGTTTGCGCAACGGAGAGCACCTCCACTTCCGTTCCGCCGGGCCACGGCCTCTGCGCAACTTCCTGAACCGCCGCGTCGCTGAACCCGGAGCCATCTACGGGAAGAAGGATCTTCATACACCCTCCCATCTGCCCGGTCGGTCTGTACCGTCCCAGACAATTCCGCCAAAGTATCTTATCCGGATGGAAGGTCTTGTTGCGGTGACCCGAGTCACCTCGATCAAGTCGCAGCCCAGCATAGTACGCGGCGCCTTTCCATCGCCCGCTGAATCCTGTGCTGCGCCCATGCACCGTCTCGGCCGTTATCCCTGCGGAGACATCGCCTTACGGCTTCGTCGGAGTCGGTGCGTTCTTCGTGTTTGGCTGGGTCGGAGTAATGTCCTGTCCCTGGTAGATGATCTTGGATGTCGATCCAAATCTCTTGTAGTCCGTGTACTTCACAATGTCACGGATATGCACGTCTTCCTCCATGTAGCCATTGCCGCCGGAAAAATGGAGAATCCCCTCGCCCTTTGTGTACACCGGGAACCAATACTTGCCGTCCACCTGCTGACGCCAAGTCATAAACGGAGGGTGCAGGTCCTCGTGCCCCCGCTTGGTATCGTCCGGAACCATGCGGCCATCCACCACCACGATCTGCAGATCCGTCGCATCCACCCAGATGCGCCCATCAAGGTAGCGCTTACCCTTCTCGATCTGCTTCGGAACCACATCAAACACGTAGCAGTTGATCTCGTCCACCTTCTGCTTCCCAACATATTTGATGTTGTATTCCCCAACCTCGCTCGTCGTGAGCACAAAGGGATATCCGTGCTGAATGTCCTGAAAATCCGAGGGAGACATCATCACCCGCTGCAGCGTGCTCTCCGGGGCAAAGACCACCCGCTCCGTCCGCTTTCCGGAGGGGTCAAAAATCACGTCGTCCACCTCATACCACTCGCCATCCACCTTGTTGTCGTCATCCAGCGTCTGCACACGGGCATATCGACGGTAGGTATAGTGATCCAGCGCTTCCTGAAACTCCGTTTCCTTGGCGGCAAACTTCTGGATAATCTGATCGGCCGGAATGGGCGGTGCCGACAAGTCCATCGGTCCAAACCCCGCATCCAGCGGCATCGGGGTAAAACTGTCCTGATCCTGTGCCCCTGCTCCCAGCACCATCGCAGACGCCATCACGGCCGCTATCCACCATCCATTCCGCATCGTTTGACCTCTCCCGCTGCCGTTGATTCCCGCTCCGGGCCTCACCTCGACCGCGCAGAACACCCCGGCCTACCCTTCCGTAACCTACAACATTAGACGCATATACAAAGCTCCGGGGTGGCCAGAGAATAAAACGTTGATACCATCTAGCTTCAGATACGTGCTTTTTCTGCCTCGTCAATCGCCGGGGCGCAAAGAGACAATTGGTCAATGATTGAACTGGTTGGACCGCTGCGGAGCGGATTCGGTGAGCCCCGATGGGGCCCACTTGTCAGTTGTTCAGCCACTGGAAGGCAATCGAACGTCTACACTTTCGCCCTGAGGGATACAGGAGATGGGCCCGGTGTCCATGCCAGATAGCTATCAATTGCCGGCGCTGGTCCTCACTGGACTGCTTCTGCCGGCGTTTGCCCAGCTCTACCGCCGCTCGCGCGACGCCAGGACCCTCCTGTGGCTGCTCGGTTTCCTCTTCGCCGTGTTTCGCATGGCGCAGACCTTCTCCTTCGGCTCCTGGGACCTGAGTGATGCGCATCTTCATCCCTGGATCTCCGCCACGGGCCTCACCTTTGCTCAAATCAGTTCCGGCTTCTTCCTCGCGTCGCTCTCTCCGCTCAGCTTTCGCATCGGCCAGCGGCGCATCCTGTATGTCATTCCCTTCACTATTCCGCTCATCCTCTACGCCATTTTGCTCTATGGCATCTACGGCGGCACCACTCCCGTAGGCCTGCCATTCCTCCTTTTCCCCACACTCGGCGCACTTTCGCTTTTCGTCGGCTGCTTCTGGGCCTTTGCCCGCGGCAGCATGCCCACCTGGGTCGGCCTCACAATCTGCATCGTCATGGGCGGCGCCGGCCTCTGGATCTGCGTACGCTTCGGGGGTCCGTGGCCGCTGTTCTTTGTCGAGTGCGCTCTCCACCTCACCACCGCGCTCCTCGTCTTTTACGTCTTTCGCCGCATCTCCCCAGGCACCCTCCTTGCTGGAGCAGGTTTTGTCGCCTGGTCGTTGAGCTTTACCTCAATCCTGCCCATGCTGGGCGCGGATTCCCCCTGCCATCTGATCCTTACCCGTACCAACTCGCTGGGCGCCGTCCTCGCCGCCATCGGCATGATCGTCCTCGCCCTAGAAGATCAGCTCGCGCTGCAAAGAACCTCCCAGATGCGCGAGATGCGCGCCCGTGAGGAGTTGGAAGCCTACACCCGCCTCACGCTCTCCCGGCGTCGCCTCGAAGACTTTGACCGGCAGGGCCCCCAGATCTGCCAGACCATCGTGGAGAACAGCCGCTTCGAACAGGCCGTCCTCCTGCTCCTGCATGGATCAAGCCAGTTCCGCATGGCCGGCGTCTATGGCCTCGACGATTCCACGACCAACGCCCTCGAGTCGCTCGTCACCCGCATTCCGGTGAACGATTTCCTCACGCCAGGCTCCACGCCCCTCGCGTTGCCCGACGTGCATTCCTACAGCCTGAGCCTCCGGCCATGGCTCGCGCCCGGCGACGACCTCGAGCAACTGCGCTTCACAGACGTAATCGCTGTGCCCCTCGAAGGCCGCCAGCAGGTCGACGGCGCCATCCTGCTCGCCGGGCTCCGCAACCGTCAACAGGCCCTCCGTTCGGAGGACCTGCTCCCCGTCGAAGTCCTCGCCTCTCGCATCCAGTCAGCGCGCAGCCAGACCATCATGCTTGAGAAGCTCATCGATACTGAAAAATTCGCCAGTCTCGGGCAGCTCGCCAATAACGTCACCTGGCAGCTCAATAACCCCCTTACCGTCATCCTGGGTTATGCCTCCCTCCTCGAAGCCACCGAGAACCTGCCCCCCCAGGACCGCAAGGCCGTCGACGCCATCCTCACCGAAGCACGCAACATGCGCGGCACCCTGGAAAGCCTCTCCCGCATGGCCCGCAATCAGACCGAAGAGTTCTCCGCCGTCTCCATCACCGAACTCCTCAACGACATCGAGCAGCTCCATCGCTCCGAGTTCGTCCATCGCGGCATCGACTTCCGCCTCCGCATCGCCCCCGGCCTGCCCCGCATCCTGGGCAACGCGCAGCAGATCCGCCAGGCCATCCTGTATTGCCTGCAGTTCGCCATCGAAGCTGTCGAGGGCCCCGGCGCCAGCGCAGATCGCTCCGTTCGCGTCGAAGCCAGCTCCGCCGACGAAATCGTCAAAATCGTCATCTCGCACTCCGGCCCCGGATTCCTGCACCCCACGCGCAGCTTTGACGCATTCATCCCCGCAGAAGCCGCTGGAGAAACCGCCGGCCTCGGCCTCAACCTCTGCGCCACCATCCTGCGCGAGAACAGCGGCCGCATCTCCGCCATCAACCTCGACCCCCGCGGCGCCGCTCTCATCCTTGAAATGCAGGCGGCCTGACCGCACATCGGTCCGCGCTTCACCCGGTGTACACTTGCTCTTCGCGCGCAGCCGTCTGGCCGCGCACCGCGAGGAACACGCATGCATCCAGGTCGTCTTCTTTCTTCCATCGCTCTCGTCCTTTCGATCCTTCCCGCACTCGCCCAGACCAGCCAGAACAAGCGCCCCATGACCTTCGAGGACATGATGGCCATGAAGCGCCTCGGCGACACCGCCGTCTCGCCCGACGGCCAGTGGCTGGCCTACTCTGTGACAACCGTTGATCTGCACCAAAACACAAAAACCACGGAGTGGTGGTTGCAGAAGATCGCAGGCGGCGCGCCCTTCAAGATCGCCGTCACCCAGCCGGGCGATTCCGGCGTGCAGTTTTCAGCCGACGGCAAGAGCATCCTCTTCCTCAGCAGCCGCACCGGTAGCCAGCAAATCTGGCGCGCGGACTTCGACCCCGCCACCGGCGCCGCCAGCAACGCAAAGCAGCTCACCCACATCACCACGGAAGCCGACAACACCATCTGGTCGCCCGACAGCCAGTCCATCGTCTTCACCTCCGCTGTCTATCCCGATTGCCCCGCCATCTCCACCGCTGACTTCACCACCGGCAACTCCTGCAACGCCGCGCGAGACAAGTCCGCCGCCGACAATCCCGTCAAGGCGCAGATCTGGACGCACCTGCTTTACCGCCACTGGGACCACTTCACGGGCAACAAGCGCTCGCATCTCTTCCTCGTCTCCGTCGCAGACGGAACGATGCGCGACCTCACGCCCGGCAATCCGCACGACGTGCCGCCCTTCTCGCTCGAAGGCGGCGGCTGCGGCTGCGCCTTCGCGCCGGACTCCAAAGAGCTGGCCTACACCGACAACCCCGATCCCGTCCCCGCCCTCAGCACCAGCCCCCGTATCTACACCCTCGACCTGACCAACCCCGCGGCCAGGCCCGTACA
>JAJYAE010000427.1 GCA_021779695.1 Acidobacteriota bacterium | reverse complement strand
GATGCGGAAGTTCTCCGCCTCGCTCGTCTCCAGAAAGACCACCTTGCCGCCCGCGTACTGAATGATGTCCTTGAAGCTCACCCAGTACGGCACCGGCAAGATCACTTCATCGCCGTGGTCCACCAGCACCTGGATCGTGTTGAACAGCGCCAACTTGCCGCCCGTCGTAAAAATCGCCTCGTCCAGCGCGTACTCCGAGCCAAAATCCGCCGCATGACGCTCGATAATCGCCTTCCGCACGTCGGGAATGCCCGGCACTACGGTGTAGCGGGTGAAATTGGCCTCGATCGCCGCCACCGCTGCATCCTTGATATGCCGCGGAGTCGAAAAATGCGGCTCGCCGGCGCCAAAATCCACCAGGTGCGCGCCCTGGGCGCGCAGCTTGGCGGCCTCGGCGGCCACAGCCATCGTTGCGGAAACTTCAATGCGGCCGATACGATCGGCAAAGACTTTGGAAGGGGATGCAACTGTCATGATGCTTCCATTTTACAGGTCTTGCGCCGCGGCGAAACCTCCATCGCGCCCCGCCTGCCCCATCCCTCACGCTCGAACGCCGGATGTGTTGTACCCAAGGCTGTTTACCCCCGCCAGATAATGACGCATCCGCGTCACTTCCTTAAGAGTCAGCCCCTCAAGGCCGCTCAGCCACGCCCGGCCCAGCGGATCCTGCATCACAGCCTCCGAATAGGCTGCAAGAATCGCTGCATCCTTCGGATTCCCCATCGGCCGGACCACTCCCCCATCGCCCTGCAGACGGCTTCGCATCGCGCGCAGCCTCCCCACCCAGTCCTTCGGCAGCAGCTGCGCCACGCGGCCTTTCAACGGCAGCTTCCGTTCCACTTCACCCCTGCGCACCAGCCTGTAGGTCGCCCGGTCAATCTGCGCCTCGCTCCAACCCGAATAGAGAGGAAGCTCCAACAGCCCCGGCGCAAGCGCGCCAATCAGCCGAATCTGAAACTCGTCTTCCACCCGGTGCCGCACCGGAACGCGCAGCAGCGGATCGTACAGCCGCTTTAGCAGAAATGGAGCGACGTATGAGCAAAAGTCGTTCATCAGATTCAGAAAACGCGACTCCGCACGGATATAGAGAAACAGCTTCGCGCGTATATATTCCTCCAGGGACGCACCCCGCTCGTCGTATTCCATCCCCCCGCACCGCAGCGCCACACGCAGCTGTTCCTCCACCTCGGTCCGGTACTTTTCCTTGTCGCGAATGCGCGTACGGTCCTGAATGGTTCCACCCTGGCATCGCAAACAATCTTCCACCAGGACTGAGAGCGGAAAGCTCTTCGCCTTCAGTTGCCAGGGTTTTGAATTCGTAAACGCCGGGCTGTAGCCCCCCACCAGCAGCGCCGGATAGGGTTCCAATCTCTTTTCAAAAGTCTCCAGAAATCCATCCGACGCGCCGTAAATCTCACTTCGGAATCCGTACTTCTGAAAAAGAGACTCCAACCTGGCTGCACTGAACGGCTGCGCGCCCGGCCAGTCCAGCTGAGTAAACACAAGACCGTATGCATCCGCCAGCGCGTGCGACAAATCCCGGTCCCGCTCGTTGTAGTCCGTGAGCTGACTGTTGCCCCACCCATACATCAGCTCCATCTCGGCCTTCTGGTCCACCAGGCCCGCCAGCACCGTGCGCGAATCCAGTCCGCCCGTCGCCAGAACCCCGATGCGGCCCAGCCCTGCCAGCTCGCGGAAAACTCCGCGCATCTCGTCAGCGTATTGCTCCACGGCATCTTCAATCCTGGGCAGGTTCCAGTCCTTTGCCTTCGCCGCGGGAATCTCCTGCACATGAAAACTGCCGTCCGCCACGCCAATCTCGATAAGCTGCGTGCCAAACAGCCGCTTCACGCCGGTATAGAACGTCTCCTCGCCCGGCAGGTTCGTCCGCACCACATGAATCAGCAGGCGCGTGCTGTCCACGCACTTCTCCGGCAGCGCCATCGCGCACACCTGCAGTGAGTTGCACACCGTCCACCCGCCGCTCCATGCCGCGTAGAACAAATTCAGTGATCCCATCGGATCGGTAAACACCGTCACGCGGTTCCCGTCCCGCACCGCAAGCGCATAATGTCCCAGCGCGCGCTCCTGCACACCGCGCGCCCCGTTCTGCGCAAACTCCGCAAAGCACTCCTTCAGTGCCTCCGCGCCCGTCTTGCCGTTCAAAATCACCGTGCCCGCCGAGCATATCCACTTCCCATCCGCCAGCTGCACAAACGTCTCCAGCCGGATGGCTCGCTTGAAGTACGCCTGAACATGCAGTGCCCCGTCTGAAGCTGCGCCCGATGGCTGTAAGCCCGCGCGCACGCACGCCCCCTCCGCAACCCTGTGCGTCTCTTCACCCCAACTCAAATGCCATCGCGCCAAAAGGACCACCTCACCGGGCTTCAAATCCGGGCGCCCGCTTCCCGCACAAGCGCACGCTGGGGCTCGTGCCCAGCGGCGTAGCACACCATCAAAACTCAGAATGAAGATGCGGAGAAGCCGCGCCCCCGTTTCGTCTGAGTGTACTCAAACGCAATACACAGGGAGCAATAACGATGGTAACGCCCGCTCCATCTCTCGCCCCATCAACGATAATCGTCCCGTGCCCCTCGATTGGACTCGCGGACCCCTCGCCGATGGCCTCGCCTGCTACCGCAGCGGCCAGTTCTTTCTCGCCCACGAACACTGGGAAGCCGTCTGGCTCACCCTCCCGCAGCCCGAGAAAGACTTTTTGCAAGGGCTGATCCAGGTCGCCGCCGCCTTCCACCACCTCCAGCGCGGCAACCCTGCCGGAGCCATCTCGCTGCTCACCCGCGCCCTGCGCCGCCTCAGCACCTACCCAGCGACGTTTGGCGGCATCCATCTCGATTCCCTCCGCAGCCAGCTCCAGCAAACGCTCCACCACCTCACCGCAGCCACCGCTCCCACCACCCTCCCTGCCCCCACCATCCAGCCATCTCTTTGAACCAACATTCCTCGAACACTCCCACCCCAGACCCGGGTGCCCCATCTTCACCGATGCGCGCAGCGCAGCGGCTAAGGTGGGAATCAACCCACCACCAACCTTCGGGTGCCCCATCTTCACCGATGCGCGACAACGCAGCGGTTAAGGTGGGAATCAACCCACCACAAACCTTCGGGTGCCCCATTCATGACGGGCGCGAAGCAAACGTCATGAGTGGGAAACCAAAACCCTACACCAGCCACATACCTTCGGGTGCCCCATCTTCACCGATGCGCGCCAGCGCAGCGGTTAAGGTGGGAGCGAAAGAGCGCCGTGTAGGGAACGAGGGTGGACCTCGGTGATCGC
>JAJYAE010000091.1 GCA_021779695.1 Acidobacteriota bacterium | reverse complement strand
CCTTCAGGCCCAGTTGCGCCCCGCGAAACGCCGCCGTGTATCCGCCCGGACCGCCGCCCACTATCGCTACGTCATAGATCGTCTCTGCCAAAGCAAGCTCCGTTCCCGCGCGCTGCTACTCACTGGCAGGCACGCGAATCCACAGTCCAGTTTAAATGGGTGAACGACTGGCGCCTGGGTTGTCGATTACGAGACTGCATCAATTACGCTGATCGCCGCCTGCACCGTCTCCGCCGCATCGCCGAAGCCTTCGACCCACTGCACCTCGGGTTCCCGCCGGAACCACGTCATCTGCCGCTTCGCGTAGTTGCGATGCCCCTGTTGCGCCGCCGCAATGGCAGCCTCTTCGCTCATCTCGCCGCGCACCACGGCCAGCGCCTGGCGGTAGCCCAGTGCGTCCAGCGCCTTTACCGGTCCATGCTGTGCCAGCAGACCGCGCGTCTCCTCTACCAGCCCGGCGGCAAACATCGCCGCGCACCGCTGATTGATGCGCTCATACAGCGCCGCGCGCGGCGGGTTCAGCCCGATGCGCAGCAGCCGGAAGCCCGTCAGCGGATCGCGCGCCAAGTCCTCGCGCGCCAATACCTCGCTCATCGGCCTGCGCGCCGCCAGGCACACCTCAATCGCGCGAATCAGCTTCGGCGTGTCGTTCGCGTGGATGCTCTCTGCTCGCGCTGCATCCAGACGCGCAAGCATCCGATGCAGCCACAGGCTGCCGCGCTTCTCGGCCGCTTCTCGCAGACGTTCGCGCAGTTCATCCTGCCGCTCCGGCCCGGCAAACAAGCCCTCCGTCAGCGCGCGCAGATAGAGCCCTGTTCCTCCCGTGACAATTGGAAGCCTGCCTCGCGCTGCAATCTCGCGCAGCGCCTCTCGCGCTCGCCTGCTGTACGCGCCTGCCGTGAACGGCTCATCCGGGTTCGCCACGTCGATGAGGTGATGCGGCGCGCGCGCCCTCTCCGCAGCAGTCGGCTTCGCTGAGCCGAGATCCATCCCGCGATACACCGCTACCGAATCGCAGCTCACAATCTCGCCGTTGAATCGCTCGGCGAGAGACAAGGACAGCGCCGTCTTCCCACTCCCCGTCGGGCCCAGCAGCAGAACGACCAGCGGATCGCGGATCTCATCCAAAGGCCTGCTCGATGCAGCACTCACAGGCGCCACCAGCCGGCAGGGAAAATCCAACCGCGGTTGGTATGCCTCAGCCACCACGCAAGCACGCACAGCGCCAGCAGCACCAGGCCTAGCACCTGGTTGCGCGCGAAGCGCCGCTGCTGCTCCGCACGCTTCTCCTCTGCGGCTTTCTGTTCGAGATAGGGCCGGATGCGTCGTTCCATTCTGCGCTTTCTCCACTCGCAGGCTCCGCACAGCGTGCGCAAGGCTTCAGTATAGGAGCAGCGCCTAGGCGCCGGTTTGACTTCACCCCCTCGCATTGCCGACCATAACCTTTCGGGGTTCTGGCGTCGCCGGCCCATCAGGAGGAGATTGCATGAAAGTTCTGATTCTTGGTTCCGGTGGCCGCGAGCACGCGCTGGCCTGGTCGGTGCGGCGCAGTCCGCGCGTCTCGCAGGTCGTTTGCGCGCCGGGGAATGGCGGCATTGCCCAGGTGGCCCGTTGCGTCCCCGTTGACCTCAATGACCTCGAAGCCATGGTCCGCCTCGTCGAAGCCGAACAGCCCGCCCTCACCATCGTGGGACCGGAACTGCCCCTCTCCATCGGCGTTGTCGATGCTCTCCAGCAGCGCGGCTTCCGTGTCTTTGGCCCCACGCGCGAGGCGGCCATGCTGGAAACCAGCAAGGCCTTCGCCAAGCAGTTCATGAAGCGCAACAAGATTCCCACCGCCAACTACGCGGTTTGTTCCAGCGCTGATGAACTCGACAAAGTCATCGATCGCTTCCATGCGCCCATCGTCGTCAAGGCCGATGGTCTCGCCGCCGGCAAAGGCGTTCTCATCTGCTCTTCGCGCAACACGGCGCTGGAAGCGGCGCAGGGGCTCTTCTCCGGCGCGCTGCTTGGCGTTGCGGAGGGCCAGGTCGTCCTGGAAGAGTTCCTCGAAGGAGAAGAGGTCAGCTTCCTTTGTCTCTCCGACGGCAAGACCGTCACCCCGCTCGTCCCTGCGCAGGACCACAAGCGAATCGGCGAAGGGGACAAAGGCCCCAACACCGGCGGCATGGGCGTCTACTCCACTGACTCCATTCTTGAGCCGCACATGACCGAGTGGATTCTGCATCACATCGCCGAGCCCACCGTGCGCGGCATGGCCGAGGAAGGCGTTCCCTATGTCGGCGTGCTCTACGTCGGCCTCATGATGACCGCGCGCGGCCCCGAGGTGCTTGAATACAACGCGCGCTTCGGCGATCCCGAAACGCAGGCGATTCTCGTACGACTGGAAAGCGATCTCGTTGACGCCATCGATGCCTGCATCGACGGCACGCTGGCAGAGACTGAATTGCGCTGGAGCCCCGGCGCCTCCGCCTGCGTCATTGCCAGCTCTTCCGGATATCCGGGAAGCTACAAGACAGGATTTCCCATCCACGGCCTGGCGGCCGCTGGCCAGATCCCGGGCGCGCAGCTCTTCCACTCCGGCACCGCACAACAGGGCGGCCAGATTGTCACGAGTGGCGGCCGTGTCCTTGGCGCAACTGCGACAGGCGATTCGCTTCAGCAGGCGCTGTCACGCGCATATCAGGCCCTGGGGGAAGTGGAGTTTGAGGGGATCTATTTCCGCCGCGACATCGGGCACCGCGCCCTCAAACCCAAGGCGCAAAAGGAGGCATAATGCCTGCCGCCATCAAGCTCGACGAACTGCTTGCCTGGTGCGACGAGGCCGCCGCAGCCTGGCACGCTCACTTCGATTCCAATCCCTCGCAGCTTGATCTGCCCTGTGACATCGGCGGTGCTGCCACGGTGCAGGCCCTTGTGCGCCATGTCTGGGGCGTCGAGTTGCTCTGGGCGCAGCGAATTGCCGGTCTTCCCGCCACCGACCGGGCAGACATGCCTGAGGGCCCACTCGATGCGCTCTATACCTTACACACACAAGGCGTCGCCATTCTGCGTGAAGTGCTGGGCAATGCCAGTTTTGATTGGGAAGAGGTTGTCTCGCTCGACATTCCGCGGCTGGGGCCCGGCCCGCATGATTTCACGCGACGCAAGCTCGCGGCGCACGCGCTCTTCCACAGCCAGCGACACTACGCGCAACTAGCGACTCTGCTGCGCCAGGCTGGGCATCCGGCGGCGGTGCGCGGCGATCTGCTCGTCAGCTCGGCGCTGCGCTAGATGCCTGCGGCAGCCTGCGGAGCGGCTCCGCGGCCCGGCTGCTTTTGAAAGCAGGAGCGGCACAGCACCGGCCTGCCCTGTGTCGGCTTGAACGGAACCGTCGTGGACATGCCGCATTCTGAGCACGTTGTCCGCGTCTCCGTTCGCGCGCGGCCCCCACTGCCGGCAGAGCGCTTCGCCTTGCACTGTTTGCAGCGCTTCGGGTCGTTCGTAAATTGTTTGTCGTGAAAGAAAAGCTGCTCGCCTGCGGTGAAGATGAATTCTGCACCGCAATCAATACACGTCAGCACACGATCGGTGAATTCCATGGCCGGATTCCCCATCAGAACGAAAAACGGATCTATCGGCCTGGAACTTGAGAGCGATGCCGGTCCCGTTTCCCTGTCTTCTTTCTGCAATCACAACAAGGGCCCGGGCCGCAAAAAGAAAGCGGCGCATTCTGGATGGCCGAAAAGAAAATCTGGCCAAGTGGCTCCCGGTTGCGTGTGGGGGATTGGTATGGGAGCGGGGAATAATTGATACAAACCGAGACAGGCTGCTTCGCGATCTTTCTTTTGTCTTGCGCCGTACAGGCCATCTGTCCGCACGGTCCGAAGCGACACCTGTCTCGATGGATTTGGGTTCTTAGTCCTGCTCTTTGCGAGCCTTCTTGCGATTCCGCTTGCGCGCCAAAGCTGCCTTGACGCGGCGCTTCTCACCGGGCTTCAGATAGTAGGAGTGACGCTTCACTTCCTTGATGATGTCCTCCTGCTGTACCTTCCGCTTAAACCGGCGCAGCGCATTTTCGAGCGGCTCGCCATCCTGCAAGCGAACCTCTGCCAAAGGGTCCCACCTCCAAACCTGCTAAAAAGCTTCCCTTAATGATACTGGAAACTTGAACGATCGGGTCAAATTCTTGCATTCCCCCTGAATTTCACGGTGGCCCTGCTTGCCTCAACTGCGCAGCCCGTCTCCGGTCTGTGTGCGGGTCGCAGCTGGCCAGGATCTTTTCCACATTTCCATCCCGCATCTCACCTTGTCCAGAATCCTAAACAAATCAGGTAGATCCGGCCAATCGCCTTCGCCTCGGCTTCAGGAAGTGGCCTCTTCTGGCTCGCCCACCCCCCATGAAGGTTGTAGGGCTCTGCAACCATCGTGCAATGACGTTCGAAAGCAAACCGCGGCTAGACTCGGTTGCAGGAGTTGACCATGAAATCCGACGCTTACCGCATCGCCTACCAAGAAGCAGACGCCGAGCTAAACGACATCCTCAGCAAGTTTGAACAACTGCGCGCCCGCCAGGCCCAGATTGGCAAGGTCGTGGATGCTCTGAAGGCTCTCGCGTTTGAAAATCCCCCTGCAGACAACCGGCAACCCGAGTGGTCGGTCCGCTAAGGCAAGCGCTGTTCCCCGGCTCCTGAAGCAGACCCTCCACACGCTGGTCTGCCGGCTCATTGGTTTCGCTCAAAAGGCCGCACCGCAGTTACCCCTCGGTGCGGCCTTTTGTGTCGCCTGTCGTGATGCGATGGTTGCCCGCCATGGGGCGAGCCGCGCCCGCAGTGTCCCGGCATCGCGCAGTGACCCATGCTCTACACTGGAGCATGAGGCCTTGATGTCATGATTCGCACTTATCAGGGGCACACGCCCCGGATTCCGGCCACCTGTTACATTGATCCTTCCGCCCAAATCCTCGGCGATGTCGTTCTTGGCGAGAACAGCTCCGTCTGGATGAACGCAGTCCTTCGTGGCGATGTAAACTCCATCCGGGTCGGAGCCAACTCCAATGTGCAGGACTGCGCCGTTCTGCACGGTCAGCGCAACCTCTACGCCGTGCAGGTCGGCGACTGGGTCACCATCGGCCACAATGCCACCGTCCACGGTTGTGTCGTTGAGGATGAATGCCTCATCGGAATTGGCGCGTGCGTCCTCAACAATGCCCGCATCGGGACCGGCTCCATCATTGCCGCGGGCGCCGTAGTGCCTGAGGGAACCATCGTTCCGCCCCGCACGCTTTGGGCTGGCGTTCCTGCAAAGCAGCGCCGCGAACTCGGCGACAAGGACCGCGCACTCATCCTCGAATACGCAAGGAACTATCTGGACTACGTCGCCATCTATCTTTCCGAAACCAGCAAATCGATGAAACAATAAGACTTGCCATTGAACCTTTCAGGAGTTTCATGACTCGCATCTCCCCCGTCCGAGTGGCGCTTTCGCGCGCTACAGCCACTCTCCTCGTGTTGGTCTTGTCTTCGTGGCTCCCTGCCGCGGCTCAGTCCTCCTCCACCGGAGCCTCTTTGCCCGATGCGCCCCAGGCGCAGACCGCGCCGAAAGCCGTGCCGCAGGACCCGGTCACCATCCTCGGCTCGCCACTTGCCATCCTCCATGACCAGGCCGCCATCTGGACCAGCCCCATTCACATCCATGACCGTGATCTTGGCTATCTTGTCCCCCTCGGCCTCACCACGGCCCTTCTGATGACAACCGATCACCAGGTCATGTCGTCCCCCAGGCTGCAAGATACCTCTATGAACAACCACGCCGTGGATGCTTCCAACGGACTCGTCGGCGGCTTCGTCGCCGCCCCCGTCATCATTTGGGGAATGGGTCACATCCATCACGACGACCACGCCACGGAAGCCGGCATCCTCGGCGGCGAAGCCATGGTCGACAGCATCATTGTCGAGCAGGCCCTCAAGATTGCCTCCATGCGCGAGCGCCCCACCGTCGACAACGCCCGCGGCAAGTTCTTCCAAACCAGCGCCGGAATTGATTCCTCCTTTCCGTCCAGCCACAGCATGGTGGCCTGGTCCTCAGCCGCTGTCATTGCGTCGGAATATCCCGGACCCCTTACAAAGCTCACAGCTTATGGACTCGCCACCGGGGTCAGCCTCACGCGCGTTTTGGGACGCCAGCATTTCCCCTCGGATGTCCTGGTGGGCAGCGCCTTCGGCTGGTTGATTGGCCGCTATGTCTTCCATCGCCATCAGCACCAGTACGACGAATAGCAGTGCTGCAGGCTGGTGTGCGGATTCTCCTCCTCACAGCCTGCAGATGCTCGCTTAAATCCTTTCAAATCTGAGAGTCGCCGATCTCGCCGTGCCCATCCGGCCACCACCCTGCTATAGTGCAGCGTGGAATGAATTCGTTTTCATTTCGGCTTCCATCACGTTCGAACAAAAAGGGGACCTTCGATGATTAGGCGTGACTTCATCAAGTCTGCCGGAGCGGTGATCGCCTCCACCGCGCTGCCCGGCGCGACGGCTCTCGGCGAAGCTCCTGCAGGTCAGACCCGCACCCTATATCCCATCAATCAGAACTGGCGCTATGCCGCGTCGAAAGTCTCCGGCTCGGAGTCTCCCGACTTTGACGACTCTTCCTTCGCAAGCGTCGTCATTCCCCACACCAACGTGCTGCTGCCCTGGCATAGCTTTGACGACAAGGAATATGAGTTTGTCTCCACCTATCGCCGGCGCTTCCGTACGCCCGGGGATCTCGCCGGCAAGCGCGTCTTTGTGGACTTTGAAGGGGCAATGACCGCCTCTACTGTTTGGATCAATGGCGTCCGACTCGGCGAATACAAGGGCGGCTTTACTCCTTTTTCGTTTGAGCTGACACCCCATCTCCGCAATGGCGCTGAGAACGTTCTGGTTGTTCATCTCGACTCCACTGAGCGCGCCGACATTCCACCCTTTGGCTACGAGATCGACTACATGACCTTTGGCGGCATTTATCGCGAGGTCTCCTTGCGCGTCGTCCCCGCCACTTACATCGACAACGTATTCGCCCAACCGAAGGATGTTCTCAGTCCTCGTCCCTCGCTCGATGTGCATTGCTTCCTGGCGGGCCTCAATCCAGCCGACCGCGACCTGTCTCTGCAAGTCGAACTTCTCGATGGCGACAGCGTCGTCGCGCGCGCGTCTCATCCAGTTCAATCAGCAGCGCAATCCGCTGGCAATGGGCAGTCCGATCCTCAGGCTGCCATGGATCCTTACACCACCGCACTCCCCTATGCCAGCACGGAGACGCAAACTGACACGGCGCGCCACACCGTCACGCTGGCTCAGCTCGGCAAGCTCAAGCTCTGGGGCCTCGAAGATCCGCATCTCTATCAAGTGCGCGTCAGGCTCCTTCGGGCCGGCGTCCCAGTTGATGAGGAATTGCGCGGCATCGGCTTCCGCGAAGCCACTTTCACGGACCACGGCTTCTCGCTCAACGGCAACATCGTCAAGTTGCGCGGCCTCGACCGCCACCAGACCTTCCCATTTGTGGGCCAGGCCATGCCTGCGCGCGTGCAGCGCCAGGATGCCGACATTCTCCGCCATCAGCTCCACTGCAACATTGTGCGCACCTCGCACTACCCGCAGTCGCGCCACTTCCTCGATCGCTGCGACGAGATCGGCCTCCTCGTGCTCGAAGAGATTCCCGGCTGGCAGCACATCGGCGATGAGGCATGGAAAGAAGTCGCCATTGACAACGTCGGCCGCATGATTCGCCGCGACTGGAATCATCCTTCAATCGTTCTGTGGGGTGTCCGCATCAACGAGTCCCTCGACGATCACAGCTTCTACACCCGCACCAACGCCTTCGCCCACGCGCTCGATCCATCCCGCCAGACCGGCGGCATCCGTTACTTTCAGGAGTCCGAATTCCTCGAAGACGTCTTCACCATGAATGATTTCGGCTTTCCCCTCAAGCCGCCAAATCATCCCCGCTATCTCAATACCGAGTTCGTGGGACACACCTTCCCCACCAAGACCATCGACGACAATGCGCATCAGATGGAACACACGCTGCGCCACGCCCGGATCCACAACCAGCTTGCGTCCAATCCGCAATACGCCGGCGGCATCGGCTGGTGCGCCTTCGACTACAACACGCATTCCAACTTTGGCTCCGGCGACCGCATCTGCTATCACGGCGTCACGGACATCTTCCGCGAGCCCAAACCGGCCGCCGGCTTCTACAAGTCGCAATGCGACCCTTCGGAAGAAGTCGTGCTCGAACCCGCCTTTCATTGGGCGCGCGGCGACGAGCCCGTCGGCATTTCGCACGCGCTCTTCTGCTCCAACTGCGATCATCTGCGTATTCTTGCGCGCAAGCCGGACTCGGGAGACGATGCCTGGATGCAGCTCGCGGAACTTGAGCCGGACCGTGTCGAGTTTCCCCACCTCAAGTACCCGCCCTTCATGCTCGACCTCACCAAGGTTGATCTCAAGAAGTTCGGCGCTTCATGGGGCGATCTGCGCGCCGAGGGCTATGTGAATGGCAAGCTCGCCGTCACCAGAACCATGTCGGGCCGCGGCGTTGATAGCCTCTTCACGCTCGTCCCGGACGATCACACGCTCCAGGCAGACGGCGCAGACACCACCCGCGTCGTCCTGCGGGTTACGGACGAGTTTGGTGCCATTCGTCCGTATGCGAGCGATGCCATTGCGCTCACGCTGGAGGGCCCGGCAACTCTCATCGGCGACAATCCGTTTGCGCTCGTCGGCGGTACTGGCGCGGTTTGGATTCGCGCTCAACAGACACCCGGGCGCATCCGCCTGACTGCGCGCCATCCGCGGCTCGGCGCGCAGACCCTTGAGTGGACCGCGCTTGCAGCTCCACCTGAGCGCATTTAATCAACCCAGACCGGCGTTGCCGCAAATCACCGCGCCAGCGCCGCTCCCCGCATCGATCCGACAGGCCGTCTTGCGGTCTGCGCGGTCATACAATCAATGTAGAAACGCCGGAGCCATGCCTTGCGTTGCACCGCGGCGCAGGACGCAATTCCGGAAGAATGAGGCGCAGGCCGCAGCACAGTGATGGCAAGTCGATTTCGGGCGTTGCAAACCGTCAGTCTTCACGCAGTCCAAAAGCCGCGTGCGCAATGTCTTTCTCGGCACGCCTCAGAATCCGTGCTCGCTCCCGTGCTTGCCTTCTCTTGCTTGCTGGGCATTGGCCTCAGCGCAAGTGCGCAGGCGGCCACCTCGGCAACGGCCTCTGAGCAGATTGAGGGTCGTGTGCTGGATGCGCAGGGAAGGGCAGTGGCCGCTGTCGCGGTCCATCTGCAAGGCGCGCCCGGTGCGCTCACCGTCACGCTCACAACGGATGCGCAGGGCGCATTCCACTTTGCCAATCTCTCAGCCGGCACCTATACGGTGGATGCTGAGCAGGGCGCTGCCCATACTCCCCGCCAATCTGTGCAGCTTGCGCCCGACCATCCCGTCGCGCATCTCGAGCTCACGCTGGCTCCAGCCAATGCCGCTGCGCAAGCCATGCAGTTCGCCGATGATCCAAACTTCACGGTTGCGGGAGTGACGGACTGGACCGCCGCCGGCGGCCATGGGTCTGACTCAAGCCTTCGCACCAGCGAGGCTCTCACGCGTGAAACGCTCTCCATGCGATCCGGACATGAGCCGGCCAGCCGGGTAACCGCCGCAGCGCAGGGAACTATTGCTGATCTGCGCACGCAGGTGGCGAAGTCGCCCCGCAGTTTTGATGCGAACGCCCGCCTGGGTCGCGCCTATCTCGATCAGGGCCGATACAAGGATGCTTTGCCATGGCTGCAGGCTGCCTATGACATCGACCCTTCGAACGCCGGCAATGAAATGGCGCTGGCCGAGGCCTGCAAGGGCATGCAGGACTGGACGCAGGCCCGCGCGCACGTCGCTCACCTGCTTGCCGCGCAGAACACCTCTGCCGTGCATCGCCTCGCCGCGGAAGTCGATGAAGGAGCGGGCGATCCGCTCTCTGCCGTGCGCGAATATGAAACCGCCGCAAGGCTCGATCCCAGCGAGCAGAACTACTTTGACTGGGGCTCCGAGCTGCTCTTTCATCGCGCCGTGTTGCAGGCTCGCCAGGTCTTTGAGCAGGGCGTGAAGGCTTATCCGAAGTCCTCGCGCATGCTAGTCGCACTCGGTGGCACGCTATTTGCAAATGCCCTGTATGATGACGCAGCACGCAGCCTCTGTCAGGCGTCAGACCTTGATCCGTCCAATCGTGAGCCCTATCTCTTCATGGGAAGGATCGAAGTCGCCGCGCCCACGCCGCTCTCTTGTATTGCGGAAAAGCTCGCCCGTTTTGCTCAGGTCTATCCCGACGACTCCCTTGCGCATTACTACTACGCAATGGCTCTCTGGAAGCAACTGGGCACGGCTCCCGGCGCGCAAAGCATCGCAACCGTGCAATCCCAGCTGCTTCGCGCAGTCACCATCGATCCTCAATGCGCCGATGGCTATCTCCAACTCGGAAACCTCAAGGCAAGCCAGCGCAACTATCAGGACGCCGTCGGCGATTACCAGAAGGCCATTCAGGCTGACCCGCAACTGGCCGAAGCGCATTATCGCCTGGGCCTGGCTTATGATCGCCTCGGAGATCGAGAGCTGGCTGAGCAGCAATTCGCGCTGCACCAGTCCATTCGCAAGGAGCAGGCTGCCCAGGTAGATCGGCAGCGCAAAGAAATCAAGCAGTTTCTCGTGACGCCCGCTTCATCGCAGCCCGCGGCACCACGGCCCTGAACCCATCCGGTATCGCTCGGATACCTTTAAGCTCGGCCGGCTACTTTCGGGCGTGGACATCAAACACGGTGAAGGTTCCGCTGCCCTCGCGAATCGTAATAATCTGGTTGGCCTTCACGTTGCTGAAGCGTTCCACCTTCTGCGTCGTGGGCCATTTCACTTCAATCACGTCCACGCTGTCTGCCTGCCCCAGCCCAAAATGCAGCCGAAGATCGTTTTGCGACATGACGCTGGTGCCGCTGTGAACCTCGTCGATTTGCGCGTGCTTGCCCGTCACGACGCGCACTCGTGCGCCAATTGCCGTTCGATTGCAGTGGGTCCCAATCAGCTTGATCTTGATCCAGTTTTGACGGTTGCCGCCTTCATTGTGCAGCAGAGATGGCAAATCGTTCATGTTCAGCACCAGCATGTCCATGCCGCCGTCGTTGTCGTAATCACCAAATGCCGCGCCGCGGCTGGAGAAGCGCTCCGTGATGCCCGGCCCCATCTGCGCGGAGACATCCTGAAAGCGGCCGTTGCCCAGGTTCTTGTACACCAGGCGAGGATTCTTGAACGTCTCGCCGAAATTGTATTTATCCACCTCGGGATAGACGTGGCCGTTCACCTGCACAATATCGGCCCACCCGTCATTGTCATAGTCAATGAAGCCGCATCCCCACGCCACATACTGGTTGTGGATTCCCACGCCCGCGGTAAAAGACACATCGCTGAATGTGCCATCGCCGTTGTTGTGGTACAGATCCACCGTGTCATCCGCAAAGTTGGTCTTGAAGATGTCGAGCCAGCCGTCGCAATCGTAGTCCGCCACTCCGATCCCCATGCCTGCCTGTTCGTGTCCGTCTTCGTTATAGGCGCAACCAGCCAGTACGGCGACATCGGTAAAGGTTCCGTCATGGTTGTTTTGCAGCAGCATGCTCGGCATCGAATCCACCGCCACGTAGATGTCAGGCCATCCGTCATTGTCAAAGTCATAGGAGACGGCCGTAATCGAATAGCGCGGTCCCGGCTTCAGAATTCCCGACTTCTCGGAAACGTCAGTGAAAGTTCCATCGCCATTGTTGTGGTAAAGCAGATTCGTTTCGCCAGGCAGGCCGCGCGGGCCGCACATCGTGGGAATGCCCTTCCACTGGCAAAAGCTCATGTCCTTTGCTGAAAGCGGCTTGTCCGGGTCAAGCTTGATGAAATGGCATACATACAAATCGAGATGGCCATCCCGGTCATAGTCTAGAAACGTGCATCCCGTTCCCCAGCGTCCCTGCTCCTGGTGGAGTCCCGCCTGTTTGGTCACATCTGTAAATGTGCCATCGCCGTTGTTTCGGAAAAGGATGTTGTGTCCCCAGAACGTGCAGAACAAATCGTCCCAGCCATCGTTGTTGTAGTCGCCTACGCAGATGCCGGTCTGCCAGCCTGTCCGGCCAATGCCCGACTGCCGGGTCACATCGGAAAATGTGCCGTCCCGGTTGTTCTTGTAGAGATGCGTCGTCGGTTCCTGCCCCGCGGGCCAGTGCGCATCAAGCCGGTTGCCGTTGGATAAGTAAATGTCCAGCCAGCCATCGTTGTCATAGTCGAAGAAGGCAATGCCGCTGCCCTTCGTCTCGATGATGACTCGCTTGTGATCCACCCCGCCCCACACATTGGGAATGGTCAGCCCGGCCTTTTCTGCGACATCGATGTATTGCACCGGAGAGCCGGGTGTCGTCGTTACGGCTGCTTCCACCGTGTTGGTTCCGCCCCACTTCCAAAGCGGCGTGGTCAGCACGTCAAGAAGCGTGCCACTGAGAAGCGTCAAAGAAGAAGCGAGAAAATGTCTGCGTGGAAGGCTCATGAGATCACGAAATTATAAAAATGCGTGCTTCGGGTTGGAAAGCCGTGCCACCTCATTTGCGGGGCACCTTCGGAAACGGATGCGGCACAATGCCCACACCTTCCTTCACTGCAATGATCTGATCCGCGGCGAGATCCTTCAGTGTGTCGACGCGTCCGCTTGGCCATGTGATGACGAGAGAATCTACCTTGGCATGCTTCGCCAGTCCGAAGTGGATGCGCGGGTCGCTGGCAGACATGTAGCTGGTTCCGCCCTTCGACTGCTCCACGTGGACCCAGTCTCCCGCAGTCAGCTTGAGAGTAGAGCCAATGCCATCGCGATTTGACTTGGTGCCGATCAGAAGAACCTCAAGCCAATGGTTCGCGTTGCCACCGTCATTGCGGAGCAGCTCCGGCGCCTCGCCCCGGCAAACGACGGCAACCCCCATCGTGCCATCGTTCATGAAGTCGGCCGTCGCCAGGCCGCGCCCTGCCACCGGGCGCATGAAGTCCGGACCCATCTCTGCCGACACCTTTTCAAAGTGTCCCTTCCCAAGGTTGTGGAACATCAGCAACGGTTCCTTGTAGGTCACCTCGCTGTGGTAAAGCGCAACGTTATCGACCATCGCCCCGTTGGCCTGCACAATGTCGGGCCATCCGTCGTTGTCATAGTCCACAAACTTTGCCGCCACACCGCTCATGGTGATTGCCTTGTTGCCAATCCCCGAAGGATAGGTCACATCCGTGAATGTCCCGTCGCCATTGTTGTGGTACAGGCGGTTCAGCTCGAAGTCCAGATGCGTGATGTAGATATCCAGCAGCCCATCGCCATCCACATCCGCCGCATCAATGCCCATCCCCGCCTCGTAGCGTCCATCCTCGCTCGCGGCAATTCCCGACAGGAGCGATTCATCGGCAAATGTCCCATTGTGCTCGTTCTGGAAATAGAAGTTCGGCCACGTATCGTTTGAGATGGCAATGTCAGTCCAGCCGTCGTTGTTCAGGTCGGCCAGCACCACGCTCATGCCCTTTGACTCCGGCATGCCGATGCCCGACTTATCACTCACATCAGTAAACGTTCCGTCGTGGTTGTTTCGATAGAGCTTTGTCCGTTGTCCCCGGTAATTATTCGGATTGCAATAGGACCGGTAACCAGGTGCGCGCTCGCCGCACCAAAGGTTATTCTCCGGACTCCAGTCCAGATAGTTCGTCACCACCAGGTCGAGCCATCCATCCTTGTCAAAATCAAACCAACCGGCGCTGGTCGACCACTTGCCATTGTCTGCGACACCTGACTTCGCTGTTACATCAGTGAAAGTCCCATCGCCGTTGTTGTGGTA
>JAJYAE010000090.1 GCA_021779695.1 Acidobacteriota bacterium | reverse complement strand
ACGGCTGAGTCAAAGAAGCCGGCGGACGCGGCGCCCAAGTCTGCCGAGCCCAGGAAACAGGAACCGGCGCGTATTGCCAGTCTGTTTGATACGGGACCGGCGCCGGCGGCGGCTCCCGTCCCCGCATCAGATGCCGATGAAGATGAAGAGATTCTTGACGACATCGCCGAAGACGAACGAACGGACGAATCAGACGACTTGGATGAGGCCGCCTGAGCGGCCCGTCCTTGTCCAACGAGTCTTGGCCGCATCGACACTCACCGAAATCGCAGTCAGGTAAAGCAAAACCGGATTGCGCGGTAACCAACCGACGAGAAGGATCTCTTATGGCGAATTGGTGCGGCACTGCTCGCAGCAACTACTTCCGCGTGAAAGACAAAGACGCATTTCTCAAATGGGCCGATGGCCGCGGGCTTGGCGTGTTCAAGAACGAAGAGAGTCGAGATCTGTTCGCGATTTATGGCGGCGAGAGCACGGACGACGGCTCCTGGCCCAGCTATGACGTCGAAGGCGATACGGAGATCGATTTGGCCGCCGAGCTTGCCCAACATCTTCCAAAAGGCCAGATTGCCGTCCTGATGGAAATCGGCGCGGAGAAGCTGAGGTACTTGACTGGCGTTGCGATTGCAGTCAATCACAAGGGGCGAGCCGTCCAACTCACGCTCAGCGACATTTGACGCAAAGCTTCGCGCATATTCCGCGTCGCGGAGAGCGAGATCACTGAGGCTACCTATTGATTCGGCAAGCTCGGAGACCATCGATCAAATCTAGGAAAGAGCGAGAGCTCTGTATCCTCTCCCGGATCATGGAAATTCCCCAGGCCGACACCCACCAGTCGAAACTTCTGCTTGGGGTCTAGGGCCACTTTGTCCCGCAGAGACAGAGCGATCTGCGCCAGTTCTTCGCAAGAGGCCGGCGGCGAAAATGGGGTCTGACTTCGCGTGAGAACCTGGAACTGTGCTGTCTTCAGCTTCAAGACGACTGTGCGGGCGATCCTTGATTCTTTACGTGATGCCTCCCAAGTTTTTTCCGCTAGGCGCCGGATCATCGGTCCGGTTTCGGCCAGCAGCACGTCCTGCCTAAAAGTATCTTCGGCTGAGATCGACTGGGTGGGCCGGTTGGGTACGACGGGATTCTCGTCGATTCCCCTAGCCAACTCATAAAGGCGCTGCCCGTAACGGCCGAAGCGGGTTTCCAGCTCTTCAAGAGAGCGAGCACGCAATTCTCCAACCAAGCGGAGACCAAGCGCCGCGAGCTTCTCCTCCGTCACCTTGCCAACTCCCGGAATGCGCCCGACGGGCAAGGGTGTAAGAAACTCTTCAACTTCCGCAGGCTGAATAACAAATAGTCCATTCGGCTTTCGCCAATCCGAGGCGATCTTCGCCAGGAACTTGTTTGGGGCAACGCCGGCCGAGGCGGTCAGGTTCAGCTCTTCGCGGATTTGCTGTCGGATAGCGCTGGCGACTTTGGTGGCGGTGGCGAGCCCGGTCTTGTTCTCAGTGACATCGAGATAGGCTTCGTCGAGCGACAAAGGTTCGATCAGGTCCGTGTGCCGTAGGAAGATCTCGCGCACTGCGCGCGAGACCGCTCTGTAGCGCGTGAAGTCCGGTGGAACGAAGACAGCCTGCGGGCACAGGTGCTCGGCATGTTTCGCCGCCATCGCCGACCGTACTCCGAAGCGCCTGGCTTCATACGAGGCCGCGCAGACAACAGACCGTTTGCCGCGCCACGCCACGACGACAGGCTTACCGCGAAGCTCCGGGTTGTCCCGTTGCTCGACCGAGGCATAGAACGCGTCCATATCGATGTGAACAATCTTCCGCACACTCATCCTGCATTCATGGTAGGCCGTCATCGCGGGCCATTGTCTGCGTACCTGAAGTAAAGCCCCTTGGAGTCAAAGTCATTCAGTTGCGCCAGCATTCGCTTCCACCACCAAAATCGGGAGGGCTAGAAGATGGAATTCGTCTTCCATGATGGCGGCCGTGCGGTCGCAGGCTATAAGGGCAAGACTGGCGACTGCGTCACGCGGTCGATCGCAATTACGACCGGCAAGCCCTATCAGGAGGTTTATGACGCGCTCAATCTCCTTGCGCTGACGGAGCGAACGGGACGACGAAAGCGGAGGCGGTCGAACAGCCGTACCGGCGTCTTTCGCGGGACCTATCAGCGCTACCTCGAATCCCTCGGCTGGCGCTTGACCTCGACCATGACGATTGGATCCGGCTGCCAGGTCCACCTGTGCGGTTCGGAGTTGCCGCAGGGGCCGCTGCTCGTGAAGGTGTCGCGGCACCTTACCGCGGTGATCGACGGCATGATCTACGACACCCACAATTGCTCGCGCAGCGGCACGCGATGCGTCTACGACTACTTTTCGCTGAGCGCCCAACCAGCGCCAGTCAATGTCCTGGGGATGCAACTGGCAGCCTAGCGGATTCTCTCCAGAGTTCCAACGAGCGGGTCTTTTCCGTCCGTGGCGACCTGCTGCGCTCCGCACCTTCCACGCACCTCTCACCGGCAGTCCAAGGAGACCCGCACATGCTTCTCACGATGCAGTCGAAGACCGCCGCAACCCACAAGCTCGAACAGCTGATCCTCCAGGGACGCAGCCGGGCGGGTGAGGTTGTGGAACACGTTATGAATAACCAACCGAGCGACCGCCTCGCCCGTGGCGGAGAACTTAGCTTCACGCCCGACGTGGAAACAAATGCCGTGCGGATCGAGTACCCAGATCCGAACGCTGGAACGCTGCTGCAGAAGTTGCATCGCCACTCCGTCCAGCAGATGGCGCAGACCACAGATCTGCCGCTCAAATTCATCGATGGTCTGCAACACACGACCGAGTCCTGGGCGCGGGAGTTGCTCGCCCATAATCTCAATACCGTCTTCACCAATCGCTTCGCCAAGAGCCGCTACCTGCTGCGCTCGGTCAACGGTGAGGTGCGTGGTTTCCTCTCGGACCGTTACCGCCGTCTGGATTCTCGCCCGATCATTGAAGCGTTCGCTTCGGCAGTGCAGCAGAAGGGCGCGATGCCCTATGACGGATACGTCACCGACACCAAGGTCGCCCTGCAGGCGATCATGCCCGAGGTCTACGAGCCAATTCCCGGCGAGATGGTGGCCTATGGCCTAAGCCTCGAGAACTCGGACTTTGGCAACGGCGCGCTCTCCGTTCGGGCGTACCTCCTGCGCATCTGGTGCTCCAACCTGGCGATCACGCAGGAGGAGATGCGGCAGGTCCATCTGGGTAAGCGCCTCGATGATTCCGTCCTCTACTCGCAGCGCACCTACGAACTCGATGCGGAGACGACCGTCAGCGCACTTCGGGACGTGATCGGTGCCCAACTGAACGCGGACGCACTGCGCCGGCGCATGGACTCGGTACGTCTAGCTCACGAGCAGAACGTAGACGCGGGCTCGGCGCGCGACGTGCTTCGCAAGACGCTATTGAAGGCGGAGTCGGATGCGGTGATCGAGGCATACAACTCGCTCGACACCCAGAACCTGCCCGCCGGGAACACCACATGGAGGCTCTCGAACGCGATCTCCTGGGTAGCCGGCAATACCGGAGATCCGGAGCGGAAGCTCGAACTGATGAAGTTCGCCGGCGAAGTCCTGCCCGCAGCAGCCTAAACCACTATTCGGGGAGTAGCCCATTTCGAGGCCACTCCCCAACCCACCCATTCCAAGGAGAAACCATCATGGCTGCGATTGCAGAAGCCAACTCATTATTTGAAATCGATGCGGAACTCGATAGTCTCCTCGAAGCGATCGAGGAGCAGGCCGCGTCGGAGGGCCAGCCCTCGGAGGACTTGGTCGCCCGTTTCCAGCAGTTTTGCGATGCGCGCGGGGAGAAGGCTGATCGGATTGGCCGCTTCCTTCGCATGATGGAAGCACGTGAGCAATACTGTCGGAATGAAGCTGCACGGCTGGGTGAACGTGCCCGCGCTGCGGTCGGCAAGGCAGAGCGCACCAAGAGCATGGTCCTCTACTACCTGTTGAGCCGGAACCTCCAGAAGATCGAAGGTCAGCAGTTCACCCTGCGCGCCCAGAAGAACAGCCAGGACTCAGTGAAGATTACCGACCAGACAGCGGTTCCGAAGTGCTACTGCAGAATTGAGGCGCGCATCACCGGCGTGATCTGGGAGACGGTGCTGTCCCTCCTGCCGGAGGAACTCGCCAAGGCTCTCAAGTCTTCAGTTCAGGAGTCCCGGCCGGACAATGACGCCATCAAGGCAGCAGTGGCTCAGAGCGAAGTGGTTCCGGGCGCGGAAGTGCAGCGAGGGACGCACTTGCGAATTGCGTAAGAATCCGAATTGCAACTCACGTATGCTTTAGTTTTGCCTTATATTCGCCTACAATGCAAACTGTGGTGGCGTGGTGAGAAAGACCCGAATCCGGCCGGTTCCGCGCGCTGTGGCCCAGGCCTGTATCCTGAAATCAGTAGAACCCATGAGATAGAAAAGGAAGTAAAGAAAAGACTTGGGCAGACCGTACCAACTCGAATTGAAGCAGCTCGAAGCGACCTATCGCTGGGCGTTGGAAGCGGACGTCGCCGACCTTTCGAAGGAAGTGAGGCGCTCCGGCAATTCGCCACTCTTGGCGATCGGCTCCGGGGGATCGTTGAGCACGGCCTGCCTCCTGGCCAATTTGGAGCAGCGGTACAAGGCGAGCTTTGCCAGCTTTGATTCGCCTCTGTTGGCCTCGGTGAACCCGCAAGTTTTGACGGACGCCCGCATCTTCATAGTGAGCGCACGAGGACGGAACCCGGATATTCTTGGCTTCGCAAGAAATACTATCGCGGCGGAACCTCGTTCCATCACCAGTCTCTGCAGCATGAGAGGCTGCCCACTGACGGAGGTAGTCGGTGGGTTCAGCCGCGGAAAGGGACTTGAGTTAGCCTCGCCGGCTGGCAAGGACGGATATTTGGCGACCAACTCGCTGGTCGCCATGAATACCATCCTGGCTCGGGCCTACGGAGCAGACGGGCACCTTCCGCACCATTGGCTGGATCTCTTCGACCCATCTGATCTCAAGCGATCTTTGGCGGAGCAGAGCCGAGGCCTTCCTTCGATTGAATCCGATGAGATTATCCTGCTCTTCGGTCCGGATACTCGACCGGCAGCCCTTGACTTCGAATCAAAGTTCCATGAATCGGGATTGGCCAACGTCCAGCTTGCGGACTACCGCAACTTTGCGCACGGGCGGCACCTCTGGCTCGCCCTGCGCCCCAACACCACGGTCTTTCTCTTCATCTGCCCGAGTGACAGAACGCTCGCAGAGGCCACGCTCAAACTTCTCCCGAAGTCGGTCGCGACCATCAAGGCGGAGACCCCACTCGATGGCATCGCGGCGACATTTGCCATGCAGGCGGCGGTCTTTGAGATTGTGTCCGCGTATGGACAAGATCGAGGCCGCGATCCGGGCCGTCCTACGGTTCCCGTCTTTGGACGCAAGCTCTATCATCTGAATGCGTTTCCACAAAGCGCCAAAGACGTGCGCTCCGCTTCGATCCGAAGAAAACAGCTCGCCAGGAGTCGGGTTGGACTTCCTAAGCTCTCCCAAGCGGAGTGGGAGGCTGCCTACGACGCTTTCCGGCAACAGATATGCCGCCGTCGCTTCAAGCAGTGCGTTGTCGATTATGACGGAACGCTATGCGATCACAAGGACCGCTTCGCGGGTGTTACCGACGGCGTCGCCAAGTCAGTAATCAGCTTGCTCGACAGTGGGTTCGCTCTTGGCGTGGCGACCGGGCGCGGAAAGTCTGTCCGGGAGACTCTTCGCGCGGTCCTGCCAAAACGTCTGTGGAAGCTCGTGACGGTAGCTTTTTACAACGGTGCAATCATGCTTCCCCTCGACAGCGATAGCAGTCTCAACGGCGTCGGAGAGCCATCCCCTCAGTTGAACGAGGTGGCGAAAATCATTCGCGAGGCCAACCTCCCTGGGATCAAGCTCACGGAGCGACCGGTTCAGATCACCCTGGAGCTAGAGGACGCTGTGACAGCCGAACCGTTATGGTGCCTAACTTCGGCCCTGCTGACGAAGGCCCATGTGACAGGAGTCCGTGTTGTCGCCTCCTCCCGGTCGGTCGACATCGTCGCAGCGGAAACGAGCAAACTAGATGTCCTCAAGGCTATGCCGGGTGGTGTTGCTTCGCCTGAGCAGACCCTTTTCATCGGCGATAAGCCGTCGTGGCCCGGCAATGACTTCGAGCTGCTCACAGGACCGACGTCGCTGAGCGTCGACGAGGTAGGATTTGAGCTTGAGTCAGGCTGGAACCTAGCGCCGCCGGGGGTCTCCGGCAGTGCTGCGTTCGTCCACTACTGCGGTCAGATCAGAAAATCTACGAAGCACTTCCGTCTGGCACTGAGGGAATCATGAATAACCAACTCGCGGAAGAACTGCTGAGCAAGGTCATGGGCTGGCAGCCGACGGATTTCAATCTGGTGGGCCTCGAGCTCCAGGCAATGGCCTCGTACAAATATGACGAATACCAGCAGTTCTCCCCCGGGATGCGCTTCACGGAGAGTCTGGCAAGCTGGCTGAGCCAGTTCACCCCCGACGAACGCCCGGCTGCTCTCGAATATATCCGCAAGCACATTGTCTTTCTCTCGACTGCGGAGATGAACCACTTGGTCTCCATTTCGTATCTAGACTGCATCCGGCCCCTGCTCTTGGATCTCGCAGCCCGGAAAGCGGGGATCAGTCGCTGGAAGAAGAAGAAAATCGCCGTTTCGCAGGCCTTTCGCGTCCTCCAGCGAAAGACGTTGTTCCTCGGTCTGAGTGATGGCGCGCGAACGGATGTTTTTCGCCGCGCGAACCCTCATCTCACCAATGAACAGGTGCGTCTGAGCCACGAGCTCAGCCCAGAGCGTATCGACGGGCTCCTGAAGGATCTGAAGACCGCGCTGAAGGAGACGAGCGAGCCTGTTGTGCCCTCCGAGTCCGACGAGCAGACCGATCCCGCATTTGAAGTCGTGGTCCTGATGGACGACTTTTCGGCGAGCGGAATCAGCTATCTCCGGACTACCGACGAGGGGGCCGTCGTCGGCAAGATTGGAAAGTTTCTCGTGAACCTGGCGAATCCCGACAATCCGCTGTCGAAGCTAGTTGTGAAGGAAGGGCGCGAGGTCATCCTCGTCCTCTATCTGGCGACCGCGAAGGTCGAGGAGAAGCTAGAGGCCCAGCGCAAGGCTATCGAAGAGCGATTCGGCCTAAAGCTTAGCATCGTCATTGTGCAGCGTCTGCCAAATGAGATCACTCTGATCGAAGGCACTGAGCCGGAGATCGATGCCCTGATCCAGAAGTATTACGACGACTCAAATGAGACAGCCAGTACTCGCCTCGGAGGAACAGACCTGCGCTACGGTTTCGCGGGTTGCGGGTTACCACTGGTATTGAGTCACAATACTCCCAATAACTCGCTTGGGCTCTTGTGGGCAGACGGCCCGCAGATGCGATCGCTATTTCCCCGCGTCACACGCCACAAGGATTCGATATGAGAGAGCCGAGAAATCCGTTCCGTCTCCGTGCGGCGGAAGCCATCGAGAACGATGTCACGTTCCTGAAGCTGTTCGGCCCAGGGATGCTCGATCTGCTCGGAGACGACCCCCACTTGTGGGACAAACCCCAACTCATCCGGAGCGCGCCAGGTGCCGGGAAAACGACTTTGCTCCGCCTCTTCACGCCGGCTGCGCTCGTCAATCTCCATGCCTTCAAAGCCAACGAGGATCTCAAGGAGCTCTACCAGCGGATGGCGACTCTGGGCGTGATCAACGAAGGCGGACCGCAACTACTTGGCGTCTTCCTGTCTTGCGCGCGCAATTACCGAATTCTCGATGATCTCGATTTCGAACCGGCCCGCAAAAAGCGACTGCTCTTCGGGCTCCTGAATGCTCGCATTGTGCTGGCGACGCTGCGAGCCAGCCTCCAACTCAGGGGCCTGCGCTATCCCGAGGATCTCTCGCGGATCAAAGTATCTGCTGATGCGCCGACAGAGATTCGGGCCGGCGGGTCCGGAACGCTCTCTGGTGTCGAGCTGCACCGCTGGGCGACTGAACTTGAAGAAAACGTCTGTGACGCAATCGACAGCTTCGACGGCGGAGACCTCGCCTCTCTGCCTGGAAGTGACACGCTTCATTCCATCGGTATCATGCGCCCAGGTGTGCTTACAATCAACGGTCGACCTGTCGCCGCTCACCGCCTCCTGCTTCTCGATGACGTGCATCACCTCACGCATGGACAACGGAGCATGCTGCTGAAGACCGTCGCAGACATGCGTACCGGCGTCGGCGTTTGGCTCGCGGAGCGATTCGAGGCTCTTTCCACCGATGAGATGCTCGAGACGGGTGTGACTGAAGGCCGAGATTACGAGGGGGAGATACTGATCGAGCGTTTCTGGAGAGAGAGTTCCAACAAGTTCGCGAACCTACTCAATAGCGTAGCTGATCGGCGCGCAAGCGCGGCCTTGACGGTCGAGGTTACATCTCTCGACTCCTGCCTGCAGGCCTCCCTTGACGGCGCGGAGTGGCAAGGCAAGTACGAAGCCACGATTCCCGCGATACGGGAACGGGTTACCAAGTTGTCTCGTGGAAGCTCTCTATTCCATGACTGGATCGACACGCAGGACAGGCAGCCGGGCGGTTTCCGGGATCGGGCAATCGGGTGGCGGGTACTCGAGATCCTTATGTATCGCGAACTGCGAAGCCAGCAAGCTGCGTTCGACTTTCCGCTGAGCCCTGCCGATCTTAAGGAAAAGACGGATTCGAGTATTCGCGCCGCAGCCGAGCTGTTTCTTGCCCACGAATTCCACCTGCCCTACTACTTCGGGCCCAAGAAGCTGGCGAACCTGGCCTCATGGAATATAGAACAGTTCATGCGGCTGGCTGGAGATGAGTTCGAGGAGGTTGTGGCGTCCAGTCTGATCTCAAAGACGCCAACTCTCAATGCAGGCCGGCAGGATGCGCTGCTGCGGGAAGCCTCGGAGTCTTTCTGGACGGAGATCCCGCGCCGTGCGCGTTATGGGGAGAGAGTCCATCAGCTGCTCGCGTCGATCGGCAGATACTGTCGGCAGAGAACATACGAGGAGAACGCGCCTTATGACCCAGGCGTGACGGGAATTGCCATCTCCATGAAGGAGAGAGAGCAGCTCCAGAGTAAGGAATTCCTCAAGAAGAACCCTGAATATGGCCTTTTGGCTGACGTTTTGGCGGCGGCGATAGCCAACAACCTCCTGGAAGCCCAGCTGGACCGAAGGGTCAAGGGAAATACTTGGATGGTACTGAATCTCAATCGATTACTCTGTGTGTCATACGATTTGCCACTGCAATATGGGGGCTTCAAGGAGCGCCCATTGCGCGAGCTTTATGTGTGGATGACTGCAGGATACGAACCGAAGAAATCACTTCTTTAATGGCAGGTTAGATGCCGGAACGATGGTCGACATACGCGCGCGCTGCTGGGGCTGATCTTGAGACTCTCTTTTCGAGTCACTTCAATGACTCCTCTCGGAAAGCCCGATTTATCTTGGGCCGCGGGTTTGATCCGCGGATGTCGACAGGCCTGTCCCTGCTGCGCCGTGTCTGTCCATCGCTCCCTATCGAAGTCGTGCTCCTCACTTACGAAGAGGGAGAACAATCTCCGTCGCGCGCCTACGACGAGGCCGTTAAGAAAAACTTTGAGGACCTCGGGAAGGTTATTCCTGCGACACAGCTTTCGAACCGGAATATCAGCATGTTCTCGGCAGAGCGCAGGCGGATGACATCGCATTCGGCCGAAGGACAGTTTAAGAACGCCACCGAGTTCGCAGGTATCACGGATGTGCTCGTGGATGTCAGCGCGCTGCCGCGCAGTGTGTTCCTGCCCGTCGTCGCCAAGCTCCTCCATATCATCGACGGCCAGAACTCGCCGCGGATGAATCTCTTCGTGCTCGCGGACGAGAACCCCAAGATCGACAGCCTAATTGTCGAAGAAGGGCTCGACGAGGAGGCCGATTACATTCACACGTTCCGGGGTGACGCGGAGCGTGAGTCGGCGGCTTCGAAACCGCGCGTCTGGTTTCCTCTTCTCGGCGAGAATCAGGCCACTCAACTTCAGCGAATCTACGACCTGGTGCGCCCGTCGGAGGTTTGTCCTCTCTTGCCCGCGCCGTCGCAGAATCCACGGCGGGGAGACAACCTCATCCTTGAGTATCGCGGGTTGCTTTTCGACAGTCTGCGAGTCGATCCCCGTAACTTCCTCTACGCCTCGGAGACCAATCCGTTCGAAGTCTATCGTCAGTTGGTCCATGCTATCGATCACTATGCGAAATCGCTGGCACCGCTCGGCGGCTCCAACGCCATCGTCTCGGCTCTTTCTAGTAAACTGCTATCTATCGGAGCGCTGCTCGCCGCGTATGAACTGAAGAGGGCTGGCTCGCGAGTGGCGATCGCTCATATTGAAGCGCACGGACACCGGGTCGCTGTTGAGATGGAAGAGTTGACTCGGCTTGCGAAAGACGGGGTCATCCACGGGCTATGGCTCGCCGGAGAGTGTTATGAAGACTAAGAAGCAGACTCCTCGTCTGGTCAGTTCGGGATTCATCGCGTTGGACATCGTGATCGGGCTTGAAGATCCGCTCGTGCCTCGTTTTTACACTGGTGGTACCACGGGCAATGTGACTGCCGCTCTCGCCTATTTGGGATGGCAGACGGTGCCGATCAGTAGGCTCGCAGACGATGAGGCGGGTCACATCGTGAAGGCAGATCTCGAGCGTTGGGGCGTCGACACCAAGTATCTATCGGGGAACTTCCCGTGCCCTACTCCAATCGTTGTCGAGAAGATTTTTCTCGGCAAAGATGGCTCTCCCAAGCATCGCTTCCTTTGGACCTGCCCCGATTGCGGGGCGTACCTGCCCAGCTATCGTCCAGTCGTGATTGAAACGGTAGACAATCTGAAAGGCGATATAGGGGCGGTAGCTGTATTTTTCACGGATCGCGTGTCCCGTTCGATCCTCAACCTAGCTAAACAATGCAAGAAAAACGGCGCAGTCGTCGTCTTTGAGCCCTCCGGAATAGGTGATCCTTCTCTGTTCGTGGAGATGAGTCGTATCTGCGATGTGCTCAAGTACTCCGACCAGCGAGCTAAGGGCTTCAGTGACTTGCTTGCCGAGAACGGTGCAGAACTCGAGATCCAGACGTTGGGAGATGAGGGCCTCCGCTTTTTGCTGCGCGGCCGGAGAAAAGCCAAGACATGGGTTGCGTTGACTTCTTACGACGTGGATGTGAAGGACACGGCGGGAGCCGGCGATTGGACGACCGCTGGGCTTATTTACCGATTGTTTGGCGACGGCAGAGAGGCATTGAAAACTCTGGCCAAGACGAATGTCTCCGACGCACTGCAGTATGGCCAGGCGCTGGCTGCGCTCAACTGCCAGTTCGAGGGGGCACGCGGAGCCATGTACCAGATTCCGAAACAGCGCTTTCTGGACGAGCTGGGGGCATTGACCTGCAAGGGCTTGGATAGCCGTGGTTTGGCGAAGATCGAGAGCCGGGATGCCGTTCGCGTCGTTCCGGCGAGGGTTTGCCCCAGCTGTATTGAGCATCAGATGCTCGTACCGGCGGAGTCGCCCGAAGCACCAATCGCCGAGCGTGGCAGGAAGCGCTCCCTTGTGCCTTAGCCGTGACACAGAGACCAAGATACTCGCATGGATTCCCAAGATCACCATCAGCCAGCTACACGCTTGGCTGATGGATTAGTTGCGAATCCGCAACTCCGCACATCTTCAAAGCCTTCACAATCCGGCCGCTCAGTCTGCATAGGGATGCGCTTGGCACGCGGGTAGCCGTGAATATCGTCGACAGGATGGAGGGCCACACACGCACAGCCTGTGCGAGCGATGGAATTGTAATGAGTAGGCGCGAGAGCACGGTCCCCCAATAGAGCCGGCGTCCGAAGTGGTTATGGACTTCCCGATGAAAAAACGCCGGGGTGGATCCTGCAAGGTAGAGTTGAGCCGCACGATAACCCGTATAAAAGGCAATTGCCATTCCATCGCCGCTGAACGATGGTATAACCGTGGCCTGATCCCCCAGGCGCCACGGCGAGGGCTGATCGGTGGGTTCCTCTGCACAATACCCATACGGGATGGAAGAGATGGCAAGCGGTCGCTCAAGCATGGAGACCGCGCCGCTCAAGCGGCAGGCAAGATGTCGGGAATATTGCTGCATGTAATCGAGCAAATGATCCCAGCGGCCTCCGAATGCTTTCAGCTTTTTCTGTGTAATGAGCGCACAGAGGTTGGCATAGTCTCCTTCCACCATCTGCAGCCCAGCGTAGAATGAACTCCAGCACTTCCCGATAGGCATTGCCAAGTATTCGCACGAATGCCCGAATCAGGAACCAGATGCAGATTGCGAAGATGCAAGGAAGATGTGACGCGGAGTCTAAATTAGGAATATACAGAGCGATGCTCGCGGTCGATGCAGAATTCGCTCGACTCGCAATGTTGCGTTTCCGGTTCTTGCACCGGTGAGCGCCGGGTACTGGTCAACCACGATGTCGCTTGACCCCTGAAGGGTCAGCGATTGCTCGGTCGTTCCCAGAATCGCTTTCGATGAATGGGTGGGGAAAGAAATCTTGCAGCAAGGGGGCGCACCTGTCTTGACTTCGGCGCCACTCTGCATTTCCTCCATATGCGCCATTGCCTTCATCGGACAATGAGGCCCGCAGCACCTAGCTGTTGAACCAGCCGGGCTGCAGGGCCCCGAAGCAATCAACGGATTGAGTCCAACAAATAGAACAACAATCCCTGCGACGACTTTGGCAAAGTAACTCATACTCGACGTTCCATGATGCTGAACGCAGCACATAGTGGTCTGTGACCTCCGTCACGCGCTGCAAACTATTGTGTTCGTGGAAATGCCAGGCAAATGGTTAATTCGCACCCATCCTTGATGCCACCATCTTCCATTGGCCGCCGTCGAAGAACAACAGCCCGAAGGCATGCACGGAAGATCCGCTCGCAATCGGTGACGTTCCGGCAACTGTTGTTTGTGCCTGCTGTACCACCGTTACGCTGGTAGCGCCCGTCAGCGTGGTGAACGCAGAGTCCGAAGGCAGAGTCAGGGTGAAGCTGGTAGTCGAACCGCTGGTGATCGCAGTGGCTGTAGTGCCGGTCAATCCCTGTGGCTCTAGGGCAACTTCTGATGCAGTGATGGTACCTCCCATCGAACTGCCGCCCATCATTCCCGATCCGCCGCTCATCATGCTGGTTGAACTGATGGGCATCACGCTCTGCCCCACATAAATATGGTTCGCATCGAATACGGGCGTGAAGGACAGGCCCGACATGTCCATGCCGTCCAGTCGATATTTCCAAACTGCTCATTGAATGTCTTGAGAATGTTGGAGAGCCGGTCGAGTTCCGGTTCAGGCTTATGACCGCCACCAGCCGTGGGAACCGGCTCGACTTCCGCATCTGCATCGGGAAGGGCAATCGTGATCGTCGCCTGTTTCTCTACCCGGTAACTATCCATGTCGATGGTCTCGATCAAACCCTTCGACAGATCCTCTTCCTTGGGCGCCGGCAGTTTGGGAATCAGGCAGTTCAGCAAAATGGAAAGCTTCTCCCAGGCTGGGTTGTTGTATGGAAGCACCGCGGATAGGAACCCGTATGTGCGGACAAATGCTTTTGCGGTTCCTTTGAAGTTTACCTGCTCATCTTCGTCGAGGTCGGCCAAATACGTCGCAACGCAGGCATCGAGAATCGGGTCCAGTTTCTCTCGTGGAGCGCTGGCCAAGAAAAGTGCTACAAACTGCACTACCTGCACCGGGTTGTACACCTGTGCGCCATCGAGCGTCGTCTTCATGCCATGGACCTGTGGGCCTATCAGAACGGCGCGAAGATCGACTTCTCAAGGCCTGGCAAGCCGACTGACAACGCCTTCGTGGAAAGCTTCAACGGGACCTTCCGGGCGGAGTGCCTGGACACC
>JAJYAE010000426.1 GCA_021779695.1 Acidobacteriota bacterium | reverse complement strand
CCGCCGTCTGACAGCAGCGATTAATCGCTGTCCAGCAAGCCCCGCTCGTAAGTGACGGCCGGTCCATCCACCAGCGTGAAAGGTAAAACAGTTGTCGCAGGAGACATCTCTCTCTCGCCGACCGTCGTACTTGGCTGCGGAAGAGTAGAAAAGCTGCCTGTCTGCTCCGGGCTGATTTCAAAGACGCTGGTGTCTGAGGCCGTGTGCTGCGCTCCAATCGCAAAGTTCGGGCCGGGAGCGCCAGTGGGCGCAACCACAATGCCCTCAGAGAGCAAGTTGAATACCTGTTGCGAAGGATCTTTCGGCTTATTAGGTCGCGAAGAGATTATCGAGGCTGCGATTCTCTCCGACGACGATGATGACATGCTGGATCGGGGTGGTTGTGGTGGGTCCCACATGGGTGATTCCGCCGCAGCTGGCAAGCAGGATCGCGAATACAAAAGCGAGCAGCCCATTTCGGCGACGTGGGCAGGAGTCGGCAATTTGGTACATGTCATCCTTATTTTGACACGGGGCGGTTGACACAAATCTACTACAGCGATTCGCAAAACCGCAGGGTCAATCGTTGCGGAGAATCGAACCCGCTAATCCTCATCCATGCGTTAAATTTTCCGAGCGGCTAGTGAAGGCTCAATGACAAGCCGGTTGAGAACTGGAAGGAATTCTTCTGATAGCCGACCTGCGGATCGTTCTGCAGGTTGTCAATCACAGACAAAGAGAACGCGAGCTTCTTATAGAGAGGCAGCCGAATCCCTGCGTTGCCGGCGGCGGAGAAGGCATTCTCGTTGTTCCAGGCAAAGTCCGCGAGTGTTTTCTCTTCGAACATGATTTTGCCGAACTTGCGAGAGTAGGCCTCGCTGAAGATGGAACCGACGAGTTTTCGATCGAATGCGGTGACTTTCGCCGTGGAATTGAAGGCCTGCGCTTCATAGTGCAGGTCGGCGGTTCCATCAAACTCGCTATCCTCCTTCTTAAAAAATGTCACGCCTACGCCAGCGCCATAGATCTGCTGCAGGTCGAGTCCCTGGGTGGTGTCGTGATCGAAGCTGACTTGCTGCAGATAATAGCCGCGCCGCGAAAAATACTCGTCGCGTTCAGCAGCTACATGGAAGAGGTTGGTGACCGTGGGGACGGTCCCGGGCTGAGATACTCTTCCCGCGCTCTGAGTGTATTGCAAGGTGGTTCGAAGCTTGGGATCGAGCCAGATCACGGTAGGAATTGTGCGTTGCAGCGTAATGTCGGTGAGGAGTTGATAGCTATTCTGGGTTGCGCGAATCACCGTGGTTCCGGTGGTAATATTCCCGTCCCATCCCGTCCTCCAATTGATTTTTCGGCCAATCTCCTTTTGGTACGTGCCGTCGTCCACGATATATCCGACTTGATTCGCGGGAATCGAGCGTCCTGTTTCGACAGTCACAGAAGGAGTGGTCTTGACGATGGTTGGCGGGGGGGCGGCTGAGGTCAGCTGGTTCGTTTTCTGCGGAGTGACGGGAAGGACGAGGATGCCTTTGGCTTCAAGCTGAATGATGCCTTCGACGACAGGTGCTCTTTTCTTGAATCCTTTGGGCTCCTTGGGGACAATGGCGAACGGACGGTCGGAGTTCAACTCCTTGATCTTTTCCAGCGGCACGGTGATTTCGCCCGCGACTTCACTATCAAACTTGATTTTGGTTCCGGTGGAGTTCAGCAGCTTTCCGGTGATTTGATCGCCATTTTTGAAGATCAAGACCTCCTTTGGCCCCTCTGGTTTCTTGGCTTCGGCCTTGGCAGGCTTTTTTGCGGGCGTGGCGGCCAACAGCGGCGGAGGTGTGATCAGTAGCAGGGGAAAGAAGCTGGCGGCGATTGCGGCGGCGCATCGAAATCGAACATGGCGAGTGTGAGGACGTCGTAGGATCGGCGGCATTGGAGAAGTGCTCCTGGAGAAAGCTGCGAAGGATGGTCTCCTCAAGGTAAAACGAACCACGAGGGAAGTGAAGCGTCGGATGGCGGAGAACGGGAGGCGTTCCTATGTCAGATCGAGAACCTGCATCCGGGGGTATTGAAGTGAGTGCTGCGAACTTGCCAAGATGCAATCATCAAGATGCAGACCGGTGAGGTCGGAAGGAGACGCCAATGCCGAAACGGAAATTGGAAAAGGTGAAGCAAGTGAAGGAACAGGCGCGGCTCAAAATTGGACGTCCGCCCCGGGCTCAGGTAATCCCGAACAAGAAGAAGGACCGAAAAATCGACATGGAGTAAATTGCAAAGGCCCTCGTATTCAGAGGGCCTTTGCGATTTGAGAGAGACGGCTACGATCAGAAAGGAATGTCGTCGTCGGTGATTTCGGTGGATTGAGAATAGTCCTCAGCGGGGCTGCGCTGATCGAAAGATGCAGTGTTGGATTTGCTGTAGCCGCCGCTGCTGCCGTCGCCTTCGCCGCGTCCAGAGAGCAGCGACAAATCGTTGACGATAATTTCTGTCTTATATTTCTTTTGGCCGGTGGTCTTGTCGTCCCAGGAAGAGGTCTGCAGGCGGCCTTCAACGTAGAGCTTGTTGCCCTTCTTCACGTAGTCGCGGACGATTTCCGCGGTGCGCTGGTACGCGACCAGATTGTGCCATTCGGTCCGGTCCTGCCAGTTGCCGGTCTTATCTTTGAAGCGCTCGCTGGTGGCGATGGAAAATGTCGCGACGACGGTGCCGCTGGCGGTGGCCTTGATCTCGGGATCTTTGCCGACGTTGCCGAGAAGGATGACTTTATTGACGCTCTTTGCCATGTTGGACCTACTTTCTCCCTGAAACCTGTTTTCGGATAACGATACCAGAGCCTTGCGGGAACTGCATTTCCGTTAGGTTCCGTCGCGGCTGAGCCTGCGATTGCGCAGCCATTTTGCGCCGCCGAGGACAAGCAGCATCAGGCTGAAGGGAACTCCCATCAAGGCGAACATCAGGAACAGCCAGCCGCCGTTGGAGCGGGCGCCGTAGATGCCGATGCCGCCGAAGACTGTCTCCGTGAGCAGCAGCGAGAGCAAACTGACAATCATGATCCAGAAGCCGGCTTTCAGCAGGGCGCGGGTGCCGTCGTCGGGCCTGGGGGTATTGTCGCCCGGCAGCCGGGAGGGCATTTTCAGCGGCGCTGGATCGATCGCGGGCATGTGGGTTCCCAATGTGCTCAACGCCAGGCCGCGAGCATCGCGTAGACCACTACGCCGGTGACCGAGACATAGAGCCAGACGGGAAAAGTGTAGCGCGCGATGCGTTTGTGCTGGGGAAATCGACCGCTCAGCGAGAAGAAAAATGTAATCAGGATGAGGGGCAGGACCACGACGGAAAGAAAAATGTGGCTGATGAGGATGGCCAGATAGACG
>JAJYAE010000425.1 GCA_021779695.1 Acidobacteriota bacterium | reverse complement strand
GGCGCAGTACCTGCTGCCGCTGGCGACGCGGGTGCGGTGTCTGTTCAAGATGGACTTTGCCGAGGCGCAGTACATCAGCGAACTGCGGTCAGGGCCGGCGGGACACTTCAGCTATCGGCGCGTGGCGTGGGAGATGTACAGGGCTATGGAGCAGCAGCATCCGGCGCTGGCGCGGCATGTGCGTGTAACGGACTTCACCAAGCCGATTGATTTGCTGCAGCGGTAGCATCGTTTTTTTGAATTGCATCGAATTTGCGCCAAGGAGGCGGAGCAGCATGATGGTGAGAATGCCGCTCGTTGCAATCAGTGTCCTCTCATTGCTGGCGGGAAGGGCGGGTTTTGCAGCGGATCAGCCGAAAGGCTACGCGGTGGCCGAGATTTCGGTGACGAACCCGGTTGCCTACAAGGAATATCTGGCGGCGGTGACGCCTGTGGCGGCTCAGTTTGGCGGGCGATATCTGGTGCGGGCCGGACGTGTGATTCCACTGGAAGGCCTGGCTCCTACAGGGCGTTTTGTCGTGATTGAGTTTCCGAGCCTGGCCGTAGCGCAACAGTTTGAAGATTCCCCTCAATACAAGGCCATTGCGCCGCTGAGGAAGAAGGCTGCGCGGACGCGGCTTTTTCTGGTGGAAGGCGCTGCCGAAGATCCTGCGGACCGGTAGAGAGCGCAGGGAATGCGCGTGACGCATTCTAAGAACGCCGGTTGATTTGCTGCAGCGCTTGAAGGGTCAGTCTTCGGCAGCAGCGCGAAGGGCTTGTGCCAGCTGCGGTCGGAGGGCCTCAGATGTGAGCTCGTCGACGCGGCGGAGGCTGGGAAAGAGTCCTGCCCAGACTGCGGCGACGACGAGTGCGCCGACTCCGCCGTAGATGGTGGCGCGGACGGCTCCCCACCACTGCGCGGTCACGCCGCTTTCAAATTCACCAAGCTCATTGGACGCGCCGATGAAGAGCGAGTTGACGGCGCTGACGCGGCCGCGCATCTCTGGCGGCGTGGCGAGCTGGAGCAGCGAGCCGCGGATGATGACGCTGATGGTGTCGGATGCTCCTGCGATGGCGAGCGCGAACAGGCTGAGCCAAAGGCTGCGCGAGAGGCCGAAGAGGACGGTGGCCACGCCAAAGATGCTGACGCAGACAAACATACGATGACCGGCACGGCGGCTGATGGGGAAGCGGGCCATGACCAGGGACATGGTGACTGCACCCAAGGCCGGAGCGGCGCGCAGCATGCCGAGTCCGCGCGGGCCGGTGTGGAGAATTTCGCTGGCGAAGATGGGCATGAGTGCGACGGCACCGCCGAGGAGCATGACGAAGAGGTCGAGCGAGAAAGCGCCAAGGAGCAGGTTCATGCTCCAGACGTAGCGGAAACCGGCGAGGAGGACTTTGACGGAGAGATCGCGGTGCTCGAGGCGGCCGAGGCGGACCTTGAGGCTGCCGATGAGGACGAGAAACCAGATTTGTGAGGCGATGGTAAAGGCGTAGACGATGCCGCCGCCTTCCATATGGGCGCCGGGCCACCAGCGGTCGATGGGAAGCGTGTAGAGGATGCCGCCGAGCGCCGGACCGGTGATGTTGGCGAACTGGAAGATGGCTCCGCCCCAGGTGACGGCGTTGACGAAGTGCTTTTCCGGGACGAGGTGGGGAATGAGAGCCGAGCTGGCCGGACCGGAAAAAGCGCGGCCGGTTCCGATAAGAAAGAGCACGGCATAGATGGGCAGAACGGACTGGAGTCCCGTATGCGCAAAGTGAAGCAGGGCGAGGGTACAGAAGACCTGAAGGCCGTAGCAGATGAGGATCACCTTGCGGCGATCAAAGCGGTCGGCGACGTGCCCCGAGGGCAGCAGAAAGAAGAGTCCGGGAAGAAAGAGAGCGAGGCCGGTGTATCCAAGATCGATGGCGCGATGGGTGATGGAGTAGACCTGCCAGGCGACGGCGACCGCCTGCGCCTCTGCGCCGAGGATGACTGCACCGCGCGCGAGCTGGTACCGGCGGAAATCGCTTGACGCGAAGGCTTCCAGACCGCGCCGGGGAAGGTTGGGGGAAGATAAGCCCATCTGTGCTTAGGTTAACGTGCCGGGGTGGCGCGGAAGGCAAAACGCGTGGCAGCCTGCTCCATTATTCTGAAATTTGATCCCAGGTTCTGCAAATCGCACTTCTCCCAGTCCACTGGCCGCGGCGGCGGTGGCATTGTGCGGCGTGTGCGCCTTTCTGGAGCTCTATTGCACGCAGCCGCTGCTGCCGCTGCTGGAAGGCGTCTTTCATGCATCGAAGACGGCGGTGGGGCTGACGGTGTCGGCTGCGACGCTGGGGGTGGCGATGTCTGCTCCGCTGTTTGGAGCGCTGGCGGAGCGGCTGCCGCGCAAGCACGTGATTGTGGGATCGCTGCTTGGTATCTGCCTGCCGACGTTTCTGGCGGCGAGCGCCACCTCGCTTTGGCAGTTGGTGCTTTGGCGGTTTCTGCAGGGTGTGACGGTGCCCGGCGTGGTGGCGGTGGTCATCACGTATGTGGGTGAAGAATGGCCGCCAGAGCGCGTGGCGCTGATTATGAGCTTCTATGTAAGCGGCACGGCGCTGGGGGGATTTACGGGGCGCTTTGTGGCGGGTGTGCTGGCGGACTGGTGGAACTGGCGGGTGAGCTTTCTGGCGCTGGGCGGGGTGGCACTGGTGGGCGCAACGATGGTGGCCCTCTGGCTGCCCAGGGGGCGTGGCCGCGAGCCAGTGGCGCATGCGGCGGGGATGCCGCCGCGGTTTCCCGACCAGGTGCAGGCGCTTTTCCGCTTGCCGCGGCTGGTGGCGACCTTTGCTGTGGGATTCAACGTACTGTTTTCGCTGGTGGGCGTGTTTACGTGGATCACATTTCATCTGGCGGCTTCGCCGTATGGCCTATCGACGACGGCCCTGAGCTCGCTGTTCTTTGTCTATCTGGTTGGGCTGGTGGTGACGCCGATTGCCGGATGGGTGATTACACGGGTGGGTCTGCGGGCGGGGATTACGGGAGCGATCTGCATTTCCATTGCGGGCGTGCTGCTGACGCTGGCGCGTCCGCTGCCGGTGATTCTGGCGGGGCTGGCGATGTTGTGCTCGGGGGTATTTATTGCCCAGACGGCGAACAGCAGCAATCTGCGCGTGGCTGCTCCGGCCGGGGCAAGGGTGACTGCTGCGGGGCTCTACATTACGTCGTACTACATGGGCGGGACGGCGGCGGGCGTGGTGCCGGGGATCTTCTGGGCGCTGGGGAAGTGGCCGGCGTGTGTGGCGTTTATTGTTGCCATGGAACTGATTGCGTTGACGATTGCTCTGGTGAGCTGGCGGACGCCGCGGCAGTTGGCGACGGAGCTTCCCGTGGCT
>JAJYAE010000424.1 GCA_021779695.1 Acidobacteriota bacterium | reverse complement strand
CGGGCATGATCTGATTATTGACTACGGCCTGGACGCTGAGGGGTTGGCCGGAGGGGTCGCAGGCGGTGAAAGCAATGGAATTGGATTGATTGGGAATGCTGCCGTTATGGAGGACGACACCAAAATTAGCTGCGACAGCGTCCGTGATGCTGACTCCGGAGAGCATGTACATGGCGGAAGACGAGACGCCGGCGAGGATGGCATCCTGCTGGGTTAAGGTGAGGCCGATGCGAGCCAGCGACTCACGGAGAGTGGCCTGATCCGCGAAGGTGTAGACGTTGACGGACCCGATCCAACCCGGCATGGAGATACTGAGGCCGTAGGTCGGACCGGGGAGCAAGAAGCAGCAGACAAGGTATTCGCCCATGACGCTTTTCCTCCGCGGCGATTGTACTCCGGAGGGAAAACAACGGGATGAATGCGGAGCTGGCGTGTCCGGCGTACGGCGTTTACGGAGGAAGGTCATTGACCCTTCCGAGGCGCCTCATCCAGTAACCGGGATCAGGCGGCGTTGCGATAGATTGAGGTAGACCCCTGATGCAGATCCTGACGGGGCGTGGCTGGTTCCTCTTTTGAATCCCATTTCCAATCCGGACGAGATTTTGACACTGCTGCGCGCGGTGTTTCACTTTCCCTCATTCCGGGCGAATCAGGAAGCGGTTTGCCGTGCGGCGGTGGAGGGGCACGATCTGCTGCTGGTGATGCCGACCGGGAGCGGGAAGAGCTTGTGCTATCAACTGCCGGCCGTGGCGCGGGGCGGAACAGCGCTGGTAATTTCGCCTTTGATTGCGCTGATGGAGGACCAGGCGGCAAAGCTGGCCGCGCTGGGTCTGCGGGTGGCGCGGATCCACTCCGCGATGGATCGCGCGGCGCTCCGTCAGGCGTGCGTGGACTACCTGAAAGGCGAGCTGCAGTTCCTCTTCATTGCCCCGGAGCGGTTGCGGGTGCCTGGATTTCCGGAGATGCTGGCGAAGCGTCGGCTTGCCCTGATTGCGATTGACGAGGCGCACTGCATCTCGCAATGGGGGCATGATTTTCGGCCGGACTACCGGATGCTGGGGGCACACATGCAGGCATTGCGGCCAGCCCCCGTACTGGCGCTGACCGCAACGGCGACGGCGGCGGTACAGGCGGACATTGTGACGCAGCTGGGGCTTGTGAATCCGGCGCGGTTCATCCACGGGTTTCGGCGGGAGAATCTGGCGATTGAGGTGGTGGAGACGCCGGTGCCAGAGCGGATGGGAGCGATCTGCAGGCTGCTGGCAAAGCCGGCGCACAGGCCGGCGATTGTGTACGCGCCCTCACGGCGCATGGCGGAGCAGATTGCAGAGGCCCTGGCTGCGCAGCTTCCGGCGGCGGCGTACCACGCAGGCCTGGACGCGGAAACACGGGAGCGGGTTCAGACGGCATTCCAGAGCGGGGCATTGGAGGTGGTGGTGGCGACGATCGCCTTCGGCATGGGGATCGATAAGGCGGATGTGCGGACCGTGGTGCATGCCGGGATGCCGGCAACGCTGGAAGGCTACTACCAGGAGATTGGCCGGGCGGGACGCGACGGAAAGCCAAGCCGTACGCTCCTGATGCACAGCTATGCGGACCAGCGGACACAGGACTTTTTCTTGAATCGGGACTATCCGCCTGTGGGGGATCTGGACCGGTTGTTCCGCCTGCTTGGAGAGGGCAGGATCCCGGAGGAAGAGCTGCGGGAGAGGTCGAAAATGGATGAGGAATCCTTCCTTAAAGCACTGGAAAAGCTGGTGATCCATGGAGGGGCCAAGGTTGATTTCGAAGGTCATGTTACTCGTGGGGCAACGGGCTGGAAGAAGCCGTATGGGGCGCAGGCGCAGTACCGGGCGGAACAGTTTGAGAAGGTGCAGAGGTTTACGGAATCGAGTGCGTGCAGAATGGTGGAGCTGGTGCGGCACTTTGGGGATGAGGAGGATGCGGGGCGCGCGTGCGGAGTGTGCGATGTGTGCGATCCAGAGGGAGCGGTGCTGAAGCTCTTCAGGCGGGCAACGGCTGCGGAGCGGGAGCTGGCGCTGGCAATTGTGGAGGAACTGCGTCCGGTGGAATACAAGGCGACGGGGACGCTGCAAAGGAGCCTGGACCCGGCGGGACGGCTGAGCCGTGGCGATTTTGACGCGCTGCTGGAGGCGATGACGCGGTCCGGGCTGGTGGCAATTGAAGAGGCCACCTATGAGAAGGATGGCGAAGTCAGGCGCTACCGAAAGGTACGGCTGACAGAGCGCGGGCTGGAGATGCGGCGGTCGAGTGCGGTGGAGCTGCTGATTGCGGACGGGATGGTCGAGGCCGGTGCGAGCCGAGTGCGAAAGACGGAGCGGGCGGAAGGAAAGAAGCGGCGTGGGCAGGCTGTAGCGGGCGAAGCGGAATTGACGACAGAGGGCGCAGCGCTGGCGGCGAAGCTGAAGAGTTGGCGGGCGGCGGAGGCGAAGCGGCTTGGTCTGCCGGCGTATATGGTGCTGCATGACCGGACGCTGGATGCGCTGGCGCGGATGCGACCGCGGAATCCGCGGGAGATGCTGGACGTGGATGGAATGGGACCGGCAAAGATGGAGCGATTTGGCGCGGCGATTCTGGAGCTTTGCGGGCAGGGGTGAGGGAATCGCGCCATTCCAGAAAGGATGAAATGGCGCGGTGGGGTGACTTAAGCGACGCGCTCGATGGTGACGGCCTCAAGGACGACGGGTTTGTGCGGCTTGTCCTGGCCGTTGCGGGCGACGCGGGAGATCTTGTCTGCGATCTCCTGGCCCTCGACGACTTCGCCAAAAATGGTGTGGTTGCCAGTGAGCCAGGGTGTGGGCGCAACGGTGATGAAGAACTGGCAGCCATTGGTGTTGGGGCCGGAGTTGGCCATGGCGAGCTTGCCGGACTTGTCGAAACGGTGCGGGGAGCCCTTGGTCTCGTCCTGGAAGCGGTAGCCGGGCCCACCCATGCCGGTGCCGGTGGGATCGCCGCCCTGAATCATGAAATCGGGAATGACGCGGTGGAAGATGGTGCCGTCATAGAGCTTGGTGGTGGACTTGGTGTGGGTGGTGGGATGCGTCCACTCGCGGGCGCCCTCTGCGAGCTCTATGAAGTTCTTGACGGTGACGGGGGCGTCGGTCTCAAAGAGACGGACAGTGATTTTGCCCTCGGTGGTTTGGAAGACGGCGTAGGTTCCTGCGGCAAGTGCCATTTGCGCTCCTTCGTGGAGGGTTAGGTTTGGGGATCCCAGCAAGGGAAACCGTATGAAGCGAAGTACCGACAGAAACGTTCAGGCTACTGGGCCAATGAGTGCCGGTCGGCTTGCCTCTCAAGATGATTGTAGGCGTGTAACGCGGCACAGGAAA
>JAJYAE010000089.1 GCA_021779695.1 Acidobacteriota bacterium | reverse complement strand
AAAGTTGGCCGCGCTTCCTTTGGCGTTCATTGTCGGAGCGGTTGGCTGGCTTGGCTATTACGACTATCGAAACTTTGGTAGTGCGACGACACTGCCATATACGGTCGACCGGGCGACCTATGCAATTGCCCCGTACTTTATCTGGCAGAAGCCACGGCCCGAACCGCACTACCGATTGGACTCTATCCGGCGTTTCTACGAGCAAGAGCTCAAGGGCCTGTCACCAAGTAAATCCTTATTGGCCCAACCCTCGGAGCTTTGGTCCAGTCGAGTCCTTGCCCTTGCGGAGGCAGTGTATTTTTTTTGCGGATTTGCGCTATTGGTACCACTAATTCGAATGCATAGGGTGTTGCTTGATCGGCGAGTGAGATTTGTTTTAATTTGCATGATTATCCTGGCTTCGGGACTCTCTGTAGAGGTGTACTTCATTCCCCACTATGTTGCGCCATTCACTGCGGCAGTGTATCTACTCGGCATTCAAGCAATCCGGCATCTTCGTATTTGGCGATTGAAAGGCGAGTACGTCGGTCGCGCTCTTGTGCGTAATTCTCTGACTCTTTGTGCTGTATTGGTTCTAGTGAGGCCATTTGACCACATTCTGCATATTCCGGTTCAAGAGTGGCCGGCTGCAAACTGGAGCGGAACGTGGTATGGTCCCGATCAATACGGACAGGCCCGCGCAGACGTGGCAAGTCGCTTAGCGCACCTTAATGGTCAACAATTGGCAATTGTGAGTTATTCTGCATCGCACCAGGTGTTTGATGAATGGGTTTATAACAAAGCCGATATAGATAGTGCCAAGGTGATGTGGGCCAATGATATGGGGCCTAATGAGAACCGGCAATTACTGGCAAAGTATCCGGCCCGAAAGGCATGGTTGATTCAGGTGGACGACTCTCCGGTGGAAGTAAGTCCCTACACAAATAAGATTCAATAAGACGCTCTCGATTCCTGATGAATGAAGATGCGTTAGGTCGTTTGGAAGGAATCTGCAAATCCATGGCGCTCAAGCAGAGAGCGCAAGACGACAACCCTAGCGAGGATCGTTTAACCGACTGGAGCCGTGATGCAGCGATGGTTCGCCAGAATCTGTGTATTGGGGAGTTTGAGCATCGCCACTCTGTGGGGATGCTCGCTCCAGCAGATCTCTGGCCCCATTGATTATGAAGCTGTTTATTACGCTGCGCGTTGTTTGCACCAGGGGAGTGATCCGTACCAACCGGCTAATCTCTCGAAAACTTATGGGCGAAGCGGCGACTTAACGCCGTCACAGCTGAAAGAGCAGATCCCCGCCCACAAGGCAATCACAATCTGCATCAATCTTCCGACATCTCTCTTACTTATGATGCCGCTCTCATCGCTTCCGTGGGGAGTTGCTTATTGCATCTGGTTTTCCTTGGAAGTTGCCAGCATCACAGCGGCTGCGTTTCTCGTACTGGACCTCGCGGGTGGCGGATCATGGTTCGCCGTGATGATGGTTTGTCTTTTTGCGGTGAATTGTGCAATTTTCGTCGCGATCGGAAACCTTGCCATCATCGTACTTGGTGCAACCACCGGAGCTGTTTGGTGCTTTGCAAAGAGGAGGCTGGAATGGCTCGGGATATGCCTTCTGGCTCTGGCCCTTGTTTTGAAGCCACAAGATGCCGGCTTCATTTGGCTGTTTCTGTTGTTAGGTCGCCCTGTGATGCAAAAGGGTGCTTTGAAGGCGATGGGCTTGGTACTCGCAATTGGAGTGATCTCCGTTGTATGGATCTCTAAGCGAGCCCCCAATTGGGCGCCGGAGATGAAATCCAATATTGCACTGACAACCACGCCTGGTGACATTAACGATCCTGGTCCACACTCAATGGCGACGAAGGGGCCCGTGATGATTATCAGTCTCCAGTCTGTTGTGAGCTTCTTCCGAGACGATCCGACAGTCTACAAATCAGTGAGCTACGCTATCTGCGGCACGCTTATTTTGGTCTGGGGATTCGCGATGATTCGGTTCAGGGAATTATACAGCCTTTCTATGATTTCCCTTGCGGTCGTAGTGCCTCTGTCTTTGTTGATCGCCTATCACAGAAACCACGATGGGAAGTTACTTCTCCTCATACTTCCCGGGTGCATTCAACTATGGCGTGAAGGGGGATGGCAGGGACGCCTGGCGGGTATCATAACCGGAACGCTGTTTGTTCTAACTGGGGATTTGACCATTTTAGAGATCTTTCAGTTCGAGGGGAACGTCCACGTGACTTCGAAAGGCCTCCTCGGCACGACGATAACGCTGCTGCTGGATCGTCCCATCACTTTATGGCTGCTGATTACAGCTATCTTTTACCTCGTTGTGTACCTGATGCGGCTTCGTGATGAGATGGGGAAGGATCAGGCAAAGGCAGTCATCGAAGCCGTGCAGTAAATTCAGAAGCTGAAGGATTGATCTGGTCTCACCCACCGCGGATCTGGCATCTGCCCTGGTTTTTGATCTCGTACATTCTGGAGTCTGCCGCGCCGATGATGGCATGGATGGAGTCGCCGTCGCGTGGTGCGGTGGCGATGCCTATGCTTGCGCTGACGCTGAGGATGAGGCTTTCGTGAATGCGGAATTGAGTTTCAATTAGTTTGCGATGCATTGACTCAATGTGTGTGTAAGCCTCGCCGGCCTGGGTGTCGGGCATCAGAATGACAAACTCATCACCCCCGTAGCGAAAGCACAGATCCTGCGGGCGGCTGAGCTCGTGAAGGCGGTGGCCGGTACGGGCGAGCAATTCGCTGCCGACCAGGTGTCCGTGCAGGTCGTTCACGCGCTTGAAGCGGTCAAGATCCAGGAATGCCAGGCTGACGGGTGCGTCGCTGGTGTGGCAGCGTTGCAACTCGCGGTTGAGGACGACATAGAGGTGGCGCATGTTGTAGAGGCCAGTAGTGTCGTCGGTGATGGTAAGGTCCTGAATACGAGCGACATCGCGAGCATTTTCAATGGCGATGGCCGCGTGGTCGGCCAGAATGTGAAGGAAGGCAATCGTGTAATCAGTGAGCTGGCCGGGTTGGGGGTTGAGAATCTCAATGACTCCCTGGACGCGGGTGCGGCCGCGAAGTGGCATCGCTATGACGGAGCGGACGCGCTGACGGACGGCATTCTGTGTAACGGAAAGTCGCGGGTCAGTATTGAGAGAGGGGCTCTGTTCTGGAACGATGAGGGTTTCACCATGCTTGGCCACCCATCCGGCGACGCCCTCGCCAACCTTGACGCGAAGTTCGCGAAGGGCTGCTTCCTTGCCGCCTGCGGCGATGGCGTAGTAAAGCTCGCCGGTAGGTTCATCGAGCATGAGCAGGGTCCACATCTCGGCCTGGATGAGGCGCTCCATATGGTCGAGGATAGTGCGAAGGATGGTGGCGAGGTCGAAGCTGGAGGTGAGCGAGCGCGCGAGCCGGTGAAAGACGAGCAGGTCGTCGATGGGGATGCGCTTTTCCTGCGATTCAATCATGGGTCAAGTTCCGCGGGAGGGCTCAAGGTCGATTGTGGCACACGCGATGCGAAATCGCATGACCGAGAAGACCGCCGGGATTACCTTCGGTGCGGCCACGTGTGCGCGAATTGCAACGGGCTTTATGGCCCTTCCTCATGGAAGGCGTTCACTGGAGAAAAGTTGAATCCTGGTTTCCTGCTCTTGGCCCATGTGCTGGACGCCTGACCAACCAAACGAGCCCAGCACACAGTTCAAGCACGGAACTGAAGCACACATCAGAGTCTGCGACCTATTCCCACACGGGCAGGCCGCAGCAAAACCAAATCGCCGTGGATTTAGTTGGTCTTCTTTTCAGCACCCTTCTTGGCGCCGTGGAATGCCCCCTCTGTCGTGTTCTTGGTCTTATCCCAGACCTTTTCCGTACCGTGGGCGGTAGCATGTGCCGCCTTTTTGGTGTCCTTATCCGTGGCGTGGGCAACTTTCTTTGAGTCCTTCACGGTAGCATGTGCGGCCTTTTTTGAGTCTTTCGCTGTTGCATGTGCGGCCTTCGTAGTGTCCTTCTTGACGTCGTGACCAGCCGTCTTGATGTCGTGCGTCACGCCATCGTTTTGGCTAGCGGTTGCCGGTTGACTCAATCCGAGAGCGGCGGCGAACACGAAAGCGACTCCCAGAACCTTTGCGGTGTAAACATGCTTTGTCTTCATGTTTCGGCAGTATATTGTCTGTTTCCGCAGAACGACAAGCGCGAAAGGTGCCGGCATTGCGCGTCCTTCTGCCAGGCAGGAAATAATCTCCACGCAAGAAGTGGGAGGGTTACCCGCGTCCCTATTCGGTTCTTAATGCCCGCATTGGGTCAACTGCACCGGCACGGCGTGCTGGAATGAGGCATGCCGCGCCGCCCACGGCAATGAGAACGCAAATGGCACATGCGGCGATGGCAGGATTCAAGGGGCTCACCTCAAACAACAAGCTGCTCAGAATGCGTGCGAACCCGAAGGAGATGCCAATTCCGACGAAGGCGCCGGCAAGAACCGGTGTCAGGCCGTCGCGCAGAATCATACCGTAGATATTCGTGTGCTGTGCGCCTAGCGCCAGGCGCAGGCCAATCTCGCGCTGGCGCTGCACCACGGAATAGGTGACGACGCCGTAGACGCCGAGTCCAGCCAGCAAGAGAGCGCTCGATGCAAAGAGCATCAGGAGGTCTATCTCGAAGCGGCGGCTGGCGACGGAGTCGGCAACCACGCCACCCAGCGTGCGCTCCACCGGTACTGAAACATCGGCGTTGACGCTCCATATCGCTTTCCGAATGGAATCGGCCATGCTCGATGGATCCTGACGCGTGCGGACCAGGATGCTTGATGTTCCATCGCAGCGATACCAGTAGGGCATGTAGACCATCATGGGGTCGGGCGCAGCGAGCGTGACGGTGCGCGCGTCTTTGACGACACCGATGACGGTGATTGCGCTCTTGCTGTCGCCGCGCGTGAACTGCCGGCCCACGGCATCTTTGCCAGGCCACAGAGTACGCGCAGTCGCTTCGGAGATGAGGGCGTCGCTTTTGCCTTCGTCGCTTTCGGTGAGATAGCGCCCGGCCACGAGAGGCTGGTGGAGAACGTCGAAAAAGCCGGGACTAATCCAGCGAAAATGTTCGGTTGGAAGTTGCATGAAAGGTCGCGTGTCCCCCTGGACGCGGGCCATATCAATCCAGAAGTCGCCGTCGAGAGGCAGAACGCTTACCATGGCCGCGTTTTCTACGCCGGGAAGCTGGCGCAGTCGCTCGAGAGTGTCGTGGTAGAAGTGTGCGCGCGATGCATTGTCTGAAAAGGCGTGGCTGGGCAGATCGACCTTTGCAGTCAAAATGTGATCCGCATCGAAGCCGCGATCGATGTGCATGAGCCGGAGGAGGCTTGCGGTCAGCAGGCCCGTAACCAGGACGAGCGCCACGCTGACGGCGACTTCCGCCGCGACAAGCGCTCTGCGCATTCGCCTGCTGCCGCGCGATTCGCTGGCCAGATGCGCCTCGCTGTGCAGCACCTCATGCGGCTGCGTGCGGGAGCTGATCCACGCCGGGATTGCTCCGGCGAGAAGGGTGGAAGCGGAGGCAAGAAAGAGCGCACAGGCTGCGCCGGCCCAATCAAGATGCAGGGTTCCGCGGAAGTTGAGGGCCGGGGGAAGATATCGCTGCAACACGGGGACGAGAATCGCGGCGAATAGGACGCCTAATCCACCGCCGAGCGCTGCGAGTACCACCGTTTCGCTCATGGCCAGGCTAAGAATCTCAGCTCGCTTTGCACCAAGGGCAACGGCAACGGCGATTTGATGCCTGCGACCGGCGGCCCGGGCAAGAATGAGGTTGGCGATATTGATGCAACCCACCAGGAGAAGGCCTGCGACCGCTGCGAGCAGCATCAGGAGTGACTTCTGATTGGTGCCAACGAGTGCCTGCTGGTAGGGTGTCAGCACTGCAGAAAGCGTGCCTTTCTCATCGGGTGGAAGGCTCGCAGAGATTGTGCGCTGAAGAGCATCAATCTCCTCGGTTGCCTGGGAGACGGAAACACCCGGCTTCAAGCGGCCAAGGCCAAGGTAGTTGAAGTCGCCCATGGCTTCCTGCAACTGGTCATTGGAAAAGGCCAGCGGCACGAGCGCATCGATCGGCTTATGAAGGCCGCCGAACCCACCAAGCTCTTCGACGAAAGGCAAATGGAAGGACCGAGGCATCACGCCGAGCACGGAATAGGGAAATCCATTGAGGGTGACCGTCCGGCCAAGAATGTGGGGATCGCTCTGAAACTGTGTCCGCCAGAGATCGTAGGCGAGAACGATTTCCCGGTCCTGACCGGGTTGCGCTTCCTGCGTGGTGAAAGCCCGTCCAAGTTGCGGAGCAACGCCCAGCACAGAAAAGATGCCTGGGGTGGCGCGGGCCACCTGGACCTGCAGAGGATGTCCGCCTGTGCCCAGCGGCATTGCGGCTTCTTCCATCACAGCCATCGATTGGAAGCTATGGCTGTTTCGCTGCCAGAATGCGAAATTGTTTGAGTTCATTGGCAGTTGCGGGTAGATGTCGCGGAACTCTGCCACTCGCTCGTGCAGGACGACGAGTTCTTTTGGATTTACGAAGGGTAGAGGTTTGAGCATCGCGTCGTACACGAGCGTGAAGATGGCGGTGGTTGCCCCGATTCCCAGGGCGAGGGTAAGGACCGCCGTGAGGGTAAACCCCGGCGCCCGGCGGAGCCTGCGCACCGCATAGCGAAGATCCTCAACGGGGATTCGCATGGCGACTCCTTTCGCGGCATCTGAATCTCAAAACCGATCCTGGCGGGGGGGGGCTTATCGCCTTTCGATCAACAAACGTCCCAGGTGGAAGCGGCTTGCACCGAGCATCAGACAAGAATCATTACGCAGAAAGTGAGAAAACGGTTCAGTTTGCTTTTGCGAGCAACCGTTCATCCGCGAAGGCTGGTTGGGTAAGAGGCGGAGATTGCAGAGAGGCTTGGTGCCAGGGATCTATCCGCCGATGTGGACCATGGAACGCGAGGGCTTGAGGAAGCCGGGCTCGCCGATGTGGTGGCGGGCCTCTTTGCCGTAGACCGTTTGAGCAATGTAGGCGGATAGATCTTCGTCGGAGGCGCCGGCCTGTATGCGGCCAAACAGGTCGTGCTCGAACTGTGAAAAGAGGCAGGTGCGGATCTTGCCGTCGGAGGTGAGGCGGACGCGACTGCATGCTCCACAGAAGGCCTGGGTGACGGGAGCGATGATGCCGATTTCGCCGACGCCGTCGGGGAAGGTGTAGCGGCGAGCAGTCTCACTGTTTTCGCGGGGCGGCAGTGGCGTGAGCGGCTGGGTGCGGCTGATTCGTTCGACGATCTCCTTGAGAGGTACGACGATATCGGGGGACCAGAGGCGGCCTTCTTCGAGCGGCATGAACTCGATGAAGCGGACGATTACATTCTCTTCACGTGCAAAGCGGGCGAAGCCCTCGATTTCGGCGTCATTAAAGCCACGGAGGAGGACGCAGTTGATCTTGAGCGGAGTGAGGCCGGCGTCGCGCGCGGCGCGGACGCCGGAAAGCACCTTCTGGAAGCTGCCGGGGATCCGGGTGATGCGCTCAAAGGTAGGTGCGTCGACGGCATCCATGCTCACTGTGATCCGATTGAGGCCGGCATCTTTGAGGGGGCCGGCGAGGGAGTCGAGCAGGTGGCCGTTGGTGGTCAGGGCAAGATCGAGCGGTTTGTCGTTCAGAGTGCGGAGGCCGGCGAGTTCGCGGAGGAGATCGAGCAGGCCATGACGTAAAAGGGGCTCGCCACCGGTGAGGCGGACCTTTTCAATGCCAAGGCCGACGAACAGGCGAATCATGCGCAGGTAATCATCGATGGGGAGCTCAGGATACTGGGCGCCATGTTCGCCGGTACGGCAGTAGACACACTTGTAGTTACAGCGGTCCGTGATGGAGACGCGCAGGTCGTGGATGACGCGGCCGTGGCTGTCCCGAAGTCGCACGGCTGGAGCGACTGCGTTGGACGGACTGGAGGAAGCTGCGGCCATCAGCACCTTTCAGGCTATACCGTTGCGGCCGATTCTGCGAATGAAAGGGCGCAGGCTTGGTGACTGGAAAGGCCTGCGCGACGACTTGATAGCTGACTCCGGCTGGCAAACATCGCCCGTTCGGCGGGCGCCTGGGAGACGCAATCTCTAGTCGATCCGGGGAGTTCCGCGACGGAGAATGACTCCGGCAATGCCGCAGCCGAGCACGATGCAGATTGCCAGCGCGAAGTAGTACGCCATGGGATGATCCCAGCCGGGGGAGTAGGTGAGATCCTGTCCCACCCAAAGCAGCAGAACGGTGGCGATCGCAGCAAATTGACACGCGATGACGAGCAGGGTGTGGCCCAAATCGCGGCGTTTGTCGAGTGCTTCAACCTGTTCGGGGGTAAGATTGCGTTCTTCGGGGGGAAGAAGAAGATTGGCCATATTGTTCTCCGGGCGGATCCGCCCGGGTGGACCTCCGGATCCCCGAGGCGGTTGCAATTTGATTCAATCATATGGCGCGGGCGCTGCGCCAGCGGTCGCGGAGAGAAAAATCGGGCAGGAGTGCATCCAGCTAACAACGGAGATGGGGCCCTGCCGCGGGATATCGTCTTGATCCGGCTCAATCCACGATGAATGCAAGTGATTGGAGAGACGTAATCTCAAAGGGCTTGCGGCAACGGATGTTGCTGCAGGCCAGCTTGTCGTCACGCCGGACCATGTAGGACTGGGCTTTGGCAAAGCGGGCGCGGTCGCGCTCGTCGGCATGGCGTGGAAGTTGGGCGCGCTTGCGGCGTACGACCCACGTCACCATATAATCGGCGGACTGACCACACTTGGGGCAGGTGAGGGTATGGGTACGCGTCTCAGTGGTTTCGGTGAAAAACTCCCGCTCTTCCATGATCCCGATTCTCCGATGCGCCAATGGATGAGGTGGCGCGGGCGAGGGTGTTTTGCTTTCCCCGCATCATGTATTTCATACTCGACCCTGCCATGAAGAAACGCAAGCCTGAGAGATTTTCCTCGACGAAGGCCGTGAAGGCGAATGCGCGCCAGCGAGTGGGGCAGCCAAAGCCGGCGCGGGTGGTGGAGAGCGAACCCCGGACGGGACGGCAGGTCAAGCACAAGCCGAAGCTGCAGGAACTGATCCGCGAGGGCGAGTGAACCACCGGTTGTAAGGCGTTGTCTAACAGAATGTAGGGCAGTGTCTTACACGCGTCTTACACAGAGCGGAGCGCCTTTCGGATTTCAGCCCAAAGTCTTACTCAATGGATCTTTTGTCTTGCAGTCAGCTGGGGCTTAAGGAGGGGTCGGACGGCCCAGGTGCGGATCGTCTTGCGCGCTAGGTCACGGAACCAGCGTATGCAAGACCCCGGCAAGACGGAGTCTTACGAAAACAGAGTCTGAGGCCGACGTGTCTGATGGAGGTCAGCCGGGCAGCGCCTCCAGCCAGTCCGCAAGTTCAGAGTGACCGCGCTCGCGAGCAAAGTCGGCCGCAGTCTTGCCAGCGTCGCAGCGATGCTGCGCGGAGGCGCCGTGGCCCAGAAGGAGTTCGGCCAGATCCCGGCGATTTGCCGCGGCGGCGGAAAAAAGGGGAGTGAAGCCGCCGGCCTGCGTTGCGTTGGCATCGGCGCCATGATCGAGCAGAAGGCGAACGGTCGCTGGGTCGCGGCCAAGTGCAAGAGCAGTGTGGAGCGGTTGATTTGCCTGTGCATTGGAGGAGATGGCACTGACGTCTGCACCACTCCGCAGGAGTGCCGCGACACAGGCCGGAGTTCCGAAGGCGGCGGCAAGGTGGAGCGGCGTCCAGCCGTCCCCGGAGCGGGCGTGAGGAACTGCGGGCTCGGCATCAAGTAACTCGGAGAGTCGTGGGAGGTCACCTGTTGCGGAAGCCTCAAAGACATCAAGAGAAATGGCCTGACGGGCAAGCTCAGCAAGCAAGAAGTCACGCGCCATGGTTTGACCGGCGTAGATAGACCACATCAGCGCGGAAACGCCCTGGGAATCCCGCCAGGAGGCGAGTGCCGGATCAGAATGGACGGCATCGGCGAGCTCTGCCGTTGAGCCGGAGCGAATCAGTCGAAGCGTGTTCTGGTTCATGGCTGATTCACACTATAAGGTCCGGGCAAAACCGGCGAGGACGGCTTGGCGGCACCTGAATCGGCTGCCGGTGTGGCGGTGCGCTTGGAGTAGATGCGGAATTGAACCAGCACATCAAGGAGAACGGGAACCGGTTTTCCATCTTTGATCGCTGGCTGAAAGGAAGCCTTATGGATGGAATCCACCGCGCTCTCGTCGAGGCCGAAGCCAATGGGGCGGCTGACGGCGATTTGCCGGGGCAGGCCATCCGCGCCCAGGATTACGCGATAGAGCGCGAGGCCGACGACACCTTTGGACTGTGCGTAGTCGTTTGAAGGTGGTTCAACGCGTGTGACGAGTTGCGCCTTCCGGTCGACCTCGGCTTCGAGATAGACGCCGTTCCCTGCGGTCAGAACATCCTTCTTCGAATCGATTCCTTTGTAATAGAGCTGCCAGAACTCGGGCATTGTAGCGATGAGTTGCTGGTCCAGTCGTTGCGCAAAGACCTGATCCAGTGTGTTTTCGAGGACTTGGTTGGAGATAGCCTGTGACGGCGCGGTGCCCGCAGGAGCCGGCTGGGGAAGATCGGCAGCAGCTGCGCCCTGACTCTCGGATGATGCGGATGATTCCTTGGCGGAGTGGTGTTTCTTTTTCCTGGGCACGACAACGGGTTCACGCGCAATGGTGATGTGCAGCTGTTTTTTCTTCGGCAAGATGTTGACGGTGTCGAAAGCGTGAGCTGGATCTTCGTAGGGCGTTGCCCCTAGAAAGTGCAAGCCGTAGCGGACGCCGATCATTTCGACTTTGCGGCGTGTGAAGTGGACTTGATCGATGCGGACAAAGCAAAGTGTGTAGGACCCCCGAGGTGAATTGCTGATGAGGCGGCCGGCCTGATCGAAGTCGAGAGTATTTTCCAGGTAGCCGCCTCGCAAGAAGAGCATCTTACCGAGCAACCGCTGACGCAGATCGCTTTCAGTAATGCTGGAGGATGGGTTTGCCGGATTCGAGGCGGACGGACCCTGCGCGCAGGGGCAAGGTCGTGTCGCCAGTGCGCACACGAGAACTGTACCCAGGCAAAAAGCCACGAGCTTGCGCCGCGAGGCTGCGAGTCCGCTCCGTGCGGAGCGGAAACGATAGAGTGTACAGTACATGTTGCCCTTCCCCGACAATGTAGCAGGATTGCGCTGACGCGGCGGAGAAAAGCAGGAGCTAGGAAACGGACACCAAGTGCCAAGGCAGGTCGCCCCTGGGGGGCGCGCGGACAGGCAAAGGCGACAAAAATCAAAATTGTCTCTGAATTTTCTGCTTGTTGAGTGCACCGACCGCATGGCTTCAGCCGCCATAAAGTGCGGAGAGATCAAGACCTCAGGATCAAGCCTTGTAGGGTCGGATTCTTGAACTTCCCGGCCCTCTGCCTGACCTGTAATGGCAGTACCTGAACGGCACATTCGGCAGCCCTGGCAAAATAGCCCTCAGCGTGGAGGGCTATTTTGCGCTCGTGTCAGTCATCTGGGGTTGCCATCATGCCGGATGCATCATGGTCGAGGAAGATGAGTTCCCGTCTCGCTTCATTCCTATGTGCCTGCGCGAGAACTCCGGAAGCAAGACATGAACGGACGTTGCTTGATGTGGCGGTGAAGTTGGATGGCATCAGGCATCAAGCTACTGATCACCTGGATCATGCGGCGCAAGAATTGCGAGAAGATTCAGCGGCGCGGCTCAGTCTGGCGGCGCCGCGGCACGGTTCAGCCGGAACAAGATGCGGCGGAAGAGGCCCATCATGCGGCGCGCATCGAGCGGGGTGGGCGCGAGGCGACGCAGCAGGACACGGAGATCGTGGCGGTTGGCGGGCTGCATGGCGCGGGGCGAGTAGCCGGCGGCTGCCATGGTCTGCTCGATCAGGTCGCTGAGGCGTTCAAGCGTTGCGGCGGGCGCGGCGGCGGGCGCGAGCGCGTCCGCCGCGGAAGTAGATCCGGAGCGGATTGCCAGCTCGTAGAGGCAGACGGCGGCAGCCTGGCCGAGGTTCATGGAGGGCTGGCGCGCGTCGGTGGGGATCTCGACGAGCAGGTGGCAGAAGGCGAGATCGTCGCGGGTGAGGCCGTGCTTCTCGGGGCCGAGCACGAGGGCGATGCGGCCATCGGCGGAGAGTGCGGCGTGGACATGCGGCGCGAGTTTGGGCAGCTGGACGACGGGCTGATCGGGCTTGCGATGGGTGAGCGTGCCAGTGCCGAGGACGAGAGTGCATGCGGCGAGCGCCTCGGGCAACGTGGCACAGACGGTGGCGTTGCGGAGCAGGTCTTCGGCTTCGACGGCGGATTTGGCCTCGCGCCAGTGCGGCTCATAGGGCGCAACGACGGTGAGATGCACGAAGCCGAAGTTGGCCACGGCTCGTGCGACGGCGCCGATGTTGAGCGGGTTGCGCGGGCGGACGAGGATGACGGTGATGCGGTCGCGTTGGGCAGCGGTGAGCAAGAACTGATTGTAGAGCGGTCCAGCGCTCCGATTGGTACACTTCCTGCATCGCATGATGGACTGGACCAACCCGGCGGCGACTGCGCTGCACGAGATTCAAACGGCGCCGCTGGTGCGCTTCAGCGTGTTGGCGCTGAGCTCAATCTTCTTTCTGGTGGATCCCTTTGCGGCGATTCCTTCGTTTCTGGCGATCACTAACAACTGTGACGCTGCGCGGCGCAGGCGGATGGCGCGCAAGGCGGCGCTGACGTGCTTTGTAGTGCTGGCGAGTTTTGCATTGGCCGGACAGGTGATCTTTCGGCTCTTTGGCATCACGCTGCCGGCGTTTGAGATTGCCGGTGGCCTGATTCTGCTGCTGATCGGACTGGACATGCTGGAGGCGCGGCGCTCGCCCACGCAGGAGGCGACGGGTGACACGGAAGAAGCCGCGGGCAAAGAGGACGCGGGAATTGTGCCGCTGGGTGTGCCGATGCTGGCCGGGCCGGGAGCGATCTCGTCGGTCATGGTGCTGGTGGGGCCGGTTCCGGCGCTGTGGCACTGGCAGATGGGCGCGATTCTTGGTGCCATTGCGTTTACTTGCGTGGTGAGCTACTGGGTGCTGGCCGGGGCAGGGCGTGTGCGGGCCTTCATGGGGGAGACGGGCATCCGCATCCTTGTGCGAATCATGGGGTTACTGCTGGTGGCGCTGGCGATGCAGTTCTTCGTGAACGGGCTGACGGATCTGGGACTTATCGCGAGGCAATGAAGAGCGGAGCCACAAAAAGTGCGTTTCCCACAGATTTTGGAAGCTTTCCACAGGCTGGCGCGCTTGCCAAGAACCCGGGTCGTTGATATTCTCAGGAAGTCGCAACTGGGCGGCACACCCGAGAGGGAGCCGCTTGCAACTAAGTTTGCCTCATGGTACTCTTAGGGAGTTGCAACGAAGCAGTGGAGCTTTCCAGTGGCCGTATGGCCTGCCCGATGTGGGACTTGGAAGGCTGGTTCGTTGGGTCAGGTGAGGCAAGTGCCCCTGAACCCCTGTAGGGAATCCCTAGAGAGAACAAACCCATTGCATGACCCAGGAGTCTGACTCCTGTGAGCCATATCGGCTCAGGCTATGTCTTGCCGGTAGTTCTTTGAGAATTTTACGCTGCGCGAAGACGAAGACGTCTAGCAGGCAAGAAAATGCAAAAGATGCATTGACAAGGCCTGCGAAGTTCGATAGTCTTAAAAAGTTCGCGCAAAAACGCCGCAAGCTGCTGCGATATGCAGAAGCGGCCAGCGTAACAAGTTCGAGGACACCCTGACCGAAAGGTTTGGGCCTCGATCCAAAGGGGCACCGCTCAGGCGGACCGCTCTTACGGATCTTTGAAAACATGGTTGAACGTGCCAGTCGTGAGATGCGATCGAGTTTGGCTTGATCCTTCTCACAAGGTAAGGCGTCTCGGCTTTCGAGCCCGAGACGCGGCCGATCCCATCGACCTCCGTCGAGTGGGTGAGGCAACAGGTTTCAAACGAGAGTTTGATCCT
>JAJYAE010000088.1 GCA_021779695.1 Acidobacteriota bacterium | reverse complement strand
CGGGCCGCTGTGTCGCCGGCAATGGTGGCGCTGGCGCGGCTGGGCGCTTTCATCCTGGTGGAAAGCGACGAACCCACGCCCATCGCGCTGACGCCTGTGCATGGGGCCGGAACAAGCCATTCCGAACTGGCCACGGAAGATGCGGACGAGATTCTCGAAGCAGTACAGCGCCTCGGCGCAATTCCTGATGGAGAAGATGAAAATGACGACGGCCTGGGCATCTGAATTGGAAGCGCGTGCGAGCGAGACGAAGAGCTTTTTGCGGGAGCAGCTGGCGCAGGCAACGGATGTGTGCGTGACCAGCAGCTTTCAAGCAGAAGACGTGGTGGTGCTGCACATGGTGCGCGAGACGCTGCCGGATGTGCCAGTTCTGTTTCTCGAAACGGGCTATCACTTCGCGGAGACATTGGCTTATCGCGACGAGATGACTGCCGCATGGGGACTGAACCTTATCAACGTTCTGCCGGAGAAGACGGTCGCCGAGCAGGAAGAACTGTTCGGAATTCTGCACCAGACTGCGCCGGACCGCTGCTGCGGCATGCGCAAGGTGGAACCGTTGTTTCGCGCCCTGGCAGCGTATCGCGTATGGATCACGGGGCTCCGGCGGCAGCAGTCGAAGTCACGCGCAAACCTGCAGGCCGAAGAACCATTCACGCTGCCAGGCGGACAAGTGCTGAAGAAGCTGAGCCCGCTGACGGATTGGACGACGCGCGAAGTGTGGCTGTACGCGCAGGCAAATGGGATTCCGCTGCTGCCTCTCTACGACAAGGGGTACACGAGCATCGGCTGCGCACCGTGCACGAGCCTGCCATTTGATGCGAATGATCCGCGGTCGGGCCGCTGGTCAGGCCAGAAGCTTGAGTGTGGGATTCACATCCAGGCGTCGTAAGGAGAGGTTTGGTTTGATGCGGAGAGCATGATGGACTTCCTGCTGGGCTTTCTGATTGCAGCGATGATCGCAATGACGGGAGTGGGCGCCGGTACAGTGACGGCACCGCTGCTGATCCTCCTGCTGCACTTGCCTGTGGACGTCGCAGTGGGTACCGCGTTGGCGTATTCGGCGGCCGTCAAGCTGGTGGTCGTTCCGGTGCAAGTGGTGCGTCGCGCGGTGGCCTGGCGGACGTTGACGATCATGCTGGCGACCGGGCTTCCAGGTGTTGTGCTGGGTACGTTGATGTTTCGACGGCTGACGCGTACCCATGCAGATGATCTGTGGCTCTATCTCGTGCTCGGTGTAATGATCGCGACTCCGTCGGCGTGGCATATCTACCGGCATTTTCGTCCGGCTGCAATGCATGCAGGACGCGCGAATCGTCCGGGATGGCTGGCGCTGACCATGCTGCCCGTGGGCGCTGAAGTCGGGTTTTCATCGTCGGGCGCCGGCGCGCTGGGCACGCTGGCGCTGATGGGTTTCACGCCGCTTGATACGCAGCGCATCGTGGGAACAGACCTGGCCTTTGGGCTGTGCCTGGCGGTTGTGGGCGGCGGGTTGCACATGAGCCAGGGTGGAGTTGATGTGGCTCTGCTGCAAAGGCTGGTGGCGGGCGGGCTGTTGGGCGCGCTGGTGGGGACCAGCCTGGCATCGCGAATTCCTGCGCGCGTGATGCGGTTGGCACTTTCCTTGTGGTTGCTGGCGATGGGAATGCAACTCTGTTGGCAGGCTCTTGCGCAATCGGCCAACTAAGAGCGGCCGGCCGGATGGCTGCCGGTCTGCTCGCGTAGAATGCCTACGATGGCTGCACCACTTTTGGCTCAAGGAATGCTGACGGCTCTTGCGGCCGGACAGGGCATTGCTCCAATCGCAATTGATTTGAACAGGACGCATGCCACCCACCCGCTCTGGCCGGGCCATGCACGTTTTCACCTCGTGGCGCAGGTGACAGCCGGGGCAGTGACGAGCGCTGCGGAGATTACCCTGCTGTGGTGGCCGGGGCCGTGGCAGGCGCAGCGCTTTTTGCTGGCTGTGTGCCTGTCCGCTGCGCCGCTGCTTGGCTACGTGATTGCCATGCTCACGCGACGATCGTACGGTGGCACGCTGAGCGATCCGCAGGGGATTCCGCCGGCGCGATTTCAACTGCGTAGGGGCGTGATTGAGTTCGAGGGCAATATTGTTGTGATTGCGGTGGCCTTCATCTGGCTGGCGATTGCAGTGCTGCTCTATTGATGCAAGGCAAGTGGCGGGGTCATGTTGATGGGCAAAAAGCGAAAGCGCCGAAGACCTTTGCAGATCTCCGGCGCTCTCCGGGTGTCCTCATAGCTCATCGAATCTGACGCCATCCATCCGCATGAAGCGATGAATCTTCAGCTTTTTCCAGTGAGTGCAACTGCCAGCCTGACCGTCCGTCTTGCCTTGGAGGTTCTCGATCCGTCGCCTCTGCGGCTTCGCCGCACAGGGTAGGTCGGAGTCCCTCTTCAGTTCAACGTCCGCAAAGGGCGGGTGGCACATCTCTGTCTTCCACCGAACTTTGCATCGCCCTGCGAGATGGGAACGAAGCCTTCGACCTCCACCAGTCGTATCATTCTTCGCAAAGCGTCGAATGACTCTTCCAGCTTCTTTCGAATTCTGCATCTTCCGATCTGTTCGCCAATGCTGCTTCTGCTTCAATCGAGCCCGGATCAACGGTGAAACCGCTGGCCCGAATCCAAATTGCTGCGAGAATCCACATCTACCGTTCAGACTGGAAACGTCGTTTCCAATTCCCTACAGGTTCACCAACTGCAGAGACGATGCGCCTGTTGCGCCTGTGAATACAAGTGCAAAAAAGAGATTTATCTGTGGATATCACCAGTGATGGTGCAATACGTCTGCAATTGCCCAAGAACACCGCGAGGGCATATGGAAAGGTCTCCGTCGCAGCGTATGCAACGGAGACCTGGTTTTAGTGGAGCCCTATTTGAATCCAAAGTTCAGGGAAACGATATACTCCCGCGGGGCGCCGGGATCGACGAGCGTGTAGCCACCAAAGCTGGTGCCGAAATAGCCGCCGCTGGTGATATACGCCGTGGGGTTGTATTCGCGGTTGAAGAGGTTTTCGATGCCGAAGGAGAGCTTGACCGGTACGTCTTCAAGGTGTCCCGGCAGCAGACCGTGAATGGTGCCGTCCGTGTTGAAGTTGACGACGCCGTAGCCCGGCGCGGTCTGTGTGGTGGGAGCATTGTTGACGTTGCTGAAGAGGTATCGGACACCGACGTATTGCCACCAGAGTCCAGGCGTCAGGTCAAAGCGGTGGTCGCCGGACTTGTACTCGGTGGTTAACCCGACGTTGGTGGAGTACTTGGGATTGTTGGAGATTGGATAGCTGGCAAAGTTCAGAGCGGAGCCGCTGGGAATGTAGGAAAGGAAGTAGTTGTGTTGAATGATCGCGTTGCCGTGGATCTGAAGGTAACGCACCGGCGCATTGTCAAAGTTGATGGAAACACCGTTGTTCACGCTGGAGGCAAGCGCAATTGCAGCGGGCAAGCTGAGTTGGGCGGTCTGTGTGACCACGTTGACGTGGCTCAGTTTGTCATGGAAGTAGGTCGCATCCAGCGAACAACTCCCCATGATGGCGAATGGACACTTGGTGACGAGGAAGCCACCTTCAGCGTTTTCACTTTTCACAGCTTTCAACTGAGCGACGTTGACACCGTTTGCCGCGCGATTGGCCCCAAACGCTGAATCGGTGGGGTTCTGATAGGTGATGGCGAAATTACCGTGGAGTGTGAGCCAGTTTGTAACAAGCCCCTGGGCGCCAACGGAGGGCGCGAATTTAAGGAAGTTCTTGTGCGTCGAGGGAGCAAGCTCGTTGTCATTGGCGGGATTTCCGGCAGGAAAGTCCGTCAATCCAGTATTGAAGTAGTCGGTGCGGAAGAGCTGTTCTGCTGCTCCCGGTGTCACAATCAGGCGGTCTTTGAAGAAGCTGACACGGTCCTGAAGGTAAAGAAACCCGTAGTCGTTATAGAGGCGGTCTCCGTTAAAGAAGGCCGGGCTGGTTTTGCTGGTCCCCAGTGCTGGATTGAAAAGAGCGACTGGATTGTGGTATCCGCCATGCATCCAGTAGCCGCCAATGGTGACGGTGTTGTGCGGAGCGGTGATGGCCATTGAGCTGTCATTGCCGATGGTGTTGGACGTTGGGTCGTACCACTCATGGCCAACTGCGTAGTTCGGGCCGTAAAAGTTGACGACACGATTGTGCAGACGGTATCCATGGCGGTACCACGCGGATGAGTTAAAGGTGAGGCGTGGCGACATGGCGAGAGCAAGCTTGCCATAGAGGATGTCACTCTGTGTCCGGATCTGCTTGTCCCACACATTCTGCGCGAGGGACGAGAAGAAGCCGCTGGTGGCCTGACTGTAGTACTGCACATTGGCAGGGACTGCCGTGCCGGGCTGTGAGTCAGGACCGTAGAGGCCGGTGGTCGTAACCGCATCCCCGTAGTTGTTGTTGGACGCAGGCGTGATGGGAAGAAGCGGAATGAAGTTGGGCCGGTATTCAGTGTTCCGCCCGTGATAGTAGGCAAGGCTGAAGGTTCCATTGGAGAACTGCTTCAGCACCTTGGTGTGAACGGCATAACCCGATGAAGGAGCGCTGAAGGTGGGGATGCCGGTGGTGCCGACACGGAAGGTATCGTTCATGGCGTAGCCGAACGCAAGCAGACCGGACCAGCCGTTATACATTCCGGTGTTTGCGACGAAGTGGGTGATGGACGTGTTGTAGCTACCGTAGTCAGTGCCGAAAGTGACGGTGCCTCCGGGCGTTGTCTTGGGCTGATAGGGGATGTAGTTCACCGTGCCGCCCAGGCTATCGAACCAGCGATTGGATGGCGCGCCGGGCCCGTAATCCACATTGATATCCGAGATCATGTCGGTGATGGGGATCTGAGTGGTCTGCCACTGACCGTTGTTCGCGATCATGTTGTTCATCGGGATGCCATCGAAGAGGAAGGAAATGCCATTCCGCAGGACATCGCCGTTGACGCTGCTCCAACCACCTTTCACTCCGCGAAGCACAACCTCACTACGAGCGGTTGCTGCCACACCACCGTAGCCGTAAACGAAGACGCCTGGCGCAGCCGTAAGCGCCTGCGCGGCGCTGCCAAACGGGCCAGCGACCCCACTTATCTCTGCGCGGGAGATGGTTGCCTGCGTCACAGACGTTTCCGGTGATCCTTCTGCTGTGACGGTAACGGATTGCACCACCGACTTGGTGCGCAAGGTCGCGTTGAAGCTGAGCGTTTGGCCTGCATTCAAGCTGATGCCGCGCTCCTGATAGTCAAGGAAACCTGGCAGGGTGATTGCCAGGTCATAGGTTCCTGGCGCAAGCCCGGTCAGTTCGAACGCACCATCAGGACCGGTGAGCGATTTGAGCACAAAGCCAGTTTGCGTATTGGTGAGCTCAACGCGTGCGCCCGGTACCGGAGCCCCCGTCGCATCGGCAGCAACGACGTGCAGAGCCGCTGGGGCCTGGCCAAACGCGATATGAGTCGGCAGAAAATTGACGGTCAACAATACGAATGCAGCCATAAGGCTGCGAAGCACCTTCATGAGGATCCTCACAGAATGAATTGGTCGACTGCGCTAACGTGCGTGCAGGGTTGCGCACTGAGAGTGGAATGGCCCAATCAGTTCACTGCGGAGCGGACGCAGAGAATCTGGCCGTTTATTGAAGCAGCGTGCCAGATTCGTATTCTTGATGTGAACTGTTGCAGTCCCTTGAATCCGCGATGAAATATCAGCGGTCGAGATGACGTTTTTGAAAGGTATCAAAGATTCTTTGCCAGGATGACTGTTTCTTCATCGCGATATCACACAAGAGAAAGAATTCGCACGAACATGGCCTCACGAGCTGACTTGTGAGTGAGAGCCAGGAGATGCGGACCATGTGACGCGATGCCAGAAGACCAGCGGCGATATGGGAAGATCAAGCCGATTTGTGAGGGGCTTCATCGATGTTGAAGGTCGAACGCGCGTGGCTTTGGCTGTTGATCTCGTCCCGGAGTTCATTCCAAAGCTCGTCGGGAATCTTGAGGAAAACCTCGACGACGGCGGGGTCAAACTGGGTGCCGGAGCAGCGAAGAATCTCTTCGCGGGCGGCGTCAAAACTACGTGCGCCACGGTAGGGCCTGTCGCTGGTGATGGCATCAAGAGCGTCAGCGACGGCGAAGATCCGTGCGCCAATCGGAATCTCTGAGCCCTTGAGTCCACTGGGATAGCCGCTGCCGTCGTAGTGCTCCTGGTGGGTGTACACGATGGCCGCCGCCTCGCTCAGAAATGGAATCTTGCGCAGGATGTTATAACCCCGGCTGCAGTGATCGCGCATGATTTCCTGTTCGTTCTCAGTCAATTTGCCGGGCTTGCGCAGGATCTCATCCGGGATGGCCATCTTGCCGATGTCGTGAAGAAATGCACCGCGTGCAATGATGCGGATCTCTGCGGGAGAGATACTCATGGCGCGGGCAAGGGCAATGGTGTAAGCCGTCACGCGTTTGGAGTGGCCCTCGGTCTCAGAGTCCTTCAGATCCAAGGCGTCACCGAGTGCTTCGAGCGTGACGTCATACGAATGCTCAAGGTCCTCCATGGCCTGGCGCAACATCTCAGTGCGGGCGCGGACAACCTGTTCGAGGTTCTTCTGATAATTGTGATCGTCTTCGAGGGCCTTGCGATAGTCGAGAGCGCGCTGGACAGTGGCGATCAGATGATCTCGCTCAAATGGCTTGAGGAGATAGTCGTAGGCTCCGCGGCGCATGGAGTCGATTGCCACGCTGATGTCATGAATGGCACTGACCATCACGACGGGAACCTGGGGATGGTCCGCGCGGATGCGTTCGAGCAGGGCAATGCCGTTTCCATCCTGCATGACGATGTCTGTCAGTACAAGATCAAAGCTGCATGTGGCGAGGATTTCCGTCGCCTGCGAGCCGCTGCTGGCCAGGGTGACTTCATAGCCCTGGTGTTCGAGTGTCGCACCGATCATGGAACGCACAGGCGCCTCGTCATCCACGACCAGAATCCGACAGCGATTGCCTGCCTTCGAGCTCATCCGCGGAATCGCTCCTCCGTACCTGGAACCTGAGACATGTCCCCGCTTGAATCGTTCGGGATCTAGATCAAACGCCAATTCGAAATACCGATCCGGCAGCTGGACACTTGTCGCACTCCGGTTCCCTTCTCGATGATTGCCGATCTCAATGCCAAGCGCGGAATCTCACAATTCGATGCGCTGGGGAAATCGGTCGATTCGGCGCAGATCGGGGCAAAGTGAATCATTGATGCGAGCAGTTGCGTTTGAGCTCTCGATGTATCTCTCGGGTAGTCCAACGCGGCTTTCAAACGTCGCCCCCGCTTTTAAGACGAACTTACACTTACCGTTATCCCTGCGCAAGCAAATCCGGCGATCGAACCAAAGTATTTAAGCCACCCTTTCAGTCAGGACTGCAAGGCGAGCCGCCTGCACCCCGCCTGGCCTTGCATACAGGACTCAGTGGCCCGATTCATTCTTCTCTGTCTGGCGCGCGCGTCTTGCGGCGACCCAGCCCTCTTTTGTGACCTGCCGGGCTCGCCCCACGGCGAGTGCGCCGGCGGGGACATCCCGGGTGATGCAGGAGCCCGCTCCGACGTAGGCGCCGTCTTCGACATTGACTGGCGCCACAAGGGTCGAATCACTGCCAACGAATGCACCCTCCCCAATTCGCGTCGTGTGCTTGTGCACTCCGTCGTAATTGCACGTGATCACACCCGCGCCAATATTGGTTCCCGCACCGACAATTGCATCGCCGAGGTAGGAGAGGTGATTCGCCTTGGCGCCTTTACCAAGGCGCGCCTTCTTGGTTTCAACAAAGTTGCCTATATGCGCGTCCTCACCGATTTCGCTGCCCGGCCGCAGATGTGCAAACGGTCCGATCTTTGCACCATCCGCCACAGAACTTTCGGTGAGGATGCAGCTTTGTCGAATGAGCACACGATTGCCCACCGTGCAATCTTCCACCACAGAATACGACCGAATTGCGCAATCAGTTCCAACCCGGGTATGGCCCAAAAGTTGCACAAACGGCTCAATGACCGTATCGGCTGCGACTTCGACGTCTGCATCGATAATGCAGGTCTCCGGTCGGAAGATTGTGACGCCGGCGGCCATAAGCCGCTTTGTCGTGGCAAGACGCAGAGCGGCATCGAGTTCCATCATTTCGGCGATCGTATTAGCGCCCAGGACCTCGATAGCTTGGGCTGCCTGGATAGCGACCACGCGGGCTCCGGCGCTTCGCAGTAGGGTTGCCATATCCGTGAGGTAGAGTTCACGGTGGGCGTTGTCTGGGTTCAGTTGGTCGAGATGCGCCAAAAGGGGAGTCGTTTGAAAGGCGTAGATGCCGGAGTTGATTTCAGGGATGGAAAGCTGGGCCGGCGTGAGCGCTTTCTGCTCAATGATGGCGTCGACTTCAGGGCTGGCCTGACTGCGCCGGAGAATACGGCCGTAGCCGCTGGGGTCTCCGGGTGCTGCAGTCAGGATGGTCATAGCCGCCTTCTCCGCAAAATGGAATGCGCGGAGCTGTTCAAGCGTCTCAGGACGAATGAGAGGCACGTCACCGGAAAGAATCAGGACGTTGGCATATTGCGCGATTGCAGCCCTGGCACACTGGATTGCATGACCGGTACCACGCTGCTCCGCCTGTTCCACGAACTGAACGCCGGTTGATGCAACGGCCTGGCGTACCCTGTCGGCCTGGTGGCCAACGACGACGTAGATATCGGTAGGCGCGGCGACGTGCGAGGCTGCCGCGATGACGTGACTGAGCAGCGGGCGACCCCCGACCTCATGGAGCACCTTGGGCCGCTGGGAACGCAGGCGCGTGCCCTTGCCCGCAGCCATAATGACCACGGCCAACGACGCAAGGGCAGGCTGGCTGGAAGGACTTGATTTGCTCACTGCTTTGTCTCCGCCGATGGGGCTGAATTGGGCATGGGAATCGTAATGTCAATGGGGTGGACGGGGCCCATTTTCAACTCATCGAGGCTGGGTTTGATCTGTGGTTCATTGCCCACGACAAGGACGGCCAGCTTGTCAGGATGGATGTATTTCTTCGACACGCGTTCCAAATCAGCGATAGACACCTTCTCGATCCCCGCCTTGTAGGTTTCTAGGTAATCCGCAGGATAACCATAAAACTCAAGGCGCACGCGCTCTGCGAGAACCTTCTCGCGGGTGTCATAAAGGAAGAGAAACGAATTGAGGATGTCGTCCTTCGCTCGCTTTAACTCCTGCTCCGTGAAGGGGCGTGCGATGAGACCCGCAATCTCTCCCTCGGCTGCTTTGGTGGCGTCCACAGTGGAGACACTCTTGGTCATCACCACGACGCGGAAGGTGCCGGGGTGGTCATACGAGTACCCGTATCCACCTCCGACGGCGTAGGCAAGGCCAAGCCTGGTGCGCACCGTCTGAAAGAGCCGACTACCAAAGCCACCGCCGAGAATGTCATTCATCACAGCCAGCGCTGGGACATCAGGATTGTTACGCTCCGTCCCAAGGCCCACGATCTCAATGTTCGACTGATTCACATCGGGCTTGTTGATGAAATACACGGCCGGCTTTGGATCCGTGAATAATCCTGGATGTGTGGGGTTAGGACGGGCCATTGGCAAATTTTCGAAAGTGGCGCGAAGTCTGGCTTCCATCGCCACCGGATCGAAGTCACCGCTGACAGCCACGATGAGTTTGCCGCCAATGGTGCGGTCATGCCATGCCTTCAGGTCGCTCAGCTTTATGTTGGCGATGGTTGCCAGCTCAGGTTGGCGGGCATAGGGGCTTTGGGCGCCGTAGATCAGTTTGCGCGCTTCGCGGCTCGCGATTGCACCAATATCATCGTTGCGCCGCACAATTCCGGCTGCCTCCTGCTGCTTGGCCAGTTTGAGCTTGTCTTCGGTGAAGTTGGGGTGGAAGAGAAGGTCCATGGCAAGGGCATAAACCTGATCCGCGTCCCCCTTGAGCGAATCCCAAGAAAGAGAGGTCGAGTCAATGTCGCCATCCGTTTCAATGTGAGCGGCTTTTGACTCAAGCAAATCGTCCATGGCGTCGCCGGACATCTTTTCAGTGCCACTGGTGCGCCAGGCTTGCCCATAAAGATCAACCAGGCCCAGCTTGGAGGCGTCTTCATCACGCGCACCCCCTGGGATGAAGACCGTTCCGTTGACGAAGGGCAGTTCATGGTCTTCCTGCAGGAAAATGACGATGCCATTCTTCAGCTCAATGCGTGTGGGCTGATGGGGATGGAAGGGCGGCAGGGGAGGAATGGGAATCTGCTCCCACGGCTTGCTTTGCTGCGCGGAAAGTTGCGACGGAAGAGTGAACGCAAGCGCCGCCACAAGAAGCGATGCACGGAGGATAAAGTTGAAGCGGGGCGCTCTCATTGCGCACCTCCCTTATCCTGCGCGGCTCTCTGTGGTGCGTGCGGAGTTGGTGTGTAGACGATCTCCGCAGTGGTTCGATTGGAATCCACGAAGACCTTGTTGGCTACACGGTGGATATCGGCCTTTGTGACCTTGTCTATTCGGTCGAGTTGCAGGAACAGCTGACGCCAATCGCCATAACGCGTCTGGTACATGGCCAGCGCATTTGCCAGGCCCTGGTTGTCTGCCAGGCCACGCAGCAGATCGGCCTTGGCGCGGGTTTTGAACATGGCCAACTCCTCGTCGGTGACGTCGGTGGTCTTCAGCTTCTCAATTTCCTTGTGAATGGCGTCGCGCATCTCGTCATCCGTGTGGCCGGGCAGCGGAATCGCATAGAAAGCAAAGAGGCTTGGATACTTGGCTCCGGGATATGGGCTGAAGCCTTCGGCTTCTGCTGCGATCTGCTGCTTCTCGACAAGGCTGCGATAAAGACGCGAGACGCGGCCGTTGGACATGATGTCCTGAATCGCGTCGTAGACGGCATCATCGGGGTCGCGATAGCTCGGCCGATGGTAGCCCTCGATATAGAAGGGCTGTGTCGCCTCGCGAATGACTACGGACTTCTCTGCGAACTGCTTTGGCTCGACCGTCGTCATTTCTTCTGGCTTGGGCCCGCCGGGAACTTTGTCGAAATACTTTTCGAGCATCGGCATGACTTGCGCTGCGCTCACGTCGCCGACGATGGCGACGACGACGTTGGAGCCGACATAATACTTCTTGTGGAAGGCCATGGCTTCTGTGGCCGAAAGCTGGCTGACTTCACTTGGCCAGCCAATGCTGCTGCGCCCATAGGGATGGGCTACGTAAGCCGTTGCGAGAAACTGCTCTGTGAGGCGACCGATTGGATTGGAGTCCGTGCGCATGCGACGCTCTTCCATCACCACGTCCCGCTCCTTGTAAAACTCGCGCGGGACGACATCGCTGAGGCGGCCGCTTTCAAGCCAGGCCCAGAGCTGTAGCCGGTTTTCCGGCATCGACCAGAAATAGATCGTCTCGTCAAGGCCGGTTTGGGCATTGAGGCCGGTGGCGCCATTGCGCTCTGCCACCTCAGTAAACTGATTGGGAATCACATACTTCTGTGCCTCAGCCTGGGCAGCTTCAAAAGTCTTTTTCAACTCGGCGAGCTTTTGCGGATCACGACCTACAGGCTTGAGGTACTCGGCCTCGTAGGCGTTGTTGGCCTCTTCCACCTTGGCCAGCGCGACCTTCTCGGCGGGGTAATCGGTCGTGCCAATCTGGCTGGTACCTTTGAACGCCAGATGCTCAAACATGTGCGCGAGGCCGCTTTCGCCGGAGGGGTCGTCGACGTCGCCGGCGTCGATAAATGTGGAATAGCTGAAAACCGGAGCCTCGGGTCGATTACAAAGAATGAGGGTGAGGCCGTTGGGAAGCACCTTCACCGTGATCTTCTTTTCGAAGCTTTGGAGGTCCTGCGCGAGTGAGAGGTGGCAGGTTAAAAAGGCGATGACGAGAGTGAAGAGCCCAATCCAAGGCCGGGCGATGGATCTGCTGCGCATGCGAACTCCTTTAGGCGGTTCCGACGTGGTGCCGCGCATCCTTCCAAGCTATTGTGCCGCGCCGGAGGCGTCAAACCCGGCCGGACACGCGTGGGCAGCCGCAGGCCGCCGGATTGTCCATATCGCCCACGAATGGCCGTGCCCTTGCCCTATACTGTTTGTTACGTCTGCTTGAATTTCCCGTTCGCCGGACGTGGCCATTCCGGAGGTTTTTCTTGGTGTCTGGCAAGGGCAAAACAAACGCGCAGGAAAAGCGGGTCCATTCAACGACGGTGATCTGCGTGCGCCGCAACGGTCAGGTGGTGATGGCTGCGGATGGCCAGGTCACTCTTGGAGACCACGTTCTAAAGCACACGGCAAAGAAGATCCGCCGTCTCTACCAGGATAAGATTCTGGCCGGATTTGCCGGTTCCACGGCCGACGCATTTTCGCTGTTCGCGCGGTTTGAGACGAAACTCGAGCAGTTTGCCGGCAACTTGAATCGCGCTGCAGTGGAGCTTGCCAAGGACTGGCGAACGGATAAGATGCTGCGTAACCTGGAGGCGCTTCTGGTGGTCGCGGACGCCGGCCAGACGTTCTTGATCTCGGGCTCAGGAGATGTCATTGATCCTGATGAGCCAATCGCGGCCATCGGCAGCGGAGGGAGTTACGCTACGGCGGCGGCTCGCGCTCTGCTGGAAAATACGAATCTGAGCGCGCGCGAGATTGCGGAGAAATCGATGAAGATTGCCGGCGAGATCTGCATCTATACCAATGACCGCATCACGATTGAGGAGTTGAAGGGCTAGCGGCAGCGCCGAGAGCTCATCGCATCCATGGCTATCTATCTTCCCGCATCTGCCGAAGAACAGGACATCTCGTTAGACGAGATGACGCCCCGCGAGATTGTAACTGAGTTGGACAAGCACGTGGTCGGCCAGCGTGCGGCCAAGCGTGCGGTGGCCATTGCGCTGCGCAACCGTCAGCGCCGCCAGAAGCTGCCACCTGATCTGGCAGACGACATCATGCCTAAGAACATCATCATGATTGGGCCGACGGGTGTGGGCAAGACGGAGATTGCGCGAAGGCTGGCCAAGCTGACCAACTCTCCATTCCTGAAGGTCGAGGCCTCGAAGTTCACTGAGGTGGGCTACGTGGGCCGTGATGTCGAGTCGATGATCCGTGATCTGGTGGAGATCGCCATCGACATGGTGCGCGAAGAGCGGCTGGAAGAAGTGGAAGACCGCGCGGAGATGAACGCCGAGGAGCGCCTGCTGGACGTGTTGCTGCCGCCACCTCCCGCTGTGCCTCAGGGGCAGGAAGGTCAGCCTGCGCTGCCTGCCGCGACAGACAGCCATCAGCGCTCGCGTGAGAAGCTGCGCCAGCAGTTCCGCGAAGGCAAGCTGGACGATCGCATGGTCGAGATTGACGTGCGCGATCGCGGGACGCCGCAGTTTGGCATCATCAGCAACCAGAACCTTGAGGACATGGAGATGAACCTCAAGGATATGCTGCCGAATATCTTTGGCAATGCCACCAAGAAGCGCAAGATGAAGGTGGGCGATGCGTTCGACTACCTGGTGCTGGAAGAAGAGAGCCGGCTGATCGACATGGACTCAGTAAATCGCGCGGCAGTGGAGCGCGTGGAGTCGAGCGGCATTGTCTTCCTGGACGAAATTGACAAGATCGCCGGGCGCGAGGGTGGGCACGGACCCGACGTCTCACGCGAAGGCGTGCAGCGCGACATTCTGCCAATCGTGGAAGGCACCACGGTGAATACGCGCTATGGCATGGTGCGCACGGATCATATCTTGTTCATCGCAGCAGGCGCGTTTCATGTGTCAAAGCCGAGCGACCTGATCCCGGAACTGCAGGGGCGGTTCCCGATTCGAGTGGAGCTGAAGTCGCTGACGGTCGAGGATTTTCTGCGCATCCTCACGGAGCCGAAGGCTTCATTGACCCGTCAATATTCTGCGCTGCTGGAGACTGAGGGCGTACGGCTGGAGTTCACGCCGGAGGCGCTGCGGGAGATGGCGGAGTTTGCCTTCAAGGTGAATGAGACGACTGAGAACATCGGCGCGCGCCGGCTGCATACGATCATGGAGCGTGTGCTGGAGGATGTGAGCTTCCTC
>JAJYAE010000423.1 GCA_021779695.1 Acidobacteriota bacterium | reverse complement strand
AACCGCGGCGCACAGCAGTAAGCGCCGCAAAACAGCAGGCTCCTCATGACCGGACCCGGCAACGGGCGGGATGAGGAGCCTGTTTTGCTTGCGCGGCTGTGTGCTGCGCTACTGCAGGATAGGGATACCGGCGATGCGCTGCTGCCACTCGGCGGGACCGGTCTGGTGGACGCTGGTGCCTTTGGAATCGACGGCGACGGTGACGGGCATGTCTTTGACGTCGAACTCGTAGATGCCTTCCATGCCGAGATCCTGGAAGGCGAGCTGGCGCGCGCCGGTGATGGCTTTGGCGACGAGATAAGCGGCTCCGCCGACGGCCATGAGGTAGACAGCGCGGAACTCCTTGATGGCGTCGATGGCGGCGGGGCCGCGCTCGGCTTTGCCGACCATGCCGAGGAGGCCGGTTTCAGCGAGCATCTGGCGGGTGAACTTGTCCATGCGCGTGGCGGTGGTGGGTCCGGCGGGTCCGATGACCTCTTCGCGGACGGGATCGACGGGGCCGACGTAATAGATGAAGCGATTGCGGAAGTCGACGGGGAGCTTTTCGCCGCGGCTGAGCATGTCGGTCATGCGCTTGTGGGCGGCGTCGCGGCCGGTGAGGAGCTTGCCGGTGAGGAGGAGGACTTCGCCGGGCTTCCAGGTGGCGGCTTCGTCGCGGGTGACGGTGTCGAGGTTAACGCGGCGCGCGCCGGAGACGTCGTAGGTGAGTTTGGGCCAGTCCTTGAGATCAGGCGGATCGAGATAGACGGGGCCGGAGCCGTCAAGGACGATGTGGGCGTGGCGCGTGGCGGCGCAGTTGGGAATCATGGCGACGGGAAGGTTGGCGGCGTGGGTGGGGTAGTCGCGGACCTTGACGTCGAGGACGGTGGTGAGTCCGCCGAGGCCCTGCGCGCCGATGCCGAGACGATTGACCTTGTCGTAGAGTTCGATGCGGAGTTCTTCGGCGCGAGTCTTTGGGCCGCGGGCGATGAGCTCCTGGATGTCGATGGGGTCCATCAGGGATTCTTTGGCGAGAAGCATGGCTTTTTCCGCAGTGCCGCCGATGCCAATGCCGAGCATGCCGGGCGGGCACCATCCGGCGCCCATGGTGGGAACGGTTTTGAGGACCCACTCGACGACGGAGTCGGAGGGGTTGAGCATGATGAATTTTGATTTTGCTTCAGAGCCGCCGCCTTTGGCTGCGACGGTGACTTCGACTTTGTCGCCGAGGACGAGCTCAACGCTGACGACGGCGGGTGTGTTGTCCTTGGTGTTTTTGCGCGCCCCTGCGGGGTCGGCGAGGATGGAGGCGCGGAGTTTGTTGTCGGGGTCAAGGTAGGCGCGGCGCACGCCTGCATCGACCATCTGCTGGAGGTTCATGCGGGGCTCGCCAGGCGCAGGCTCGAAGCGGGCGTCCATGCCCATCTTGATGAAGGCGGTGACGATGCCGGTGTCCTGGCAGATGGGGCGATGGCCTTCGGCGCACATGCGGCTGTTGATGAGGATCTGCGCAATGGCGTCTTTGGCGGCGTGCGACTGCTCGCGCTCATAGGCTTGGGCGAGCGAGGTGATGTAGTCAACGGGATGATAGTAGCTGATGTATTGCAGTGCGCCTGCGACGCTGGAGATGAAGTCCTGCTGCTGAATGGTGGTCATGGAATTTCCCTCGAAACGAACCTATCAGGGTAATCGATGGGGGGATGGGCGCGCAGGAAGGTGGCGCACTGGGGTGGAGCGAAAGTTGACGGTGAGAGTCGGGCTTCGGGTTACGGATGCAAGGCAGAGGACAGGTCAGTGTGGGAGAAGTCATTGCCCTTGTAAAGCAGAGGCTCACGCACGGCACGAGCGAGGGCGTAGCTGAAGCAATCGCCGAAGTTGAGATTGGCAGGGTGCCCGCTGCCGCGGCCGTAATCACGCCAGGCCTGACGGGCGATGCGGGCTTGCTGGACGGTGATGGGCTCAATCGTTACCTGGAGGTCTTCGATGAGTGTGTCGAGCCGGGCGCTGAGGACGGGATCGCGCTGCTTATCCAGGAGGATGGCAGTTTCAAGGTAGGTTGCTGCGGAGATGCGCAGCGTGTCGGCGTCCTGGATGGCCCTGGCGAAGGCGCGGGCTTCGGGCTCCTTAAAGAAAATGGCGATGAGCGCCGAGGAGTCAATGATCATTTGGGGAGCCCGTCCTCGCCGTAGAGGTAGCTGTCGATGTCGCGGGAGTGGACGGGGTGCTTGATACGGCGGGAGCACTCATTGGCAAACTCCATGAGGAGGTCGTAGCGACTGCGGGCCTTGCGGGCGGAGCGGGAGCGCCGGCTCCTTTCATTAGCCAGCTTTTCTTCAACGGCCTGAGTGACAGCGGCGACGAGACTGACGCCTTCCAAAGCGGCAAGCTCTCGGATGAGCTGAGTCGCTTTCTCGTTCTTGATGTTCAGGCTCATTGTTTATACCTTTCTACCCACATTTACATCATTCTACCATAGACCGATATATTCACCCTGGGGTGGTAGTTATTTGCAGGCGGCAAGCCTGGGTATAGCAGATGGCCTAAGCTAGAGGGATGAGCGAGTTGAGTTCAGGCGGGGCGGCGGGCGAGGTGTTTCACCTGCTGGTGGTGGGTGCGGGGCCGACAGGGCTGGCGTGCGCGATTGAGGCGGGGAAGGCGGGCTTCAAGGCGGTGCTGGTGGACAAGGGGTGCGTGTGCAACTCGCTGTTCCACTATCCATCGCACATGACGTTTTTCACGACGTCGGAGCTGCTGGAGATTGGGGACATTCCGTTTCCGAGTCCGAATGCGAAGCCGACGCGGAATGAGGCACTGCAGTATTACCGGCAGGTGGCGGCGCACTACAAGCTGGACGTGCGGCAGTATCACCGGGTGGAGCGGGTGACGGGCGGGGATGGGAATTTTGTGGTGCATACGGTGGACCGCTTTGGCCGGCCGGGAATGCTTCAGTCGCGGAAGCTGGCGATTGCGACGGGCTATTACGACCTGCCCAACATGATGGGGATTCCGGGGGAGCAGCTGAGCAAGGTGCATCATTATTACGATGATCCGCACCCATACTTTGGGCTGGATGTGCTGGTGGTTGGCGGGAAGAACTCGGCGGCGATTGCGGCGCTGGAGCTGTGGCGGCATGGCGCGCGGGTGACGCTGGTGCATCGGGACCCGGAGCTGCACCGGCATGTGAAGTACTGGATCAAGCCGGATATTGAAAACCGCATTAAAGCAGGAGAGATCAAGGCGTATTTCAGCACGCAGCTGGTGGAGGTGATGCCGGATGCGGTGGTTCTGAAGACGCCGGACGGATTGAAGACGATTGCGAATGATTTTGTGTTTGCGATGACGGGGTATCATCCAGACTTTGGGTTTCTGGAGGCGATGGGGGTGCGGTTC
>JAJYAE010000422.1:2709-3380 GCA_021779695.1 Acidobacteriota bacterium | reverse complement strand
TATTCCTTGGGGAGGAGGCCGGCAATCGACTTCTCGACCACATAGCGGAGAAAAGCCTGGCTCCGTTGCGCGGCGTAGAAGACTTTCGAGGCAAGAATGCGTTGAAGCTGCAGTCTTATCTCTTCAGGGTCCGTCGCAGATCCGGAGCGGTCCATTCTCTACCTCAGCGCAAACCATAGATTCAATTATGTTACATCGTAAGTTACGGAGAGAAACTACCGATTTGGGGTGTTCTGCGGAATGCTAGCGGCAATAGTGGAAGTTCCCCATCCCTTGAAGGGGGTCACAACCTTGAGACGCTAACCGCTCGTGGCGACACTTGCACCATGGTCGGTGTCGGTTCAATTGGTGCCTCTCACAGTCACCGTCCTGAGCTGTGTGTGTCTCGCCACCTTAACAGCGCCGGCGCTGAGCCGGACGATCAAGTGTTTGAAAGAGGACAAGATATGAAGACAATTTCTGGCTACATTCTGTTCCGTGCGGCGCTGCTGATGGGGGCGATCGCGATTTCGGGTGTTCCTGCAACCTTTGCTCAAACCGTGGATAGCGGGCAGAACGCCCTTGGCAAATCCACCATTGAGCCCGCATACGACGACTCAAACGGCAGCGTTATCTATCTCCTCACGCCGGACAAGGCCCCGCTCCCGTCCAACGCAAACTCCGCTGCCACC
>JAJYAE010000422.1:0-2699 GCA_021779695.1 Acidobacteriota bacterium | reverse complement strand
CTTGGTGGTGTATCCGCTAGGCTCCACAATCGATGCAAACACACTCAACTGCACGCCAACCAACTGCGACCATGTCAACGTCCTGCCTTTTCCTGACCCTGACTACGGTGCGCTGCCCGGCACGAGTCAGGTCTGCACGGATTTCAACGGAGGAAGTCCTTGCTCCCTGGTCAAAGGCCACGATCATCTAGTCGGCATCCCGCCCACGGGCGATTTCAACATCGCATGGGCCGTCAAACTTGTCTTCTTCACCTCGGCAGCCTTCACGGATCACGCCATCAACACCCACATAACCACCGCCGCCCAAATCTGGGCGCTCGTCCACTCCGGTGATGCCGTCGTCGCAGACACGCCCATCCTCTTCAACTGCTCGAAGGTCTCCGAAAGCACCTACGACAGGGGCACACCAGTCGTCATCAACTTCCCGTAAGCGGAAATTCTCCCCCAATTCGGCGGTCCGCTTGCCGTCATTTGGATCACGCTCCACGGCACCGTAGTTGCTTTTTCCGTCCTTTCGCTTTCTCTTTGGTCGGCGTGCATGCCTGCCGAACGCATGGGCCTGGTCAGGAGTTGTTGAAATAGGTTCGCTGAAGACGACCGCGTGCAGTCCGCAGTGCCTGCTCATATAAGGCAAAGTCTGCGGTTCTATATGCACAGAGGCGAACTTTCGTGCACGCGATTCGTTAGGACGGCGATTCGAGTCTGAGCAGGCCTTCGTCGCACGGACTCCGGGGCGAAGGCGCTTTTCCGTTGTGAGTAGACAAGGCTCCGTGGAGACGGGAATTCAACTGACTCACTGCATGATCAAGGTTACTAGGTGCCGAGAGGCGTCATTCAGAGACTGCCCAAAATCGTCCAGCAGGAAGGACTTTCCCTTTGCGAGAACTGTCAGCTATTGCCAACAGATGGGATGAGTATGGCAGAAGTGCGTTTGCGGCCTCTGCATTTGAGGATGCCCCGTTCCTCTGGACTTCATCGACTTCTCCGCCTCGCTTCTGCCATTTGCGTGCTGCTCCAATCTGCGGCCACTGCGCGACCCTTCTCTAGATCGTCAACCACGAGGATGAGGTGATTCACGTGGTCGCTATAAAGCACCTGGATGCTGACATTGGCTTGCGCCATGCGGCTTGTAACTAACCCCAGCTGCCCCGGAATTTCCTGCTGGAGACGCAGGCGCAATACCTGGCTGCATGTGGCCACTTCAATTCCAGCAGACTCGAGTGCCCGGCGTGCGGCGGCCCCATCGTGAAAGAGAAAGTGCGCAAAGCCTTTGGCATCCACAACCCATGCGCCGCCGCCTTCTATACTGATGCCTGCATTGCCAAGTGCTGTTCCCATTAGGGAAAGCGAACCCGGCGTATCTGCCAGACGAATCTCCAGATCGTCCATTCTCAGTCCTCCCTTGAGTCGTGCGCCAGCTTGCTGTCTTCGGGCGCATGCTCGCGGTCGGACATTGTGTAGTCGCGAATCACAGATGCTATGCGAAGGCGATAGTTCTTGAAGAGCCTGGTGCGGCCGAGTTGCTGGGCACGTCGGTGCTCGGGCAGGTTCCTCCATTCCCGTAGAGCGTTCTCATCCTCGAAGAACCCAATGGAGACGAATTTACCCGGAGTTGTCTTGCTCTCGAAGCGTTCGACCGAGATGAATCCCTGAATGCCTGACAATAGCGGGCGCAAAGCCGCGGCCTCGTGCATGTACTCGTCGAAGTGTTCATCGCTCGCAGTGAACTCAAAGATCATGGCGATCATCGTTTCAGTGCCTCCGCGATTCCAACTCCATAATGAAGTGAGCGTCTGAGGAATGCTTCGGTGGAGAACGAAGTGTTACTACCCCGTGATGTTCCGTCTGAAATATGAAGAGGCTGTGGATCGGAACTCTATCGATGCCGGATTGGCGTCGGCCGCCACCGCGGTTGCGGATCGCACACGGGCGCGGATGCTTTGCGCGTTGATGGATGGGCGCGCTTACACCGCCACGGAAATGAGTCTTGTAGGCGGCGTATCAGCTTCGACGGCGAGCGCACATTTGCGAGTCCTGGTCGAGAAGGGGATGGTCGACTGCGCTGTTCAAGGGAGGCATCGCTATTTTCGGATCGCGAGCCATGAAGTTGCGGATACTTTGGAATCGATTATGGGGCTGGCGGCGAAGCAGCCGGGACTCCAAAGCAGGGTTCCCACGAAGCTGCGCTTTGCGCGCACGTGTTACGACCACATGGCCGGCGTGGTGGCGGTGGCGCTGCACGACAGGCTGGTTGCACTGGGATGGCTTACTGACGACAGTTCGTCTGTGAGCGACATTGGACGGGCGGAACTGAGCCGCATCGGCATCCACCTCGTGCGCTCAACCTCGCGCCGCCGCCTCGCATTTGGTTGTCTCGACTGGAGTGAGCGCCGACCGCACTCGGGTGGTCTGCTCGGTGCGGCGATCCTGGCTACATTTGAGACGAAGCGCTGGGTGATACGCCAACCCGATAGCCGAGAGCTGGTGTTAACGGTTAAGGGAGGCAAGGCGCTCAACGATCATTTTGGCTTGAGTCAATTTCAAGGGCGGATGGTGTCAGGAATCGGCAGTTTCTCATTGTTAGTCATCATGGAGTGACCGGTCCAGTGCGCTGGTCGTGGGTTAGGCTGTGATTCGAGAAGGAAGCACAGTTCAGAGCCACAAGCGGAGAGGAACCGGTCATGAAGGAAAAGGTACGA
>JAJYAE010000087.1 GCA_021779695.1 Acidobacteriota bacterium | reverse complement strand
AGTCAAAGTGCCGAGGCCCGCCCTTCGGAGACGCGACAACACGCGACGAGATCAGCTACGCATGCTGGAGAATGCGGCCGCTGGCGAAGATCAGATTTGGAAGGTGCAAAGGACGGACTGGGAGTGTCTGAACGACTCCCGGTCGGGCGGGATATAGCTTTCTTCCACGCGAATCGCCACGATGGACGCAAAACCGGCAAGCGGGTTGTCCACAAGCGTCACAGCGCTCGATTCTCGCGTCGCTGGCGCAATCGCAACCAATGCAGGCGCACCCGGAGATACCTGGCAGCCGCATTTCGTCGAAGTGCCGGACTCGATCCGAGATTGAGCACTGGCCTTCTTCATTGCCGTCGTCATCGGGCATCCCGCCGCGCAGCACATCGAAGACTTCGCCTGGACCTGGCACGGCGTCGCCGCATACAGCGGCAAAGGCCCGACTCCCAAGACTGCGAGGAGCATCGTCGTGACGACCTTGGAGAAGAATCTCATGCCAGTGTACTGAGAATGCCAATCCTTTCCGTTCCGGTCTGTGACCTAAATCACAAGTTGGAGACTTTTTCTTCAAGACTTCGACTGGAACCGATCCAGTTACCAATCGAAGAGAATAAGGGACAAGGGCTACGCGGGCCACACATTAAGGAGTCTGGGCAATCCACCGCGTCATTGTCGGTTGGATGCGTGGTGCCGATTTCGTCCGCGGCGTGGCCCGCGGCGCCCTCCGCGCGCTACACCGTCACTCCCATTTCGCGCACGAACTTTTGCTGCTCATATTGCTCGTCCTCGATCGCTTTCTTCGCTCTTTCGAGTCCCTTGAAGAGCAGCTTTGTATTCTGGGTCTGTCCGGAGCTCTCGGTAATTGCGGAGAGCGCTTTCGCCATCGCATTGTTGATTCTGTCGAGTCCCCGCACCGGCTTCCTGAGTCTGGAATGTTGCGCGCCGGAAAGACTCACGAGGAATTCGTGACGGTCCAGATTGTCGGTCACAAGTGCCGTCTTGAACATATCGATCTCGTCTGAGACGTCTCCGGACCTGCGCGATTCCGATCCTTGACGGATGTCCTCTAGTTCCCGATTCATAGTGGCCGTTCTCTGAGTCCACGAACGCAACTGCGCCGACTGCTCGTTGCTCGCCTGGACAGCGATAGCTCTTTGAAAATCATTCATGGCTCCGCCGTAACCAGGAATAGGTCCGCCGCTACCCGAGGGGCCACCGCCATGTTGATGTTGAGCCAGCATCGGGTAAGCGGCAATGATTAGAACAGCCCCAGCTATCAGTGCATACGGTTTATTCATTGCGCTTGTCTTGCTCCCCTTCGAGATCCCTGATGTTCCAAGTACGAAACCACCGATCATTACCATCTCCCAAGCTGACGTGGAGGAACGCCGTAGTCGCAATCGCGGGGTTCAGAGCAGCAACCGTGTCTACCCCAAGGATCTTCCTCTACTATTTCGTCATCGCGACGGAGTGGCGCAACAACCGTCGGTCGAAGCACACGCTTCCAGAAGGCAAAGAAGGTCGATACTCGTTTTCCACGCGGCATCTCCATCATCCCCGTACCGCCTTCCTATGCTCCACGCTATGGTGGTCCCGCGGCCGTTCACAGATCCCAAGCTCCAGCATGACCCTGCGCATCCGACGATTCAGCTCCTGGCCAAGTGCACGAATCCCTAGCGATGCCTCCGGTATCAGTGACGGCTGCTTGAGAACCGACACGGTTGTGACATCGCCATTCTGATACACCGCCAGGCTAAACGGAACCATCAGTCCTCCGTTGGGATCGCTGAGGAGCGCCTGATAGGCCGAGAATGGATGCCACACCATCAGAACCACATACCGTGATGTCGCCAACCCAATGAGACTCTCCAGTTCACGGCTGAAATCCACTTCCCCAAGAATCCGAAACTCATGGCGGGGCAGCTCGATGCGCAACAACCCGAGAGTGCGTTCAAAGCCAACTTCCGTCTGAACGGCGATGACGTTTTCCGGCGGTGCGATGATAGTCATTCGGCTGCCCCTGCCCATGGAGAAGCAAGTGCTGTGCCAAATCTTCTTCTCGGCCAAAAACTCACCAACTGTGTGAGGCCGGTGCACGGATGTACGCTTCTGGACGGGTTTTGACAGGCACTCACTGCATCGTGTTCCGCGAGCATAAGGTGCCGGCGGCCATCGGACAGCATCCCGGATTGCCTGATATCGTCCACTGGCTGGCGCATTTGGCGCAGGGAGGCCGACGCCAGACTGATCATGCAAATCTCTAGACCATGAGTACCGCACACTCATCGTGGCTGAAGTTCAGCCAACTGCAGAATGCCGGTCGGCGTCGGTTCGCGCTTCACAAAAGTGCAGATGAAGCAGCCGCGACAGTCCCACGTGTCAGGCCATCACGATCCTAAAATGAATGGGAATACCGAAATCGAGTGAATCTGCAGCCTGATCTTCAGCGTTTCCACGACGAACTGCCTGAAGCCAAACTCCTCCAGCATCGTAGTTATCGGGAGCGGCCCGCCGTAGGCCATCACGTGTCGCACTTCGAAGTCACAGGACGTGGAAGCCTCGATTTTATTAGAACCAGTCAACCAGTCTCATAAACCGTCGAGGCACCGATTGGTGTCCTACTGGAGATGCTCTGTGTATCTTTGAACGCACCGATGGCAGGTCGCTGGGAACAGAACGACAAGCCGTGGGCAGTTGTGGCGATAGTATTGCGACCCGCGCAACGTGCAGACAACCGGGGGCGTCCGTGACACGACACGCGCGCTTTTCTCAATGGGTGTTGTGGGTGCTGGGAATCGGCGCGTAATGGCGCGAATTCTCGGAGGAGTGCCGAACATACCAGACCTGCCGCCGCCGATTTCAGAGCTAGGTGCGAAGCGGAAAGCTGGAACAACATCTGAAGCCGCTGGCCGCGCGCCTGCACGAGCAAGGCAAACTGAATCTTGACGAAGGGTTCGTGGACGCTACTTTTGCGAGCGCCCAAATAGGGGGGCTTCGCCGTCGCCCTACCCGCTACGAAAAGCGCGCAAAGATTGTCGCTGTTGCCGCCGACAACAGTTTTTCTCTCGCCGTATCCGTCCAAAGCGCTTAACCTGCCAAGTGCCAGCTTGCGTTGATCGGGAGACTCTCTAATCCGCCAGCGGCTAGAGGACTTGATTGGCGAGGGCGAACGCCAATGGCATGAATTCAAAGCTGCTGGAAACGGCGCAATTCCAGAACGCAATGAGATTCGTGAAGTGGATCAAACACCTCCTCCCTTCGTCCCGTTCCGCAAGGGCGATCTTCTGCATGGGAGGCGCTTTTCGTGCTTTTCTCTCTGGCGATTTCCTCAGTCGGCCTCAGCGACGGTCGCGAGCTTCTGTACCTTGCTGTGCTTCAGCGAGTAGCCGAAGTAGATCATCAGCCCTATAACCAGCCAGCTGATCATCACCACCCACGTAATCAGCGCCAACTGCGTCATCAGGTACAACGCCGACACAATTCCCAGGAACGGCACCAGCGGAACCAGCGGCGTCTTGAACGGCCGGTGCAAGTCGGGATGCCGCACCCGTAGCACCCATACGCCTGCGCTCACAATCGCGAACGCCAGCAGCGTCCCGATGTTCACCAGATCGGCCAGTCGGTCAATGGGCAGAAACGCCGGCGCAAGCGCCGCGAACAGGCCGAACACAATCGTCGTGATCCACGGCGTGCGGAACTTCGGATGAATGGCCGAAGCCCACTTCCACACCAGCCCGTCCTTCGACATCGAATAGAACACGCGGGACTGCCCCAGCAGCATTACCAGCATCACTGTGGCCAGCCCGAAGATGGCGCCGATCTTCACCAGCATCGATCCCCAACTTACGCCGGTCGCGTCAATGCCCAGCGCCACCGGCGCGCCCACGTTCAACGTCTTGTAGCTCACCAGCCCCGTCAGCACCATCGAGACAAGGATGTACAGCACGGTGCAGATCGCCAACGATCCGAGAATGCCAATGGGCATATCGCGCTGCGGCTTCTTCGCCTCTTGCGCCGCCGTCGACACCGCGTCGAATCCGATATACGCAAAGAAGACCCGCGATGCGCCCTTGGGGATGCCACCCCAACCGAAGTTGCCGTGCCCATCCGACGGCGGAATGAACGGATGCCAGTTTGCTCGCGCCACCGCAGGATGCTTAAACAGGAACCAGCTGCCCACCGCCAGGAAGATCGCTATGATCGCGAGCTTCACGATCACGATAGCGGAGTTGAGGTTGGCCGACTCCTTGATGCCGATCACCAGGATGGCCGTAATCGCCAGCACCGCCACCATGGCAATCAGGTTGAACACGCCGGTGGCATGTGGCAGTCCCGTCGCGCTCACGCCCGGCGGCAGGGACATCACCGGCAGCCACTGATGCTGGTAAAACACCAGCGGCGTTCCCGTCGTCGCCGTCATCTGCGGTGGGATGTAGATTCCCCATTGCTGAAGCAGGCTATTGAAATACCCCGACCACCCCGAGGCCACCGTCGCCGCGGCAAACGCATACTCCAGCACCAGGTCCCAGCCGATGATCCACGCCACCAATTCGCCCAGCGTCGCATAACCGTATGTGTACGCCGATCCCGCAATCGGGATGATCGACGCAAACTCCGCATAGCACAGCCCGGCGAACGCGCACGTGATGCCGGCCAGCACGAAGCTCAGCGCCACAGCCGGCCCAGCATACCGCGCCGCCGCCTGCCCCGTCAGCACAAAGATGCCCGCGCCGATCACGGCGCCGATGCCCAGAGTAATCAGGTTCAACGCGCCCAGCGAGCGCCTGAGCGTATGTTCGCCCTCTTCGCTCGCTTCGGCTGAGAGCAACGACATGGGTTTAACACGAAACAGTCTAGACATGAACGACGGAAAGCCTCCTCAGCTTTAGACAAACCCAATTGAGCTTAATTATTCAGCGCTTGGTTCGGCGACCGGGCCGATACTCGTTTTCCAAGGAGCATCTCCGTCACCCCCGTACCGCCTTCATGTCCCACGGAGAAGCAAGTATTGCGCCAAATCTTATCCTCCGTTAGAGACCTTACGAATTCGATGAGGCCAAAGCGCGATGTAGGCTCCAGCACTGGTTTTGGCGGCGATTGAGACGCCGTTCTTTCCTGGACGTGAGACACAGACAGTCATCGGACAACACGCCGGGTTGCCTGATTCCGTCCAGTGGCTGGACCATTTGGAGCAGAGAACCCGGGTCGCACAGGAGCCGGTGCCATGTGTACGGTCTCATTTATGTCCATCGTCCAAGGTTGTGAATGGAACGGTACGTGCAGCTACGTTGAAGGATTGAAAGAGGAGATTGTCACATATGAGCTGTAGCGCCGCAGTACAACCCGATTGCCGAAATTGCGGTTCTTCAACCGATGGAATCGGCCGATGTCACAGCTATCGATGGAACTCGATAATGTTTTGGGTGCTTGACGCTCTATTTGGAACGCTTCTCGGCGTCCTGGTTGTTGGATTCCACGAATACTTGATCCCGGGCAACTGGCCTTTCTGGTGGTCGTTCCTGACCTCCATGTCCATTGTGATGATTCTGCAGTCCGTCCTGTCGTTTTTCATTGGCAATCTGATCGGCTCAATGGAGGCGATGATCCCTGGCGGGTTCATTGGAATGGGAGCGATGATTGTTGCCTACCTGCCGTTACCCAATCGCGATCTGATGTTTGCCTTGGGCGCAGCGTCTGGTCTGGCTATCAGCATTGCGTTTGTAATGCTCGACGCTTGGTTTCGGCGTGTGCCGATAGAGGAGCTTTCGTTTCGCCGATCAAGCCGAAAAGTTAACCCGCCTGGCTTCACTTTTCGAAAACCTTCATGGCTTTATGACTTGCAGGAAATTGCTGGGGCTCGGAGGCGGGCTTTTGCCCAAAGGATACTCTTTGCCAATATGGGCGAATCGGTATTGTTTGTCGCCGCCGGATCGGGGCTGAACTTTGCGAACTTTCCACCGCACCGCAACATCGTCGCAATCGACGTGAATGTCGAGGCGTTGCACCGTGCGCAGAGCCGCGCTCAGTCTTATGATGGGACGATACAGTTGATGGAAGCCGATGTACAGAAGCTGCCGTTTCAAGAGGCGTCCTTTGACACAGTAGCGACCGCGTCCACGTTCTGCAGTGTGCCTAATCCCGGCCAAGGGCTTTCGGAATTGCATCGAGTGTTGAGGCCTGGAGGCAGGCTTCTCATGTTGGAGCACGTACGGAGCGGCAACCCCCTGATTGCATTTGAACAGGACATGATGAACCTCGCCATGCGGTTCCTCGGCTCAGATGTAAACCGGGAAACAGTCGGGACGGTTCGGGATGCAGGCTTTGTGATTGATCGAATCCGCAGCGCCTACCTTGATGTGTTCCTGATAATCGACGGACACAAGCCGTCAACGAAGGAAGATAAGACTTTCAGCGCGAAGTGCGTGTGAGCCTCCAGCATGGGAAGGAAGCCATGCTCTGACGTAGAGCGAAATAGAAGAAGGCGATATTCGGAGTTTGTTTTGCATCGTCAAATGTCGACCGAGGATCTGACGGATTCATTGGGGCGATATCCCGATTCTGTTTACCGCGAGCAGGGCGAAGAAAGACCAGGTCGCAAACGGAAGCACGAGTTGCAGGAATTGCCGTGGAGGAGTTCGTACACGACTGGCATGCATTGCTTACGCTGGGTGTGCAGGCGACAAAACGCGCTTGCACCTGCCACGCTTCTCCAGCAGACTCGCACATGCTTGGTCTTGACGACAGACCCACACATCCCAGAGCAGTGATGTGATCACAAGTGCTTCAGTCCTTTGAACTGCGGAGCTTCTTCAAATGAGAGCGGAGCTTTCGCTTAAATACATACAGATTGTCCAGGCAGATTTCCCAGTGTGGTAGCTCCACTCGCTCAAGCAGATCCCAACCGCGACGGAGCTCGGTGAAGAACTGGGGCGTGATCGTGATTCCTTTTCGCACCGGCTTCCCGAGATGCGTGAAGTACAAATAGCCGTCCTCATCTTCGGGGAGTTCGCCGATGTAAATGAAACGTTCTCCCCGGTATAGGGTCAGGGCTCGGACCGGCATATCGCTATTCGGCGGAGGCCAGCAGAGTAGTAGTGTGCGATGAGGATGGAAATCAATTGCGGAGTCGTCTCCCTGCAACACTTCCGTCCAGCAAGTGCCCCCCTCGTGAAAATGATTGCTATCTGAGCCGGGCTGACCTGGCGGGTTCTTGTCGTAGCAGAGCACATCGACGCCCTGCGCCCGCAGAAGCGAAGCCCAGTAGCCCGTGCCTGCGCCCATTTCAAGGATTGGTGCAAAGGAGGCAATTGTGTTAAGGGCAGTACGAGTGGGAATGGCATGAGCGTACTTCTGGATATAAGACTTTCGAAACGAGAATACCCTCCCGACCGCGTCAAAGTCTCGCGCACGGTCAGCCATGAGAAGCATCTCCTGACGCTCTCGTTGAGCATCGACCTGTTTAGCCCATTCGTGAAAATACCGATTTTCCTCGTCCACCTCGATCCAAGATCTCGTCATCTTATCAGTCCTGTGCGCATGTCGAGTTGGCATATTCCACTGGGATTGAACACCGGAACGGTGGTTGTCCCTAAGACAACTTCATTGAAGAAATGCTGCATATGCGGTTGCGAATGGATGGTCTCATCTCTGTTCTGTACGCCGGGCTACATAACAACTCCCACTGATTCATAAGTACCGCCCTTTCTATACCGTTGGATATTGCCATGCATGGTTGAGAAATTCACTGGTGTCAAAAGATAGGCATCTTGACATCACCCCAGAAGCTGCGACGGGGAGGATCAATCGTGCGACTTACCTGCCGTGTAGTCGCATTGATATCGGCAATGTAAACCGGCGTCATCTTTGAGCTGAGATCGAATAGCCGGCGCAAGGAGACGGGCAGTCCGTTGGGGCCATCGACGCGGGAGAAAACAAGCTGGTATTCCTGCCCATTCGAGCCCATCGTGTCAGTGCGCACATGAGAATCGAGAAATGGCAGAAGCCATCCGCACAGATACTTAAAACGTGACAAGTGAACATTTCCAGACGTCATGTGGTGGTTGCCAACATCGGCAAACATTCCGATCATTCCATAGTCGTGTGGCAGAACATGAGCGACAAAAGTGGCGTTCCCCTCGCGCTGCAAGGCCTGTTGAACGGACGGGTCGGACTGAGCCAGGGAGACCAATTGTCGCATGTCCGTCGCGGTCATTGGGTAAACCGAGACGACTTCCATGTTCGGTAACACGGCGGTGCGAGCGATATGCTGCAGAGTGTAGGCACGCAGGCCAAACCCTACCAGCAAAACCAGCACGAGCAAGCTTGTTAATGCGAGCGGCCGAGCGAATTTCTGCTTGCGCACATTTCCAAATAGGAGTCGATAGACACGACCGCCAGGGTTGCCGGGCAGGAACATGCCAGTGCTCCGCATGTAGTCGGCATAGCTGGGATCGATCACCAGCATACGGCGCTCTTCGATCCGCGCCAGAAAGTAGTAAACAAACAGCATTCCCACAAACAACAAAAAGATGATCACGCGCGGCCACATCGTGAAGAGGCCGAAAGCCGAGAGTCCGAGACTCAGATACTGCGGGTGTCTGATGTAACGATATATGCCGGAGTTTACCAATCTTCGGCCAAACAGTTTTGCGCCGTAGATCTGTCCAGCCAGGACCAAAAAAGCCAGCAACCCCAACCCGAAGAAATAGCGGCCCAAATCCCAGCGAAGAAACTCTAGAAACGGGCTGGTAGTGAAGACCGCATGCGGGAGCAGGAAACCGGTAAGCCATGCCGTAGCGGCTGAGTGGTTCAACCATTTGAGAGTCGGCCCGTAGGCAGCATAGAAGTAAAGCGCGAATGGGCTAACCATGATCACCACTTCAACCATGACCAAGCCATAGACGACTGCGACCGCACGCGACAGCCAGCGCCGCGCTCCTTGTTTCGTCGTCGTGTCTGACTCACGCGCTTGGATATTGCCGTTAGTAGACATCATTCCTCGCTTTCAATGCAGAAGAACGGAAAACCGTAGCGACCTGATTACACAGCACGGGTGGACCCTCATCGACTATGGGACCGCATGGATCGATTGAATCCGCAGGTTCCCGGTGGCGTCGTCGAGAGATCCCGTGGCAACTACCCTCTGTCCGGCGAATTCTTCGCCCCTCTGCTGATCGGCCAACGTCAAACTGCGCGCGCCGTCAATAATCACGTATTTTGCACCTCGCGATTTTACGCAGGACCGTGCGCACGCGGCTGTCTGTTGCGTGTTCGGGTGCGAGACTCCGCATCGCGAGTCTGTAATTACGCCTGCAAAGTTGATCAGAGGGGTTCCGGCGGGATGGAGCCAATGTCCTGCCGCCCACATGGCGGCAAGACTCAATAGAATCACGCCAGAAACTCCTACAGAGAGCAATGCCGGATGGGACAGCGCAGCGTCCCAGAAAGCGGGCTTCCAGTTCAGCCTCAGATGGATCAATCTTGTGGAAATGCAGTCCAGCTTATCCCCGGCGCCATTCAATTGGATACGACTCAAGTCGACTTCCAGGTTCGACGGCATCAGCGCACGTTTGATTGCGTCGATCTCTTCCTTGCTGCACACGGTTCCTTTCAAAATCGCCATATCGCCCTGAATCGCTACGCCCAGGTCGAGATGTGCGGTATCCGGATGGTGCGCGAGCCTAGCCTGAATGCCAGTGGAAAGAGCAAAGCTTTCGAGTGACGCCAGATCCGCCGCAGTGAAGCGGCTTCGATCGCAGATCATCTCACAAATGGCCGCCGAGGCAGCATCGAAACCCAACTGCTCGACATTGACCACCAAGTCATTTCCTGTCGGCAAACCTTGCTTCGTACCAAACAGGTACAGAAGCCATCGGCGCCGGTTCTGGTCGCACGCATTGAGGTATCTCTCGGCACTGGCGCCGCGGATCTTCAATTGTTCCCGCACTCTCCATCGGCGAGATCTGTGCGAGGCTTGGACTCCCACTCGGAAGATCCGTCTTGCCTCCAAGTTCAGGAGGTCCGCTGCGGCGCCGTAGCAGACAATGCTTCCATTGCGTATTTCAGTCGCTTCAGCTGCCTGAAGCTGTAGAAGCTGGGTCCGTCGAAGCCGATCGGACCTGCTAAAGAAAGTGGGCGCCGATTCGAACGCAGCCGCCAATTTCTCCCGGTCTTGTCCTGCCGCCGCAGCTCGTTCGATTAACGCCGCTGAGTCCAAATAGGGTAATCCCAGACGCTGCGCAAGTGTTTTTGCAAGTTCCTCGCCGCCGCTGAAGGCGTCTTCAGCAACGGCGATGATGTACATCCCTTCCTTTCTGTTTCGAAGGGCCTTGTTTCGTGGCCATTTTCCGCGGCCCCACACGGATCGGCTCTTCTCCCCTATCGTCCGGCGTAACTTGGGCCGGGCGATCCACTGCAGAGTTTGCTGGTCGTTCCACCACGCTGCCGGGGTAAACGAACACGTAATACGCTCTTGGGGAAGCATTGCATCCTCCTTTGAAACGAATTCTCGGGCCGCTCCACGTCACTGTTCACTTCAACGTGAGCAAATACGCCAAAAGACTGTCGAGGTCCTTGGCAGGAACATCCATCGCCGGCATCGCGCTTCCGGACGGTGGAGAAACGATGAGCTTCTTCAGTTCTTCCACGGTTCTTTTGCTCCCGATTCCATCCAGCGCGGAGGCCGTGTTTCCCTGGCCTGCCACAGAATGGCATGACGAGCACCCGTAGGATTCAAACATCTGCTTTCCAATTGCCTCAGAAGAGCTATCCGAGTTTGCGCTGATTGCTGCACGTGAAGCAGCTTTTCGGTGAGATTCGTCATAAGCAAGAAATTTGGCGATCGCATCAGCCTCACGGTCATTGATGTGAGCGCTTGCCATCGCCTGCATCCGATGGACCTCGTCAATCCATCCCTTCGTCGACCGAGATTGCTTCAAGCTGGAATCCAGGCCGTGACACTCAGAGCACTTGTTCGCGAATACCCTGTAGCCACTTTGGACATCCGCTGGATAGGAGCTGACGTCGATCTTCATCTCATCGGGATGACTTCCGAACTGTGCAACAGCCGATGCGCCGAATACTAAAAGCGCAGTCAAGGATGCCGCTAATGCCGTTCGCCATAGAACAATCTGTCTCATCTATCTTCTCCTCGTGTTCCCAATCAGAAATTGAACTGGATGTCTGCTTCGAATGTCCTGGTCGCACTTCCCGTAAAGGCAACAGGATCGACGCCGTGAGAGTTTCCGGCCGCGATGCGCCCCACAATGTTGCCGGTGGGTGTGAACGCCTTTTCTGCTCCAACCTGCCATTGCTCCAGATTGGTTGGGTGCAGGCCGCCAGTTACGTCTTGCCGGAGCCGGTCGTACCGGCCTGCGAGCGCAAGCCCGCGCCAGACGTAGTAGTCGACTTCGCCAAAGCCCCCGTTGGTCAAGTACGTTCCTGGAGCTTGTGTCGTTGGATCTTGCCAGTCGTCATTGCCGTGAAGGTATCCTCCGAGCACATCGATCTTGTCGCGGCCTATCATGTAATTCGCGAATGCTCCTTCGCGCCGGATGTGCGGATAAAAGGTGAATTGATTTGCGGCGCCGGAGTTCTGGATCTGGTTCTTGCGCCCCTCATAGGCCACGAAGCTGACGCCGCTCTCCGGTGCATACCACCAGTCGGCATCCACCCAGATATCCTTGCCATTCTTGCTGGACGAGCTAAGAATTTCGCTTCCGTCCGCGTTATCCCCGTTGGTCACTTTCATGTTGACGCCCAAAATGTCCTTGTATTTCGACGACGCCCACGTGTACCCAACCTCGGCATTCACAGGGGATTGGTCGAGGATGAAATTTGTGGGGCCCATATTCTCGAATACCAGCGGAGCGCTGGGCAGCAGACTGTAGACTTGTGCGGCACGGGTTCCCTCCGATACCTGAAGATGCTCGCGCCCCACAATGCCGTACCAACTGCTCTTGGCCGTTCCGCCGACATATCCGATGTGAGCGTTCGGCATGTTGGGGTTAGTTTGCCCAGCGGTCACGATGTCGAACTCGGAGTAGTAGAAGAAGTTGGTATCGGGAATCCAACCGCCGAAATACGCATTCCAGGATCCCACCTGAATGGCAGAAGTGGAGGACGAACCCTGACCTTGCTGGGTGGAGCGCTGCGCGGAATAGTTGAAGTCCGAAACCGCCAGCGATGCGTTGTTTGTGAGCGACCATTCCGGTTCCTTCTTCACGAGGTCCAGAATGCGCTGCACCCTCTCGGGCACCTCCAGCGACGGCGGAAGATGATGCCCAAGTCTCTTGAACATGTAGCCTTGTTCGTTCAGGACAGGGGCAATGGTATGGCAAGCGTAGCAGTTGAGTTTGTACCGTCTGGCGTACTGAGGGACAGCGGACGCCTGACGCGGAAGGAAGACTGCCAATAATGAGACAGTGGCGCAGAGTAGAGAGACACGACGGCTTCTTGAAATCACAACGGGCTCCTTGTCCGCTCTCGGGCGGGAATATGGGTGCGCCATCTGGAGGGCATTCACACATCAAACCAGCACGTGAATTGCCAATGGCCCTTCCCCGTAATCCGATGAGAACTGACCTATTTGCTGCAAGTTACGGTTCAACCTACAGTTCAGTTGATGGGCGCTCCCTGGTATGGTTGACCTATTTGGGGCAAACACTGCCCTATTTGAGGCACCCTCAGGGTCTGATATGGGGTTTTGCTTAAGGGCTTGCCAGATCTATCGGTAACGATGGTGTAGCGGTCCGATCCCAGCGAATGCCAGGCATCAGCAGCTGTTACCGAATGGGTTCTGACATCCCAATAAGCACCGCAGGACAATTCCCCGAATGCCTTCAATGGGCACCAGATGCAGATCGCGAAGATGCGATTGAGGATTTGAGTCGGAGTCTAGATTAGGAATATACAGAGCGATGCTCGCGGTCGATGCAGAATTCGCTCGCCTCGCGATATTGCGTTTGTGGCTCTCACGCTGGTGAGTGCCGGATACGGATCAATCACAATGAGGCTCGGCCCTTCAAGGGTCGGCGATTGCACCGTCGTTCCCAGAATCGCTTTAGTGGAATGGAAAGGGAAGGAAACCTTGCAGCAATGGGGCGCGCCGCTCGTGACCTCGGCGACCCCCTTCATCGCCTCCATGTTCGCCATTGCCTTCATTGGACAATGGGGCCCGCAGCAACCGGTTAATTGGCCAGCCAGACTGCAAGGCCCCGAAGCCAGCATCGGATTGAGTCCGATGAAAAGGACAACAACTCTGGCGACGACTTTGGCAAAGAGGCTCATGTTCGACGTCCCATGATGCTAAAGGCAGGACGCAATGGTCTGTGACCTCCGTCACGTGCTGCATGCCATCGTGTTGGTGGAACTGCAAGGCAATGGTTAATTCGCACCCATTCTGGCCGCCACCATCTTCCATTGACCAGCATCAAAGAACAAGAGCCCGAAGGCGTGCATGGAAGATCCGCTCGCAATCGGTGACGTTCCGGCAACTGTTGTCTGTGGCTGCTGTATCACCGTCACGCTGGTAGCGCCCGTCAGAGTGGTGAACGCAGAGTCCGAAGGTAGAGTCAGGGTGAAGCTGGTAGTCGAACCGCTGGTGATCGCAGTGGCTGCAGTGCCGGTCAATCCCTGTGGCTCCAGAGCAACTTCTGAAGCAGTGATGCTACCTCCCATCGAACTGCCGCCCATCATTCCCGATCCGCCGCTCATCATGCCGGTTGAACTAATGGGCATCACGCTCTGCCCCACATAAATATGGCTCGCATCGAATACGGGCGTGAAGGGCAGGCCCGACATGTCAACGTTGTCCTCGTCGATCTCATACGTGGTGCTTCCGCTCAAGTCGATGGTGGCGCCAGCTGCGAAATCCGATGACATCATGCCAGTGCCGGCCCCGTTTTGCATCACCATGGTGAGCGAGGTCGGTGGCTGTCCGGTCACAGCGGTGATGATGCCTCCGCCTATGACGCCTCCGGAGTTCATCATGGACTGAACTTTAGTTGCCATCAACGAGCCATCGGATTGAAGACTGGCATCCACAGCAACGAGCATTCCATTCGTCATCATGCTCATGCTGCTGATGTTCTCGAATGTGGTCGAAGAGTTGGTGGCGAAGGTGAAAGTCTGCGCCGCCTGCATCTAGGCCATGG
>JAJYAE010000086.1 GCA_021779695.1 Acidobacteriota bacterium | reverse complement strand
GCTCGGTTGCCATGCGCATCGGATTTCTCGGCATTCTGGCGGCCATTCTCGTTACCGCGGGCAACGCGGGCGGCGTGGGCTCGACAGTTGCCGGCGTCGCTCGCATCCCTTTTGTCGTCGGCATCGACCGCTATCTGCCTTCGGCCTTCGGAAAAATTCATCCGCGATGGAAGACGCCGTATGTTTCGATTCTCGTGCAGGCCGTTGTCTCGGGCGGCATTCTTCTCGTGAGCCAGGTCAACGAAACCACGCGCGGCGCCTATCAATTCCTGATTGATGCCGCAATTATTCTCTACTTCATTCCGTTCCTGTATATGTTTGCAGCCGTCATCAAGCTGGCCCGGCGCAAAGATCGCACCGAGAATCCGCATGCCGTGCTGGTCCCCGGAGGCGTTGCCGGCGCATGGATCGCGGGCGGGCTTGGGATTCTGGTGGTGCTGCTTGGCATCATCGTCTCGCTGATTCCGCCCGGCGACTCGTCCGACAAGCTCGGCTTTGAGCTCAAGCTCGTCGGCGGAACGCTTGTCTCGATTTTGCTCGGACTCTTCCTCTACTGGCGCGGTGCGCGCGCCAAACATGCGGAATAACTTCGCATACTGTCCGAACGATGCGCGTGCAAATCAGTCGGAGATGATCAGCACGTCCAGAAAGCGCGGCCCGTGCACGCCCTTGATGCGCGTCATCTCGATGTCGGCCGTTGCTGAAGGCCCGGAGAAAAACGTCGTAGGCAGATGCGCCGTCGCATCCAGGCGCGCAAAGCACTCGGGCACCGTCTCCACAATCTGCGCGTCCAAGACGATGCACAGGTGATAATCGGGCACCAGCGAAAGCGCTCGCGAACCCTGCCCTGCCGCATTCTGCAGGACAATCGATCCGGTCTCTGCAATTGCAACCGTACAGCCGGTCAGCACGCCATCGAGTGTGTCGAGCTGATGCGCATCGAATGCCGCCGCCTTCTCAAAAGCAAACCCGGCAGGAAGCCACGCGCTCGGCAGATCATCTGGGATGCCGATTCGCCTTCGCCCGCGCTGGTTCAGCAGCCGCTCCACCGCGGCAGCGATTTCGTTCCGTGCAACACGCAGCACGCCTGCGTCATACTCTTCGAGCCGATGCGTAAAGAGCTCGAGCAGCTCTTCGCCGCTCTTCGTCGAATTTTGCTTATACTCGCGCGGGAGGGCGGCATATTCCGCCTCGCGTGCGCTACGGCCGCGCTCGGCCGGCACGCGTAGCGCGCTGCGAATGCTGCCGAGAATCGCGGAACGGGCATCACTGGCCATCGTGATCCTCCATTGCGGTCTTCGTCAGTCCGCTCACGGCAGACTTCCGCTGTGCCCACCAGTCGCGGAAGGTCTGCTGCGGCAGCGCCTTGAGGTCGCGCGTCTGCGTCCAGCCGGAAAGCATAAACGGCAGGCGCTCGATGAAGCCGTCCTTCGAGACGAACACCTTCTGCGCGAGTTGGCCCATATGCTGCGCAAGAGTAAATCTCCCCGCGCTTCCCATCACAAATCCTGCAGCCTGCATGCCGATGTTCCACACACCCAGCTTGCCGCTCAGTGTGCTCTGGTCCTGCTCCACCACCTTGCCGCGCAGGTGGATCAGCACCTCGGGGATGTTGATCTTGACCGGACAAACCTCATAGCAGGCCCCGCACAAGGATGAAGCGTAGGGCAGCGATCGGCCTTCTTCCATCGAATGAAGCTGCGGAGTCAGAATCGCGCCGATTGGCCCCGCGTAGACCGACTCATACGCATGACCACCGGTCTGATGGTAGACAGGGCACGCGTTCAGGCATGCCGCACAGCGAATGCACTTGAGCGTCTGGCGCGACTCCGCATCGCCGAGAATCGGGCTGCGCCCATTGTCGAGCAAGACAACATGAAACTCCTTCGGCCCGTCGCCCTCGTGCACGCCGGTCCAGATGGAGTTGTACGGGTTCATCCGCTCGCCAGTGGCCGAGCGCGGCAGCGTCTGCAGCAGCACCTCCAGATCGCGGAAGCGCGGAATCACCTTCTCGATGCCGACCAGCGAGATGAGCACATCGGGCAGCGTGAGGCACATGCGCCCGTTGCCTTCCGACTCCACGATGCACACCGCTCCGTTCTCCGCGACCAGAAAATTCGCGCCGGAGACCGCAACCTTGATGCGCAGGTATTTTTCGCGCAGATAGGTACGCGCTGCCGCGCACAGGTCCTCTGGCTTGTCACCCAGCTCGGGCAGGTGCAGCTCGCGCTGAAAGATTGCGCGCACCTGCTGGCGGTTTTTGTGCAGAGCAGGCACCACGAAGTGCGAGGGCTTGTCGTGGCCAAGCTGCACAATCAGCTCAGCCAGATCGGTCTCGTGCGGGCGAATGCCATTCGCCTCGAGATTGCGGTTCAGCCCAATCTCCTCGGAGGTCATGGTCTTAATCTTGATGACCTCTTTGGCCTGGTGGCGCTGAATCAGTTCCAGGATGATGCGGTTCGCCTCTGCCGCATCGCGCGCCCAGTGCACCGTGCCACCTGCACGCGTGCAGTTGCGCTCGAACTCGACGAGGTATTCGTCGAGGTGCTCCAGAGCATGCGCGCGAATGGCCGAGCCTGCGTCACGCAGCGCCTCCCAGTCGGGCAGCTCGCCCACCACGCGGTTGCGCTTGGCTTGAATCACGTCGGTCGCGTGGCGCACGTTTCTGCGAATCTGCGAGTCGGCCAGCAGCTCCTTCGCCGCCTCGGGAAAGCTGCGATCAGCCCAGTGTGAACCCTGAGTCGCGCTCATGCCTCGCCCCCTGTCGATGCCAGAATCTCCGCAATGTGCGCCGTGCGCACCAGCGTGCGCTGCCGGTGCAGCGAGCCATAGATGTGCATCAGGCAGGAGTTGTCCACCGCCGTGCATACCTCGGCGCGCGTGTTCAGCACCGTGCGCACTTTTTCCGCCAGCATGGCAGACGACACATCCGCATTCTTGATCGAGAACGTTCCGCCGAATCCACAGCACTCCTGCGGATTCTCTATCGACAGCAGCTCCAGCCCACGCACCTTGTTCAGCAGCCGCACGGGAATATCGCCCAGGTGCAGGCTGCGCTGCGAGTGGCAACTGGTATGCAGCGTCACCTTGTGCGGAAACGTCGCGCCCACGTCCTCCACGCCCAGGTGCTTCACCAGCAGTTCGGTGAACTCGTAGACGCGCGGCAGCAGCGCCTCTACATCCGCGGCCAGCTTCGTGTCGCCAGCCATTTCCGCCGCCTTCAGATAGTGGTCGCGCATCATGGAAACGCAGGAACTGGACGGCGCCACCACCAGCTCGGCATCGCGGTACACATCCACAAAGTGCCGGATGATCGGCACCGCCTCTTTCAGGTAGCCCGTATTCCAGTGCATCTGACCGCAGCAGGTCTGCTCGTTGCGGAACTCGACCGTGTGCCCCAGCCGCTCCAACACGCACACCACCGCCTTGCCTGTCTCGGGAAACAAGGTGTCGTTATAGCAGGTAATAAAGAGCGATATGCGCAACAGGTTCTCCTTCCCACGTCGCATCTGCCGCGCGCACACGGCGGACCGAAGGCACTACTCCTCTCATCATGTCAAATAGAAAGAAGTGTGTCTAATGAAATTGCTTTTTCCTGCCAAGCTGCTCAATGCACCTTGTCCGCTTCGCCCGCGAGCGCAAAGTCCTTTTCTGTCAGTCCTCCGGCATCGTGCGTCACCAGTGCAAGGCGCACGCGGTTGTAGCGGATGTCGATGTCCGGATGATGGCCAGCCTCTTCCGCAAGCTTTCCCACCCGGTCGACAAAGGCCAGCGCCTCTCGAAAATCTCGAAAAGCGAATTGACGAACCAATTCGCCGTTCTCCACCCGCCACTCGGGCAACTCCGCAAGGCGCGCACTCAGCCTGGGACCGGTCAGAATGGACATCGCATCACCTCCCGACGCGCAGCAGGAATCCAGCCAGGCACGCTGCGCCATCCCGACCATTGTAGGGCGGATGGCGCAGTCTCGTATGCCGAGGTCTTCAGGCGGAGCCGCCATGCCGGCGGCCGTCTTCTCCGCTCTCAGGCCAGCCGGAACCCGCTCCGTGGCAGCGGCAAGGTACGCACCCGCTTTCCGGTCGCTGCAAAGATGGCGTTGCAGATTGCCGGAATGGCAGGCGGCAGCGCCGGCTCACCCAGGCCCGTCGGCGAGTTGGGTGTGATGCGCCACGACACGTGAATCTCAGGCACCTGCCGAATGCGGGTCAGAGGATACTGTGGGAAATTGCTCTGCACGATGTGTCCATCGGCCAGCGTTACTTCCAGCATAGTGTGGCTCATGCCCTCAACAATTGCGCCCTCCATCTGAGCACGCGCACCGGAGGGATTGATGATCTGGTGGCCCACGTCGGTCACCGCCCAGACACGGTTCACGCGCACAAGGCTGTCCGCATCCACCGTCACCTCCGCCACCTGCGCCGAATAGCCAAGGTGGCAGGAGTACGCAGCGATGCCCATGCCTGTGCCGGATCCGGATTTTCGCTTGCGCCATCCGCTTTCTTCGGCCACCTGCCGCAGTACGCCTGCCAGCCGCTCGGCATGGAAGCGATACTCTTCCGGACCGCGCTGCGCCTGCTGCTCACTTTCGGGCAGCGGTACGGGCGTTGCTTCCAGAAGTTCCAACTGCACGTCGAGCGGATCGCGCCCGGCCGCCGCAGCCACCTCATCCAGAAACGACTGCCCCACAAACGCAAGGGCATTCGCGCCCGGTGCGCGCATCGGCCCCGTGCGGAGACACAACGACATCGCCGTGTGCCCGATGAAGTAGTTGGGCACACGGCCGGAAGGAAACTCTTCTGCACTGACGCCTGCTGACGATGCGGCGCGCGCTCCCTCGCCAAAGGTGATCATGTGCTGCCGCCACGCCACCACCTTGCCCTGCGCATCGAGGCCGGCTTTGAATCCATGCCAGCCCGCCGGGCGATAGGCGTCGTGAGCAAAATCATCTTCGCGCGACCACAAGAGCTTGACCGGCGCCTGCACAGCACGCGAGATCCATGCCGCCTCGACCATGTAGTCGTTCATCAGCCTGCGGCCAAAGCCGCCGCCTGTGCGCGTCAGGTGGATGGTAATCGCGCTCTCCGGAATGCCCAGTTCCTTGGCAACCATCCGGCGTCCCCCGCCCGGGGTCTGGCTCGTCGTCCAGATCTCGACCTTGCCGCCGCTCACAGAAGCCGTCGTATTCTGGGCTTCCATGGGGGCGTGAGTCAGGAACGGATATGCGTACACAGCCTCCACCACTTTGGAGGCTGACTTGAGCGCACCATCGGGATCGCCGTAGCTGCGCAGCGTGTGCCCCACGGGTTCCTTCAGGAGTTGCGCGGCCTTTTCATCGAGGCCCTGGCTGCTCTGCTTGTCTGCCGTGGGCGAACCCGCCGTTGTATCCCATTCGACTTTCAGCGCCCTGCGCGCGGCCTGCGCCTGCCACCATGTCTCCGCCACAATGGCAATGCCGGGCTCCAGCCCCGGATCGGAATCGATGACCGCCCCGCCACGGAACGTGCCTTCCACCACCAGAACGTGCTTCACGCCGGACAGTTTCTGAATGGCATCGGTATTCGCCTTCTTCACCTTGCCACCCAGCACGGGACACTTCTGGTAGACGGCATGCAGCATGCCCGGCACTTTGACGTCGATGCCGAAGAGCGGCTTGCCCGTAAGCAGCGCGGGATTGTCAACGCCTGGCGTAAACGTCCCAATGATGTGATAGTCCTTGGGATCTTTCAGCTTCAGCGTGGATTGATCCGGCAGCGGCAGCTTTGCAGCGTCATCCGCCAGTTCACCATAGCCCAGCGAGCGCCCGCTCGAAGCGTGGAGCACACGGCCCGCATGCGTCGAGCATTCAGTTTCCGGCGCGCCCCAGCGCTTCGCCGCAGCAGAAATCATGAGTTGCCGCCCCGCTGCACCCACGTGCCGCAGGGGTTCCCAGTTGATGGGGGTCGCCATTGAACCGCCTGCAAACTGCGGTCCGTACCACTCTTCATGCAGGTCTGCCTGCTGCACCTGTACCTGGCTCCACTCCACGTCCAGTTCTTCGGCAATCAGCATGGGCAGCATGGTGCGCACGCCCTGCCCAATCTCGGGATTCTTCGCGTCGATAACCACCTTGCCGTCGGGCATAACGCGAATGAAGGCACGCGGCGAAAGACCAGCCGTGCCTCCATTGCCCTGCGCTGCGGCCAGCACACCCGCCATGGGCCGCTCATACACGCCAAGCGCCATGCCGCCGCCCGCCAGGGCCGTTAATTGAAGAAAATGTCGCCGGTTGATTCGCACTGGAATTCCCCCTCCTCGATGAACTAATCGCGCAAGGCAGGCATCTGCTGCCCAGACGCGCGGTGAATGGCTTCGCGGATTCGCGGGTACGTTCCGCACCGGCAAAGGTTGCCGTTCATGGCTGTGTCGATTTCCTCATCAGTCGGCTTGGGGGTGCGCCCCAGCAGAGCCACGGCGCTCATCATCTGCCCGGACTGGCAGTAGCCGCACTGCGGCACATCCAGTTCATTCCATGCCTTCTGAACCGGATGCGAGCCGTCCGCCGACAGGCCCTCCACCGTGGTGATGGATAAGTCAGTCACGCTGGAGACAGGTGTAATGCAGGAACGGACAGGACGCCCATCCACCAGAACCGTGCACGCGCCGCATGCACCCACACCGCATCCATATTTGGTTCCTACCAGGTCAAGATGCTCGCGGAGCGCCCACAACAGCGGCGTATCGCCCGGCGCGTCTACCTGCACAGCTTTCTGATTCACTTTGAGCTTTATGGACACGTCCCCTCCTTCACCGCTCGGGCATGAGCCAAGAGCGGCGGTGGCAACAGTCTGGTCGGGAAATGTCACCATAGACAGTGATGGGCATCACATCTTGCGGACCACGCTGAGGAAAAGCGTAAGTTGGAGTGAACTCTACCAATGCCCTAGACTGGATCTTTGGCTTGCTTTCGCTGCACCTCTGCGAGCCATTCAAGGAGCGCATGCATTTTAATTTTGACTTTACCGCTGTCCAGACTCTCTGGACGCTGACACTGGCCGCACACCTGGTTCTGTTGGTTGTGTTGCTGGGGCGCGATCGCGCCAGGCGCTTCCGCTGGTTTTTCATCGGCATTGCCCTGGTCACCCTGCGCTTGATCGCAAGCCGCCTTCTTTTTGGCCGCATGCCCCAACTGACTCTCGGTGAAATCTTTCTGGCGCTCGCGCTGGTGTCGGCCATAGTCGGCCTGCTCGTTGTCGTCGAGCTGGCCCGCGCCATCTTCCGTGGAGCCAGCCGTGGCGCCTGGGCCGTCACCTCCATCATCGTCCTGGCAGCGTGTGCCCTGGTGATGGCGGCTTTGGGACCCTGGCCCACCTGGGTATCGGTCGTTCCCAACTCGATCTACAACGCCTTGAACCTGCTGCAACTGGTCACGCAAAAGGGCGGCATGCTGGTCGATCTTCTCTCCGTCGCGCTCGGCGTGCTTGCTGCGCTCCTTGGCCGACGCTTTGGCGCAGGATGGCGCAGCCACGCCCAGCAGATTGTCATTGGGCTTTCCACGGCATCGCTCGGCCAGCTCGTCACCCAAGGCATCTGGCTCGCCATCACCAAAACGGCGCATCCTCATTCCATGGACGAATACGCGCACATGATGGGACTGCGCGAGAAGCTGCTCAACGCAAACAGTGCACTCTATGTTCTTGTGCTGGTCGCATGGATTGCCTGGCTGTGGAGAGACGAGCCTGGCAGCGCCGCGCCCGCTGCGGACCAGCCCAGCGAACCTGAACCCGCAGCGTAATCGACTGAGCCTTCAAAGTGTGAAATCGACAAATCCTCGTTCGGGATCGGTGGAGGCCAATGTCACCGTGACTCGGTCACCCACATCGAGCGGCCGCACTCCCGGTTTCCCGGCATTCACCAGCATGCCATCCACGTGCGGGTCGAGAGTGCGCACAAACGTGCCGTAGTGATTCACGCCCGTCACAATTGCGCGAAAGTGATCTCCGATTCGCGGCCGCAGCACAACCGCGGCAATCCGCTTTTGCATCTCGCGCTCCACCTTGCGCGCCGCATCCTCCATCAGCGTGCAATGCTGTGAAATCGCATCCAGGTCACCCGCGGAATAGGGCGGCTCCGCTCCCGCAAGCCATGCCTTGAGAAGCCGCTGCGTCACCACATCAGAGAATCGTCGGTTGGGCGCCGTCGAATGGGTGTAGTCCTGGACGGCGAGTCCAAAGTGGCCCGGCGAAGCCTGGTTCGGACGAACCAGCACATACTCGCCCGGCCCCATCAGCTTCACCACTGCCAGGGAGAGATCGGGAAAATGATCCGGATCTTTTCGCTTTTGCTCCAGCAGAAAATCGTTCAACGCCTTCGAGTCGGGCTCAGCCGGCAGCTTCGTGCCCATGCCAGACGCCAACTCCACAATGCGATCCCAGCGCTTGGGTGTGCGCACCACCCGGCGAATGGAGGCGACGCCAGCCTGTTCAAAGATCCTCGCAATCACCCCGTTGGCCGCGACCATGAACTCCTCAATCAGCGCCGTTGCCCGGTTCTTTTCAAGCCTTACAATCTCCACCGCCTCTTCCGCCAGCATCAATGGCCGGGTCTCGATCGTCTCCAGGTCCAGGGCTCCATGCTGAAAACGCGAGTCCAGCATGCGCTGCGCGGCGGTATCCTGCAGCTTGAGCTGTGCCGCCAGGTCGGCCCGCGCGGCAACCTTTCCGGGCGCAGGTCCGCTGCCCGCCAGCCACGCACCCACGCTGTTATACGCCAACTGTGCACAATTCCGAACCAGAGCACGATAGGCCTTGCCATCAGCCACGGTTCCCGAAGCGTCCACCGTAAACTCCACAACGATCGCGAGCCGGTCCTCTTGTTCATTCAGCGACGTGATTCCCTCGGACAGTTCCGACGGTAGCATGGGAAAAACTCGCACTCCTGTGTAGACCGAGGTCGTCTCGCTGCGGGCGTGGCTGTCAATGACCGTCCCTTTACCGACGCGCACATCCACGTCGGCCACTGCAACCCGAATGCGAATGCTGCCGTCCGCAAGCTGCTCCGCCCACTCGATCTGATCCAGATCCTTCGACGTGTCGTTATCGATCGATGACCAAAGAAGCTGGCGCAGGTCCTGCAGATGCGGATCCCCGTCCTTGTCCAACTGCATCTTAATGGTGGCCAGCTGCGGCTCGGTGCCCGCGGGATACTCAGGCTGAAACCCGTGCTCGACCATCACATCATGGGCGGCGGTCACAAGATTAAAGTGCGATGAGTGCCCGTTATGCATTGCGAATCCAACTCCCTCCCAGCGAAGCCCCAGCCTATCACGTTGCTGGAAGCTTCGTTGCGTCACAAACGAAAGTGGGCCGCCATTTGATGGCAGCCCACTTCGCTTCTCCAGTTGCGATTCGATTACTGAATTCCAAGGTCGGACAGCACCTTGGGTTTCGATTCATCCACGGCAAGCAGGTTGTGACACGCCGAACAGTCCTGCGTGATTGAATTTCCATCTTTCGCGACATGGTCGCCGTCATGGCATCGGAAGCAGCCAGGGTAGCTCGTGTGCCCGATGTGATTGGGATGCGTTCCCCACGTGACCTTCATCGAGGGAAACACATTCTCCGAGTACAGCTTCACAAGTTCCTTGCCTGCTGCCGTGACCTGCTGAGCCTGGTTGGAAAGCACGCCTGGATCGCTGGCGCGATAAAACGCGACCAGTTGCTCAGGAATTTTCACAGCCGCCTCATCCTGACTCGAATAGGTTGCATTCAACAGGGACAAGCCTTCCTTGTGCACCCACGGAATGGCCGGACTGATCGCGCCATCGGCCATCGCACGATTCAGCGCCTCCTCCGCGGTCATGAATGTGTGCGCCGCGCGGTTGTGGCAATCGATACAATCCATCAGCCGGCGCTCGCCCTGGGGCATGGCCCCTTTCAGCGCGGATGCGGCATAGACCGTCTGGGATCCATCCGGATTGGTCCGCTGAACCCATGGAATCGTCGTCCGCGAGGGATCGGTCGAGATGTACTCGATATGCCCCAAATGGACCCCGTGGATGCCTGTCAGATGCGATAAGCCGTCGAGCCCACCCAGGTGCAGCACCAGCACGGTCTGTGTTTCAGTGTTCTGCTCATCGTCCGCGAAGCTCGACTTCACCAGAAGTCTCTCTCCCACGAACCGGGCCGGCGTATGGCAGCCTTCGCAAATCACCCGCGCAGGACGCAGATTACGCACCGGCGAAGGAATGGGCGTCGGATACCGGTTGAATGCAACTTCAAAGAGCTGCTTGGTGCCATCCACTTTGGCCTCAAAATAGGACTCTGCGCCCGAGCCGATGTGGCAATTCACACAGTCCACATGGGAATGCGCAGAGATCTTGTAGGCCGTGTACTCCGGGTGCATCACATGGCACGTCTGCCCGCAGAACTGCGGCGAATCCATGTAAGAAGCACCCCGGTAGCTCGCCACCGAGACCACCAGAAGATTGACGATCGTTGCGAGCAGCACGATATCCAGTCCATGCCGGAAGATTCGATCGTTCAAATCAATCTTGGGATACACTGCCGGAATCTTGCCGGCCATCTGCAGGGTGCGATGACGCGCAAAAACGCCGATCGGAATCAGCACCAAACCCAGTACAAACAGGGCCGGCAGGATCAGGTAAAAAATGATCCCCAGGTATGGATTCGCATTCGGACGCCCGAGCAACTCCATGATCCAGTAGCTGATCATGATCACGCCCGAAGCCGTCGTAATCGCTCCGCCTGCCAGACTGATTGGGTTGTTGCCAAAGAAAAGCGCTGGCCTCACCCAGTGTTCGCGGAATTTCAACAAAAATGGCATGCTGCCCCCAACTTTAGAATGATTGGCCCGCCGGATAGGGCGGGCCGGGTGGCATACCCTACTTCAAAGTTCGGAAATAGGCAACCGCTTCCTTGATCTGCGCGTCGCTCAGACCACCGACCGGCTTCATCTTGCCTTTGCCGTTCTTCACGGCCGCAATCATCTGTTCCGTCGTGAGCTTCTTGATATCAGGATCAGATGCCGGCTTGATTCCCATTGCCTTTGCCATCGCCGGGTTGGGCGTGCCGCTTGGGCCGTGGCACATCTGGCACTTTGACTTGTACACCGCTTCACCCGAAGATTGGGCAAAGCTCATGGAACCGGCGAGACACACCGTCGCCGCCAGCACCGCCATCGTTCGCATCGTCTTGGTCATGAAAAAAACTCCTCGGATGATACCGCAACAAAAATCTCGTTCTGCACCTGTTGCGGGTGAACTTCCCTGGTTAAGATGGCCCCCACGGTGCTGTGGGAACCAACCCCTGTATTGGTACCTGACAATCTTACGTCAGGATTCCGAAGCGCCACGGCAGCATTTCTTTCCTGGGTCCGTCTGCCGCTACTTCAAAAAGGTGCGGAATTGGGTCACTGCATCCTTGATCTGGGCATCCGTCAGCTTCCCTTTGTAGGGCTGCATCTTGCCCATCCCGTCGCGCACTGCTTCAATCATTTTTGTTTCGGAGAGGCCCTTGACCGCAGGGTCGTTGATTGGCTTCACCTTCATGGCTTTCGCCGCGCCGGTATCCGCCATGCCCTTCGCTCCATGACACATCTGGCACTTGGACTTGTACAGAACTTCACCGGACGTCTCGGCAAAGCCCGTCGCACTCATCATGAAAAGTACCACCGCGAACGCCGCGATGATTCGAATTGTGTTTTTCATGTTCATGACTCCGGAAAAGTGCTTCGCTCTTTGCGCTGCGATGGCGGCAATCTGCCGGGATTCTTCCGGGCGCTCAATTCGCCGGCAAACGCTTCCAACCGTTCGGAAGATCCGCCCCTCCAGAAACAAGAGAGGCGGATTCTCCAGTTAGAACTCGTAGTGCATACTGAGCACCACGTTGTTGGCATGGAAGTTGCGCGGCGCGGTCATGCCCCATGCAGGTCCGTTCAGCGCAGTGGGTAATCCTGCAAGGCTGGCGGAGTTGCAGGGAACAACCGGAACCGTCGGATTCGTCGGCGTCGGATTCGAGGTGCTGCAATAGGCAGCGCCTGAAGGTCCGCCTTCGCCGTATCCGAAGAAGTTGTACTCTGCCTTCCAGATCAGTCCCGGATGAACCGTCCAGGACAGATCCACGTAGGGTGACTGATAAGTGGACACGAGCGATCCGTTCACGTCACGGGAATCATTAAAGAAGCGGCTTCCGTTGACGGAGCTGATCCGGTACCCGATGTCGGAATGCAGGCGCGCATTGGGAGACAGCATGACTGCCGCCGATCCGTCCTGCGTCGGGGCATCCATAAAGTCCCGCACCGGGCCGAACTCGTAATAATTGGTAAACAGCACCGATGCGCCAGGACACATTGCACCGTTGGGCGGCGCAGCGCCGGGCAGCGTTGGGCTGGAAGCGGCGTCATAACAGATGTTGGTTGCTGTATAGACATCGCTGTAGGAGTAGTGAAGATCAAGCCCATAATGCTCGTTGGGCATCAGTGTCGCTCCAACACTGGCAACGCGCGTATGGTCCTTGTGGTTCAGCGGGCCGTCGTAGGTCGCGCCGGTCAGTGTGTTCTCGTTCGTGTTATTGTGCCGCTCCAGATCGTTGAAGGCTCCGGAGATCGTGGCCCACTGCTTGGGCTTGTACAGGGTGTGCACACGATAGTGCTGCAACTGCCGTGGTGCAACGGGAGTAAAGGCGTTATCGTCGTATGCCACCTCGGCGCTGGCGTTGAGCGTCCAGTTGTTCGTCGGCCGCAGCGCTGCGGTAAAGATGCCCCCCTGCTCGTTGATGCGCACCGTTCCATTGGTTGTTGCACCTACCGCCAATGGCGCGTTGTTCGGAATGCCTTCGCCAATCTGGTGCGTGCGATAGCGATAAGTGAGTGAGAAGCTCGCGCGAGACGAGGCATCCCAGGTCACGATGAAGTTGTTGATGACAAATCTCTGGCCGAAGTAATCCGGCAGAGGTGTGCCCACCTTTCCACTTCCTTCTAGCGTGCTGCCACCCGCTGCGGTTGTTGCCGTCGCGAGGCCGGTATAGTTGATGGTCTCGTTCCCGGCCGTCGCCGGAGTCGACTGCGACACCTCGTTGGTCATGGTTGCCGTTCCCGGCTGGTGCACCGTCCAGTAGTTCACCTGGTCGGCGATGCTGACGCTTTTCGACGCCTTCCAGACCACGCCATAGTCGGCTGCCACCACGGCACGCTTGGCGGATGCTGTGGCGCTGATCGACTGCGTACGCAGAGTCTTGTTCAGTCCCTGGAAGCTGTCGTAGTAGCTGGGCAGGTTCATGTTGGCCTGGGTGTACCGGAAATCTCCGTCCATCGAAATGTTCCGGATACTCGAGCTCTGCATGCGGAAGATCTCCGTTGGAAGCAGGACCCGCGTGGGCTGCGTGCGCGTATAGCTGACCAATACGGCGCAGGCAGGGTTCACCACCGGCAGGCCACCCGGTGTTTGAGGCGCCGAAAGAAGCGGTGTGCCGCCCATGCTGTTTGCGTTGCAAGAGCTGCTGTTGTAGGGCGTGAGGTTAAAGTAGCTGGCCAGAAGGGCGACACGCGTTCCGTCCGCTTCCTGCACGTTGAAGGAGCTCGGGTCGGCCATGAAGTACGAGTCGCCTTTGTAATGATCGACCTGTTCCTCGAACGTGAGCTTGGTATCCGCGAGCGGCTTCCAGTCGATGGCCCCAGTGAAATCGTCGGTGCTGTTGCGCTGAAATTCCTGTACAAGAATGGCGTATGATCCGGCGATTTGATAACCACTGGGCGTCAGAGACGGCCCCTGCATGATGTTCTGCGAATATGCAAACCGATAGGTCACCTTGGATACCGGAAAGAGAGTCAGACTGGTATCCGTCATCCGGCGAACCGTGTTGAAAAGAAATGGAGACTGATCCACCTGCGGCCATGCAAAGCTTCCCGTGGGCGCGGCGGCGGGTCCGATGGGTATGGATTGTCCGCCGGGAACATTCGGATTGCCCAGCAGATCATAGTCGAAGTATTGCCGATCTCGACGGAACATGCCGGAGAACTCGTAGATCTTGTTCTTCGTTACGTCCATCTTGGTCAGATTATTCGGATCGCCTCCGTAGCCGTTGCTGAAGGCTTGCAGATCGTCGAAGAGCGGATGCTTGTTGCCCGGCAGCGCATGCAGTTCAAAGGTCTGG
>JAJYAE010000421.1 GCA_021779695.1 Acidobacteriota bacterium | reverse complement strand
GCTGGAGTGGTTGCGAAAGAACGACGGCGGGTCCATGTCAAACTGCAGACGCGTGCCCGCCAGTAGACTAATGCCGTGGTTGTTGCCGTAGCTGATCGTCTCGGCGTTGGGCCAGGTGGACTTGGAGATGGAGACGCGCACAGCCTGCGAGAGCCGCGCGTCCGATTGAATCAGCGGCCCCATCCACGCGGGCTGCACCTTCGCCATCTCGGCGTTGTGCCCGCGAAAAAGCTCGTACCGTGATTCCTGCCCGCTCGCCGGACACACGCCTAGCGCCAGGGCTGTGGCGAGCCCCGCCCAATAGATGGATTGAAAAAATTTCACCGGTAAATCCATTATCCAGCCTTTTGCTGGAATCGCAAAGTGACCGCAAACACGATCCATCTGGTTGTCGTGGCTGCCCTTGCCTCGCGGTGAACGGTCTATACTTCCTGCCATGCAAAACGCTGGCACTTCGAGCCTTCTGGCCCTTTTGCTGGCTGCCGCCTCGCTGTATGCGCAGTCCGCGCCCAGCCCGCAGATGCCAGCCGGCCAGAGCGCCGAGCCGACGCAGCCTGTCTGGAAGATGCAGGACTCGGGCACGACGGCGGGGCTGCGAGGCATCGACTCGGTGGATGGGACGGTGGCTTGGGCCAGCGGAACCGGCGGCACGGTGATGCGGACCGTCGATGGCGGCGCGCACTGGACCCGCTGCGCCACGCCCGACGCGGACAAAGACGGTGCAACTCTGGACTTTCGCGGCGTGCAGGCATGGGATGCGCAGACAGCGATTGTGATGGCGTCAGGACCGGGAGACAAGAGCCGCTTGTACAAGACGGAGGATGGGTGCAAAACATGGAAGCTAGCTCTTGCGAATTCTGAAAAGGATGGGTTCTGGGATGCAGTTGCTTTCCAGCACGGGGACTTCGGATTTGCGATCGGCGATGAGCACACGGGAGTTGTGATTGGCGATCCCGTCAAGCACCGCTTTCAAACCTTTGTGATGATTCTTGGGCATGGTTGGTTTATCGATGACGGCGGGTGCGTGGCGCAGGAAGGACAAGCAGCGTTTGCCGCCAGTGATACGTCCGTCTTCATCTTCGGTTCGCGCCGCTACATTCTTGGTGTCGGGGGCAAGGCCGGTGCCTCAGTTCTCCTGTCTCCGCTTCTGGTATCAGGTATTCCGAATGATCCATGTGGAAGAGTTTCGGTTCCGATGATAGGTGGAACTGAGTCCGCAGGTATCTTTTCCCTTTGGTTCATAGACCGGAAGAAGGGAATCGCCGTCGGCGGCGACTACACCAAGCCCAACGACTCCACCGGCACAGCCGCCTACTCCACCGACGGTGGTCTTCACTGGACCGCCTCCACCATCCCACCTCACGGCTACCGCTCCGCAGTCCAGTGGTCGAAGTCAGTGAAGGCCTGGATCACGGTCGGCACCAACGGCTCCGACATCTCGCGCGATGATGGCCGCACCTGGCAGCCCCTCGACAACGGCAACTGGAATGCCCTGTCGCTGCCCTTTGTCGTCGGCCCCAATGGCCGCATCGCGCGTCTCAACCCGGCTGTGGATTTGTTGTCAAGCCCCATGACCCGTTGACCCGCGCCTAAACTGCTCCATCGAAAGCAAGTTAGACCGAGCGCGACTTTTGCATGGTATTTCGCGTTCACACGATAGAATGGATGCATCGAATGAAACTTACCCCTTCAGCGGCTGCCACTCCGGTCTCCCGCACCCAGCGGAACCCGGAGGCACGCGCGACGGAGGGGACGGCAATCATTCAGGTGCGCGGGCTGGAAAAGACGTACTCAACCGCACGCGGCAGCCTCACACTCTTTCACGGCCTCGATTTGGATGTGGATCCCGGCGAGCTGGTGGCCATTGTGGGCCAGTCCGGCGCGGGAAAGAGCACACTTTTGCACATTTTGGGCGCTCTTGATACCCCTACGGCGGGGACGGTACACTGCGCCTCAACCAATGTGGCCGAACTGACGCAGCGGCAGGCGGCAGCCTTTCGCAATAGCACCATCGGCTACGTGTGGCAGTTTCATTATTTGTTGCCGGAGTTCACGGCACTGGAAAACGTTGCGATGCCATTGCTGGCGCGCGGGCAGGATCGACGCACGGCGTTGGCCACGGCATCTAAATGGATGCAGGAGGTGGGTCTGGAAGATCGAAGCGAGCACCGGCCAGGCGAGCTCTCCGGCGGCGAGCAGCAGCGCATCGCGCTGGCCCGCGCGCTGGTGGGCGAGCCAAAGCTGTTGCTTGCAGATGAGCCTACCGGCGATTTGGATGAAGCGACGGCGGGCCGGGTTTTTGATCTGCTGGAACGGCTGCACGCCACCCATGGACTGACGTCGATTGTAGTGACGCATAATGTAGACCTTGCCGCGCGCTGTGCGCGGACTCTGCGTCTGGAGCGCGGACGCCTTGCCGCTTTGGGGAGTGCATCCTGAGGCGGAATCTTTATACCGGAAGAGGTACGAAAGTGCATCAAGCCGGCCGGTTTTTGAGTCTGAAGAAGTAGCAGGTCTGGGAAACTGGAGCGCAAGTTCCATCCAGACAGGCGAGCGTAGGGTGGGAGTTTCCGATGAATTGAGTTGATCGGGGACGCGAAGCGGACAACCAGCCGCAACCATCCCAAAGAGCCGTTCGAAGGCGCACAGGATTTTCCTTAGAGGCCTTCGGCGGCGCAAGTGAAAAAGAAGGGCGCGAGCGGGTTGGGCTGAGGCCGGCAAGGCAGCGGACAGCTACTCTCACCGAAAGCCTGGAAGCAAAGGGAGAACATCATGTTCGAACGCTATACGGAGAAGGCACGGCGCGTGATCTTCTTTGCGCGGTATGAGGCCAGCCAGTTTGGTTCGCCCTATATCGAGACTGAGCATCTGTTGCTCGGCCTGTTGCGCGAGGACAAGGCGTTAACCAACCGTTTTTTACGCTCGCATGCTTCGGTCGAATCCATCCGCAAGCAGATTGAGGCCCACACCACGATTCGCGAGAAAGTCTCGACGTCGGTTGATCTGCCGCTTTCCAATGAGTGCAAGCGCGTGCTGGCCTATGCCGCGGAAGAAGCAGAGCGTCTGGGGCACAAGCACATCGGTACTGAACATCTGCTGTTGGGCCTGCTGCGCGAAGAGAAGTGCTTTGCCGCCGAAATCTTGCAGGAGCGCGGCCTGAAGCTCGCGCAGATTCGCGACGAGCTGACCCGTGTGACGCAGGAAAAGGCTCCGCAGCAGCAGCGCCAGCGCGAGTCCAGCCTGCTGGCCGAGTTCAGCCGCGACCTGACGCAGTCTGCGATGGACGGACAACTGGATCCGCTTGTCGGGCGCGATGGCGAACTCGAGCGTGTGGTTCAGATTCTCTGCCGCCGCACCAAGAACAACCCGGTGCTTATCGGCGAGCCCGGCGTAGGCAAG
>JAJYAE010000420.1 GCA_021779695.1 Acidobacteriota bacterium | reverse complement strand
GCTTCTCGCGAAGCCAATTCAAGCTGAGGACATTTCGGTCGTCGTCGGCGCAAGCATTGGCGTCGCAGTGTTTCCAGAGGACGCTACCAGCTTGGAAGCTCTCTGCATCGCAGCAGACCGGCAGATGTATCGAGATAAACAAGAGCTTGGTCAGACACCACGCCCAGATCGAGCACAGCCGGAAAGCGAATCCACATGCGTAGGTCCTACAGTTGAAGTCACTGGATAAGCCAATTGGCGTCAGTTGGCACTGCCTGACTCAGCCCCGATCAAGCGATCCGTCGCGTGTTCCAGTGCGCATCTAACGCTGACTATTTGGAAGTGCAAAAGAGGCCCGGGAAAATCTCCCGAGCCTCCTTTGATTTGTAAGTTGAGTCGACTGGTCTAATTTGTCTGTTACAAAACGCCAATCGTTCTTTAGCTGTGTCCGCCGCCGCTTGGGCCGCGTCCACCGCGCCGCCGACGCCGCCGATTGTTCTTGGGTGCGGGACGGCCAGCCTGCTGACCCGCTGCGACCGGGAATGGATCCGCGCGATTGAAGTTCGGCTCATTCTCTTCGTCGAGCTCCTCGCCCTCCTCATCGTCTTCAAAGTCTTCCCCGCCCTCAATCATGATCGTGCTTTGATTGGAGCGCGGCTGGCGTTCGTCAAATTCATTTGCAGGACGCGATGATGTCGGTGCGGCGGGAGCGGTTTCCGGGGCCTCTTGAGGTGCGGCCTGCGCAAGCTTTGCCTTTTGCTCCTTGATGAGCGCTTTCCTGCTCAGCTTGATCCGGTTACCTTCAATTGCCAAGACCTTGACCATCACCTGGTCACCTTCGCGCAACTCATCCTTTACGTCCTTCACGCGATGCTCGGCAATCTCTGAGATGTGCAAGAGGCCGTCGGTACCCGGGAAGAGCTCGACAAAGGCACCAAACTCAGCCAAGCGAACTACCTTACCCAAGTAAACCTTGCCGACTTCTGGAACTGCAGTGATATTGCCGATCATCTCCAGAGCTTTTTGGAGGCCTGCGGCATCCGACGAAGCGACGCTCACTTTGCCCGTATCATCAACGTCGATCTTGGCGCCTGTCTGCTCCACGATGCTGCGAATCGTGGCACCGCCCTTTCCGATGAGATCTCGAATCTTGTCGGTCGGAATCTGAACGGTCTCGATGCGCGGCGCGTAGGCGGAGCGTTCCTGGCGCGGTCCGCTCAGCACCTCGTCCATTTTGTCCAAGAGGAAGAGACGTCCACGGCGCGCCTGTTCCATTGCTTCCTGGAGAATCTGCCGTGTGAGCCCACCAATCTTGATGTCCATCTGCAAGGCAGTGATACCCTTGCGGGTTCCCGCCACCTTGAAGTCCATGTCGCCGTAATGGTCCTCGGCACCGGCGATATCGGTGAGGATGGCGTAATCGTCGCCTTCTTTCACCAGGCCCATTGCTACGCCGGCAACGGCTCCCTTGAGTGGGATTCCCGCATCGTACAGGGCCAGGCTGGCGCCACACACAGACGCCATGGAAGACGAACCGTTCGATTCAAGAATGTCCGAGACAACGCGCATGGAGTACGGCGACTCATCTGCATTGGGCAGCACGGCGCTAACCGCGCGCTCTGCGAGAGCTCCATGGCCTACCTCCCGGCGTCCGACGCCCGTCATACGCCCTGTTTCTCCAACGCTGAACGGCGGAAAGTTGTAGTGAAGCATGAAGTTCTTCTTCTGCTCCCCTTCGTAGCTTTCGAGCCGTTGCCCCTCATCAGCGGTTCCGAGTGTTGCGGTCACAAGTGCTTGCGTCTCACCGCGTGTGAAAAGGGCTGAACCATGCGTGCGAGGAAGAACGCCCGTTTCGATTGTGATCGCGCGGATTTCGTCGAAGGCCCGGCGATCCGGACGGATGCGGTCCTTGGTCACCTGTTCCCGGAAGAGCCGCTCGCGAAGGTGCTCGTAGTAGGTACCAAGCTTTTTCTTGGCCGCAGGATCATCGGCCGGAAGTGCGGCGGCAAGCTCATCCTTGATCTGCTTGATAAGCGAATAGCTTTCGGTCTTGCCATGTTTCTTCGTATCGAGGGCATCCTTCAGGCGATCGCCGATTTTCGCCTTGAGTTCCGCGTAATAGGCCTCGTCAAATTCAGGAGCCGTGAAGGCGCGCTTGGGCTTGCCTGCCTTGCTCACCAGTTCATCAATGGCTGCAACAATCTTCTTAATCTCTGAGTGTGCAAACTCAATCGCAGAAAGAATGACCTCTTCGGACTCTTCTTTGGCGCCCGATTCAATCATCACAATGCCATCTTTGTGCCCAACAACCATGATGTTGACGGTGGTCTCTGCGCGCTCAGAATAGGTCGGATTGATGACGAACTCGCCTTGAACGCGGCCCACGCGGACCGCACCCACCGTCGCACCAAATGGAATGTCTGAAAGCGCTACGGCTGCAGCGGCCGCATTAATGGCGATGACGTCGGGATCATTCTCCTTATCTGCCGAGAAGACAAGCGCGATGACCTGCGTCTCGTTTCGGAAACCATCGGAAAACAAAGGGCGAATGGGGCGATCGATCTGGCGGGCGGTCAAGATCTCTTTCTCGCTTGGGCGTCCCTCCCGCTTGATGAACCCTCCGGGAATGCGGCCACCCGCATAGGTGTACTCTCGGTAGTCCACCGTGAGCGGAAAGAAATCTATGCCTTCGCGCGGATCAGGAGAGGCAACGGCGGTTGCCAGGACCACAGTTTCGCCGGATGAAACCAATGCTGCACCCGATGCCTGCTTCGCCATTCGTCCGGTCTCAAAGACCAGGCGCTTGCCGCCCGCAAGCTCGGCGGTCACTTCATGCTTTGTCGACATAATGTCCTCGTTTCGTTTGTTCGCTTGGGAAACTTGTGAGAGTTGGAGCGCTGGATTCAATGATCGCGGGTTCTTCTGCCGGGACACTGCCGATTCCTTTTCGCGCGCAGGGTTCAAAACCGCTCCTGACGCGCGAAAAGCCTGCACACGGCCGATGGCAATGTGCAGGCCCATTCTGCAGGGTCGTCTCGTCAGGTACACCTAGGCCCCTGGTCCAGAATCGAATAGGGGCCGTGACCAGATTCCGGTCTTGGCGCTTCCGAGTCAAAGTCAGCTTTCTTATTACTTGCGGATACCCAACTTGCCGATCACGTCGCGATAACGGTCGGAGTCATGTGTCTTCAGGTAATCCAGAAGGCGGCGGCGCTTGCTGACCAGCATCAGAAGACCGCGCCGGGAGGCGTGATCCTTCTTATGCGTCTTGAAATGTTCTGTCAGTTCGCCAATCCGTTCGCTCAGAATTGCGATCTGGACCTCAGGGGAACCTGTATCCGAATCGTGGGTGCGGAAGCGTTGAATCAGTTCGGTTTTCTTTTGAGTCGCCAGCACGGCGTGTGTTACTCCTCTTACGTTCTCA
>JAJYAE010000419.1 GCA_021779695.1 Acidobacteriota bacterium | reverse complement strand
CACGCGAGCAACTGGCCCTGGTCGATCGCAGTGTTTGCCGTGCGAACCAGATCGAAGATTGGCGCGCGGGCTTCCGCGGTATTCAGGTCGTTGCGTAGCGCGGCCATATATTCGGCCTGCGCCTTTTCCGCAGCGGCTTTCATGGCGGGATTGGAACCGTCCGCGAAGGCGCTCTTCATCAGGCGCTCGCGGAAGGTACGCAGGCGCTCAATGGCGTTAGTGGCTTCTGTGAGGCCGTCGAAAGTAAAGTTGAGCTGGTGACGGTAAGGCACCGAGATCAGCGCGAGGCGAATCGCGGAGGCCTTGTAGCCGCGCAGCAGCAGATCGCGCAGCGTGTAGAAGTTGCCTTCGCTCTTGGCCATCTTGCGGCCATCGACGAGTAGGAAGCGCACGTGCATCCAGTGGAGCGCGAGGGGCTTGTGCGTGACGGTCTCGCTCTGCGCAATCTCGTTCTCGTGGTGCGGAAACATCAGGTCTTCCCCGCCCGCGTGGAGGTCAAAGCTGTCTCCCAGATAGGCCATGGACATGGCGGAGCACTCAATGTGCCAGCCGGGACGGCCGCGGCCAATCGGCGTATCCCATGCGGTCTCGCCGGGCTTGGCGGCCTTCCAGAGAGCGAAGTCGCGCGCGGAGTCCTTCTCGTACTCGTCCACGTCGACGCGCGCGCCATCCTCCATGCCGCTCAGGTCTTTCTTGCTCAGCTTGCCGTACTCAGGGAATGCGGAGAGGCGGAAGTACCACGAGCCGTCTTCGGTCTGGTAGGCAGCCTTTGCCTCGGCAAGCTTCTGAATCAGCGCCACCATGCGGTCGATGTTCTCAGTCGCGCGGGCAATCTGCTCCGGGCGCTCGACGCGGAGGGCATCGAGATCTTCAAAGAATGCATCGACGTAACGCGGTGTGTAGTCGCTGATGGGGATGCCTGCGGCGGCTGCGTTGCGGATGATCTTGTCATCCACGTCCGTAATGTTCATGACGTGCTGCAGCTTCATGCCCATCAACTGGAGGGTGCGACGCAGGACATCGACCTGGAGGAAGGTGCGGAAGTTGCCGATGTGGCCGTAGTCATAGACCGTTGGACCGCAGGCGTACATGCGCAGGGTCTGGCCGTCCGAAGGGACCAGGTCGTCCATCTGTCCCGTGAGGGTATTAAAAAGGCGGAGAGTCATCGTGATGGCCTGACTATACGATGCTGCAAGCGATTGAAAGAGTGCGCATTGCGGCAAAATTGATTGTAGCAGCGGGAATTGGACGTTATGACGGACGCGCACGGCAATGAGCCGCACGAAAGAGCCGATTGACCGCAGAGTGGACTGCTTGTACAGTAGAGACATGAGTTTGTGTCTCACTCCGGTTTGTTGTTGCATGCGGTGTCGCGTGCTGCGCCGGATTGTGGGATAAAGCAAGACCTTTTAAGACTCAGACCTATCCCAGAACGCCCGCGCAGCCATCTAGCTGACGCGGGCTTTTTCTTTTCCCCTCACAAAACATTCAAACGGAGAGATTGCATGACAGCGATCGCAGGCGAGCCCAACGGGCTTGCGCAGAAAGTGGACACAGCGCACAACGCATGGAGGCGCGAGGACGTGCAGGATCGCATCGCCACGGCGGAGCGGCTGAATCACATGCAGTTGCTGGAGGCCGAGAGCATCCACATCATCCGCGAGGTGGTGGCGGAGTTTCAAAAGCCGGTGATGCTGTATTCCATTGGCAAGGATTCGTCGGTGATGCTGCGCCTGGCGCAAAAGGCATTCTATCCGGCGCCGATTCCCTTTCCGCTTCTGCACGTGGATACGGGCTTCAAGTTTCGCGAAATGATCGATTTTCGCGATCGCTATACCGCCGAGCTGGGTGTGAAGCTGCTGGTGTGGCGCAATGAAGAAGCGATTGCCAAGGGCGCAAATCCCGTGCAACTAGGCACCCAGCGCTGCTGCGGACTGCTGAAGACGCAGGCGCTGTTGGATGGGCTGCGTGCGTACGGATTTGATGCGGCCTTTGGCGGAGCGCGGCGCGATGAAGAGAAGTCGCGTGCCAAGGAACGCATCTTCTCATTCCGCGACAGCGCGGGGCAGTGGGACCCGAAGAATCAACGGCCGGAGCTGTGGAACCTCTTCAATGGCCGTATCGGGCAGGGCGAGAGCATTCGCGTCTTTCCGCTGTCGAATTGGACGGAACTGGACATCTGGCATTACATCCACCTTGAAAAGATTCCGATTGTCCCGCTGTATCTGGCCAAAGAGCGGCAGATGCTGGTGCGTGGTGACAGCCTGATTCCGCTGGAGCAGCCCTTTGTGAAGGGATTGCCGGGCGAAGAGCAATGGGTGAAGTGCCGGCTGCGCTCGCTGGGTTGCAGCCCTTGCACGGGCGCAATTCGGTCAGATGCCGATTCCGTGCCGAAGATTATCGCCGAGCTGACGCAGATGCGGAACTCGGAGCGGGCGAACCGCATTATCGACCACGATCAGGATGGATCGATGGAGATGAAGAAACGCGAGGGCTACTTCTAATGGCGGATTCGACTTGGGGTGCAGCGGCGGTACTGGAACCGGATGAAATCGACCTGCGCATTGAAGAACAACTTGCGGCTGAGCGCGCGAAAGACCTGCTGCGCTTCAGCACGGCGGGCAGTGTGGACGACGGCAAGTCGACGCTCATTGGCCGACTGCTCTACGACTCGCGCAATGTGTACGACGATCATGTGCGCGCGGTGACGCACAACGCCGAAATTGACTTTGCGCAGTTGACGGACGGGCTGCGCGCGGAGCGGGAACAGGGCATCACGATTGATGTGGCGTATCGGTTCTTTTCAACGGCGAAGCGCAAGTTCATCATTGCGGATACGCCGGGGCATGAGCAGTACACCCGCAACATGGCGACGGGTGCGTCCACGGCAGATGTGGCGATTGTGCTGGTCGATGCGCGCAAAGGCATTCTGGACCAGACGCGGCGGCATGCCTGCATTGCATCGCTGCTGGGGATTCCCGTGGTGATTGCGGCGATCAACAAGATGGACCTGGTCGGCTTCTCAGAAGAGGTTTTTGTTCAGCACAGCCGTGCGCTGGAGGCGCTGGCAAAGCAGCTTGAGATCCCTGACCTGCGTGTGGTTCCGGTGAGCGCACTGGCGGGCGACAACGTGGTGCAGCGCAGTGAGCGCACTCCCTGGTACAGCGGGCCGAGCCTGCTGGAGTTGCTGGAGACCGTGCCGCTGGCGATCGAACGCTCGCATGCGGGACTGCGATTTCCCGTGCAGCGCGTGGTGCGACCACACCAGGATTTTCGTGGCTTTGCTGGACAGATCAACGCAGGTACGGTGCGGCCTGGCGATGAGGTGGTGGCGCTGCCTTCGGGCCGGCGAACGCGAGTTCGCACCATTGCGACGTGGGACGGCGACCTGGCTGTAGCGCGCGCGCCG